>NVWP01000145.1 GCA_002733705.1 Henriciella sp. | reverse complement strand
GTCCGTGGCTCCCTAAGCCAGTAGTGGCCGTCCCGAGTCTTTGGCGGATCCCAATGAATATTCAGCAGAGGATCAGGCGCCAGAGGGCCGGCGGCATGGCGCTCAGGTGAAGAATCCCCCGCTCAAGAAGAAGCGAGAGGCCATAAATCGCCTGCGCCGTCTCGACCGTAATGGCCCGGTCTATCAGGGCGTCCACCAGTTCGGCATAGGTCGAATAGCTGTCACGGCCCGTGGCGGTCAGCCCCAGACAGTCGGGGATGAGATCGCGCCGCGTCTCCCGCAGATAGCGCAGCAGGACCGCATGATAGGCAGAGACGAGCCCGGTATCGTGCATGGCCCGGGCCATCCCGGCAGCCTCCTGCGACAGAGCCATATTGTCGAGGGCGGTCAGCCGCTCGCCATAGACCTCAATACCGGGGTCCTCACGGCAGGCCGCTGTCGGATTGAACAAGGCACTTGTCAGGCGGTCAGCGCCCCATCCGGAAGGAGAGCTGTCGCTTGCCCCGTCCTGCGTCCAGACCGATAGCTGGCCAATCATCGTCCTGACGCGGTCGATCTGGATCGGCCGCTGCGTCAGGATACGCCAGATTTCATCGATGACGGCGTCGAAGACGCGGGTATAGCCGACCTCTTCGCCAATGCGCTTGAAAAGCTCCCCCAGCGCCGCGCCCCATTCGGGATCCTGTGCCCGCGCAGCCTCGCTGGAGGCGCCGAAAAGCCGCTCCAGATTCAGCCCCAGCACCTGCGCAAGAAAGCGGTGCGCCTGCTCGCCTGACACGCCGGGATTCACCCTGTCGCCGCGCGCGATGGCAAGAAAGCGCAGCTCGCTCAGCGTTTCCACCGTCAGCGAGCGAGGGTCGTTAGACTCCAGGGTCTGACGCACCAGAACAGGCTTCAGACGAGCCGGCTCATCCCAGTCGGTGCCGCGGAAAATACCGGCGTCCACCATGGCGCCAATACGCGTCGCGCACGCGCCAACCCCGCCCGGCGCGCGCAGGACACGCGCAGCCTGATCCAGGGCCGGCCCCTGCTGGGTCAGCTTGAACTTGTCGCTTGTTTTCGCCAGGCGCTCGATCGCGGAATCGAGCCGCTTCAGCAGAACAGGATCCACTGAAGCGCTGCCCTCGGCTTCGCTCAATTTGCTCAACTCAATTGTGCCCTTCGAGTCACTTGCTTTAAAAAGCTAGCCGACCGGTTCCGGCCTGACCAGCACCGGCAAGCGGCATCAGACGTAGAAATCGACGTCTTCCTGTGCCTTCAGAAGATCGCGCATCTCGATGGCGTCCTCGCCATGGAAATAGACCAGCCCCCAATGCGTGCCGAACGCAGAGCGTTTGGCGACCTTGTTTTCCATCGGCTCGCCAAGCTCATGCCAGTCGAAATAGGGATGGTCCTCGGTCTCTTTCGGGATTTCGAGGCGGGAAACGACCTGGTTTCGCGGATAGACGCCAAAACAGCCTGCATAGCCATTGGCATCCTCGACGGGCTTGGGAAAGAAGGCCTCGATTTCCTCTTCGGTGGTCTTGGGGTCGAACATCATGACCATGCCCTGATAGGCATTGAAGCCATAGACGCGCTCCAGAAGCTCGAACACCTTGAAGCCCGGCGGGCGATAGGCGACCTCGCCGAAATACATGACATCGTCCGGCCCGATGAAATATTCCGGGTGGATGAAGCCGAACTTGATATCGAACGTCTTGATCAGCTTCTCGATCTCGGCCTCGACCTTGGCCCGCATCGCTTCGAGCTCGGGGCTGGCCGGCACGAAGACCGAATAGCCAAGCCGGACATATTCGGAGATATTGAGAAAGCGGATCTTGCCGTCATGGATCCAGGCCTCGGCGGCGTATTCCCAGCCGTCCAGATGGCTTTCCATCAGGACCGGGAAATCGCTGTCCGGGATTTCGCCCACATCCTCGACCGTCCGCACGACGCGGTGACCCATACAGCCCGCCAGGTCGAAGGCCTTGATGTGGATCGGATCATTGTCATCGCCTTCCTGCTTCAGAAGGGTCTGGTTCACACGTTTCAGGAAGCGTTCGACATCGCCGCGGTCATGGGCTTCCTCGAAAATGCCGACCCGGATACCGCCCAGCTGCGCGCGGCGCTTCATCAGCGACTTGTCGCGAAACAGCATGGACTGGGCCAGCAGGCGCGGATTGTCGAGCAGCACCGCATTGACGGCACCCGCCCATTCCACCGTCTCCTCATAGAGCGGCACGGCGACATCGACACCTTCATCCTTCAGCATCTGCGCGATCTCGAAGGAATTCTCGTTCAGCCGCTCGAAATTCCACGACATGAAGGGGATATCGTGCTTGTCGGCATAGTCCTTGGCCCAGCTCGGCGCGACGACGATATACCGCCGGTCGAACTTCTCCATCGCGTCGATTGCGTTGAGGCTCCAGCCAAGGAGCGCGATATAGCCTTTGTCGGGATTGTAGTCAGTCATTGGACCTCCATCGGGTCATGTGTCGGTTTGGTCGCGCAGCAGGGCGCGCGCGTGGGTTGGCAGGTGTCTCACCCGCACTCAATTGGTGCTCAGTTTTGCAGAAGAACGGCTGGGAAGCCGTGCACGGGAGGGGTGAGCGTCTGCGAAAGCATACACTGTATAAAGTTAGGGGGCAGACGCCTTAAGTCAAACCTGTCTCTGGCTTGAGCGCACCCAGCACCCCCTGCAGGAAGCCCGTCAGGTCATCGGTGAGGTAATCGACATGCGGATGGTCCGCATCCGCCGCGCTTGCCGGGCGCGCCTCGATGGGCTCATGGCTCCAGTCCTTGGCCGAATGGACCAGAACCGTCGCAAACCCCATCGCATGCGCGGGCGCGAGGTTGCGTTCCAGATCCTCAAAGAAGACCGCGCGGCCCGGATCGACATCATGATGGCGGCAGAAGGCGTCATAGGCCGCCTGCGTCGGCTTCGGCGTATAGTCGCTGTCCTCGATCCCGAAGAGGCCGTCAAAGCTCGCGCCCAGCTTCATATACTCGGTCACCCGCTCGGCATGCTGGCGCGACCCGTTCGTATAGACCAGCTTCCGGCCCGGCAGCGCCCCAATCGCCTCGCAGAGGTCCGGCAGGTGCGGCAGCGGCGAGAGGTCGATCTCATGCACATGCGCCAGGAAGTCCTCCGGCGCCATGCCGTGCATCGTCATCATGCCCTTCAGCGTCGTGCCATGTTCGGCATAATAGCGCTTCTGCAGCGCCCGCGCCTCGGCCCGCTCCATCCGCAGGAAGCGCGCGACGAAATCAGTCATCCGCTGGTCGATCTCGGCGAAGAGGTCGCATTCTGCCGGATAGAGCGTATTGTCGAGATCGAAGACCCAGACATCGCGCCCGGCCAGCGCCTCAAACCCGTCCGTCCCAGCCATCAGCGCTCCCCCTCATCGAAATCGCGCTCGAAGAACTCATAGGTGAGCTTCCCGCCAGCCGCCGGCGCCGTGCCCTTGAAATTCACCGTGCGATAGGCCGATGCCTCGCAATCGGTCCGCCCCGCAATCGCAAACCGCCCGCGCGCGACACAGAACGCGTCGCTCGCCCCCTTCAGGTGGCGCAGGCCGCCCTCATCGCCCTCCATCTCGGCAAAGACGAAATGCGGCGTCGCCAGCAGCGCGTCATCGATGGCCCGCGCGCAGCCGCCGCTTTCCAGCTGCCACCAGCCGCGGCTCTCCCAGCCTTCGCCCTTGCGCCGCGCAATCGCCGCCCAGATCCGCTCATGCGTCCGGTTGCAGAGGGTCAGGCCCACCTCGCGGCCCTTCTCGCGCGCAATCTGTTCCAGAAGGTCGATGAGGTCGGCATCGCTCGTCTCGGCAGAGAGGTCATTCTCCGCCAGGAACTCGCCAATCGCCGCGCGCGTGCGCCGGCCAATATAGCCATCGATATTGCCCTCATAGACCTCCGCCTCATTCAGCAGCCGCTGCACCCCCGCCGCCGTCGCCTTTTCAAGGTCATATTCGTCCAGTTCGGTGAAGCTCGTCGTCCAGCCGCCCGCCGCCTCGATCAGCACGGGGCGGAACTTGCGCGCCGCCAGCCCCATGGAGGAACAGTCCGCCGGGCTCTCGACCGAGAAGCTCCCCGTCGTGTCGACGCAATA
>NVWP01000144.1 GCA_002733705.1 Henriciella sp. | reverse complement strand
CTGTTCGGCATCGGCCCTGAACACCGGCGCGCCGATCGCCATCACCAATTCCATTTCATAATGAAAGTTCTCAGTGCCCGGCGGATAGGGCATCGACGCGCCGCTCGCGCCCCTCTTTGGAAGCATCTTCTTCCTCATTGGGCTGGCTTGACCATGCACAACCAGCTGTTGCATCTTCTCCCCCAGCCGGTGCAGACGCCATTGGCGACTCCGCCGGTGGTGGTGGAGACGGCTATGATGCCGACGTGTCCATGGACGTGGCCAGCAGCAGCATCAGCCAACACCATCACCAACCCATGTCTGTGGGCGATGATGGCGACGACGACGATCCTTCTTCGTCGCACCACCACAACCCTGCTTCTTCTTCTTCGGTGCCCGATCATCAACCACCAGACACCGATGCGGATGATGCAGCATCTTCGGCATCTTCTTCGCAAGCACCGGGGTGGGCCCCGCGCCAACCGGGCCATCGGACCACACCGCTGGACATTGACTTTCTGGACATGCATGCCCAGCCTGCCGTGTTGCTCGCCATGGGCGTGGGCGACGTGTTGTTGAGCAACCAACAACAAAAGCTGCGCATGCCCAAGGAGTTCAAGCGCAACTATTTTCACCTGGCTGGCCCCGTGTTCATGCACAACGAGTGGCGCGCCCCGCTGGCCGAAACGTTGCGCAACCATCACGACGTGCAGGTGCACCCTCCCCCTGCCGATGGGGGCCGCGTGTTTTGCATCAAGGGCAGCTTCGTGTCGTGGCACCTGTTGTACCAAGCCGTGCGCCACACGCTGGCCGCCAATGTTGCACCACCACCCCAACAACAACAACAACAACAACAACCGCCGCTGGAGCGCTCGGTGCGCATCGTCATGCGCGGCACCAAGATGGACACCAACCACTTTGTGCAACACTTGTTGCCCCATGCCATGCCGGAGCGGCCCATTGTTGCCGACTTTGGCCGAAGGGTGCACATCCTGTTTGGCCCCAATGGTGTGGACGACGACGATGAGCACCACCATGGCGACCAAGGCCCCTTTGTCACGCTGGTCCATGCCAACCTGGCCATGGTCCATGTGCAGCGCTTCAAGACGCAGCGCTATGCGCTGTTTGGTGCGCTGGCCAAGCTGCACCATGGAGGCTTGCAGTTGTGCACGCGAAAGACGCGCGCACCGGCCACGCGTTTTTGCCCCCATGGGCGCATCACCAAGATCACCATCTATTCCAAGCACGAGCACGTGTTGCGCGCCTGCAGCGGCCAGCTGGGCATGACGGACGTGCCCACGTCGGTCACCATGTTGCGCCGCAAGCGAGCCACGTTTGACGACCTGTTGCGACGGCTGGAGGGCTACGACGGCCGCCACGTGCAAGGGCTTCGCTTTGAGGCGCGCATCGAGTTTGACCCGCCCAACATTGGCGCCGTGCTGCGCTACATGGACCACATGCTGCGCCCATCTGGCGTGGACACGGTTGCGGCCGTGCCGCCCGAGCTGCGCGCCCAGCCGCTGCGCCGTGCTGCACGACGTGCCGTGCGCGGTGATGACCAAGAGGAAGAGGAGGAGCAATCTTCTTCTTCGTTTTTCATCAGCGACGATGATGCTGTTGATGATGGCTCAGCGTGGTCGTCTTCTTCTGAAGCAGATGATGCTGATGATGGCGACGACACATCATCGGACCATGATGGTGGCGCTGTTGCTGATGATGGTGTTGTTGCCCATGGAGCCCATCGTCGTGTGCTTCACTTTCAGCGCATTCCCTTGCGTCTGATTCATCAACAGTTGCGCTTCTTTTTGAAGTTGGCTGAGACGCGCGCATGCCTGTACCGCGGTGACAACAATCGCAAGCCATCCTATGGACAACGGGCCCAGTACACCGACTTGATGGCCATGTTTGGCCACGTGCTGCACAAGTACGAGAAGTGGGCTGGGTCGGTGCTCACTTGGACCGACCGCGCCAACGCGCTGCATTGGACCGACGTGTGCGGCAAGGACAACAAGATGCTGCGCGACGCTTCGGTGCATGTGCTGTACCGGCGCAGCGTGTTGGCGGCCATTGCTGCGCACCAGGCTGGGGCGCAACCCGTGTTGTTGCAGCCCGTGGTGCTGCGGCTGAGGCCCGGCGACCGAGCGCGCTACCTGCTGGACCTGGCTGTGCGCCGCCAAGTGGAGGAGACGCGCAAGTTTCAAGCCGCCCAACAACAAAAGCGGCGCGGTGCTGCAGCTGCTGCTGCTGCAAGCGACCATGGCAGCGACCAATCATCGGAGGACGACGACGTTCAACAGCGTGTGCCCGCTATGCCGCCGCCCGATGTGATGATGGCGCTTGGCGACGTGGACGACCCGCGCGACCCCAAGCAGCCGCCCGTGCACGTGCTGGCCGAGGCGATCGAGGACGGTGACCGCTGGATTGCCGACATTTTGGTGAGCTGCGTGATCATGGTGCGCAAGGGCCAAGTCGGTCTTCGGCGCCGGCGCCATGGCGCCTTCTTGTGGGCCGACGGCTGGGGCGACATTGCGGACAAGCTGCGCGAGCGACAACACAAGCTGATGCACCCGCGCAAGGGCCACCGCTCTTGGAACCTCAAGGACGAGGCCGTTTGGCGCCGGCTGTTGGCGGTGCGCCAGCACGCGCCTCCGCCCGATGACGACAGCGAGGGCGGTGATGAAGAGGAGTGAGCGCCGCGCTGTGGCGTGATGCCCCCTGTTTACCCAGGTGTGTGCGTGTGTGTGTGTGGTGTGCAGCTGCTCGCCATGGCTGTCGGGGCTGCTTGCAATGTGCTGCAGCGACATGATTGGTTGGCTCATGGCGCGCCACATTTGCTTTGTGTGCATCATTGGCCATTTGGTTGAGCGCGCGCGCACACACACACACACATCCATGGGACAGCAGGGGGCTTGTATGGGAGAACAACAAAAACACAAAAACAGAAGAAACACGGAGAAAAGACAAAAACAATAGAAACACAAAAAGAATAAAGCCAAGCTACGGCTTCGGTGCCAACGCGCTGCTTGGTGACCCCCAAGCGATCACGAGATCACCTGGTCCGTGATCGCATGATCTCGTGATCGCTGGGTGGTCACGGTATCACGAGATCATGAGCACCGTGATCGCATGATCACATGATCGCTGGGTGGTCACGGTATCACGAGATCATGAGCACCGTGATCGCATGATCACATGATTGCTGGGTCATCACGGTATCACGCGATCATGAGCACCGTGATCGCATGATCACATGATCGCTGGGTGGTCACGGTATCACGAGATCACCTGGTCCGTGATCTCATGATCTCGTGATCGCTTGGTGGTCACGGTATCACGAGATCATGAACACCATGATCGCATGATCTCGTGATCGCTGGGTGGTCACGGTATCACGAGATCATGAACACCATGATCGCATGATCTCGTGATCGCTTGGTCATTACGATATCACGAGATCACCTGGTCCGTGATCGTATGATCACATGATCGCTGGGTGGTCACGGTATCACGCGATCATGAACACCATGATCGCATGATCGCGTGATCGCTGGGTCATCACGGTATCACGCGATCATGAGCACCGTGATCGCATGATCTCGTGATCACTGAGCGATCATGTGCGAAAAAAACAAATGAACATCTCCAACTTTTGCTCTTAGAATGCGCCAATTTTCACTTTGCGAGATTATGTGGGAGTGACCCCATGTGGCCCATGGGGTGGGGCGTGGGGTGATCTCTGGTGCAGTGATCTCACACGCACATGATCCTCGTGGGTAAGATCACCACTGAGAACACCAAATTCTATGGTATAGAAGTTAAAACGATGCTTATCAAAAGGGTGCACCATGAGAACCGGCCTTGGTGTGATCTTGCTAGGGTCCCGGTTGCCCTTCGTTGAGGTGTGTTTCACTGGACCCACGATTGCTCACTGTTGCTTGGCCACACACACTTGTGCAGACAGTCACATTGTAGCATGCAACGCTGCGCACGCTGTGACACCTTGTTCATGCCAATGCAACGTCTATACAATGGACAAAAATGAGGCGCAAGACGGGCGCTCCCCGCAAAATAATGTCATTCTTGTCAGCCCGTTTTCTGACACATTAAGTGCTTCGCGGGACCCGGTTTTCTCGGGCACTCTGCATCGGGTCGTGTTCTACGTACATGCAAAGTCCCGATTGGAAGTTGTAACTCAGGAAGGAAACAGTACCCCTTCTAACCCTAACCCTAAC
>NVWP01000143.1 GCA_002733705.1 Henriciella sp. | reverse complement strand
CGTCGGCGGCTTCGGTCGGGTCAGCCTATCTGACGGCTTATGTGTCTCTGGTGCGGCGCGCCAATATTCAGCCGGGGGAGTGGCTTCTTGTGCATGGGGCGGCAGGCGGCGTCGGGCTCGCCGCGGTCGATCTTGGCAAACACCTTGGCGCGAAAGTGATTGCGGCGGCATCTCACGATGAGAAGCTGAAAGTGATCGAGGACAAATACGCGCCGGACGCAATCATCAACTATACGGGCGGTTTTCGCGAGAAGGTCAAAGAGATTACCAATGGCGGGGCCGATGTCATCTTTGATCCGGTTGGCGGCGATGTGTTCGATGAAAGTGTTCGCTGTATCGCCTTTGACGGGCGCCTTCTTGTGGTCGGTTTTGCGTCGGGCCGGATACCGGAGGTCAAGGTGAACATGCCTCTGATCAAGGGTTTTTCGGTCGTCGGCGTCCGCGCCGGCGAATATGGCCGCCAGTTTCCGGAAAAGGGGCGCGAGAATATGGAAGCGGTCTGGAAACTGATTGAGGACAAAGCCGTCACGCCGCATGCGCATGGCGTCTACAGTCTGGATGACTGGCGCAAGGCGTTTGCGGAAATGGAAGAGCGCCGGGTGGTCGGCCGGGTGATTATCGATCCGTCGCTGTGACGTCGTGGCTGTAGATCCAGTCGAGCCGTGAGCGGACCATGCTGGGCAGAAGCCGCCCCGCAATCCACATCGGACCGTAGGTCGCCGCCTGTCCCGGCAGCGAGCGCTTGTGGAAGGTTTTCATATTGGCGCGAGAAGCGGCCTGAATCCGTGAGGTGCGTGGCTTGCGGGCCCACTCATAGCGGATAAGGCTGCCCGGCACCGGTCCGCCGGAGTCAAGCTCGGCGGCGAGCACGAAAGCGTCTTCAATAGCCTGCGCGGCGCCCTGGGCCTGGAAGGGCAGCATGGGGTGGCAGGCATCTCCAAGCAGTGTGACCGCACCATCGCACCATTTCGTCAGGGGGTTACGGTCAAAAAGCGCCCAGCGGTAATGCGTATCTGCCTTCTCGATGAGGTTTGTGACGACCGGGTCCCATCCGGCAAAATCGGAAAGCGCCTGGTCTTTACTTCCCTCTTCAGTCCAGCTTTCGCCCTGCCAGTCATGGCGCTCCACAATGCCCACAAAATTGGCCAGCGTGCCGGCGCGGAGGCGGTAGGTGACGGCGTGGCGACCCGGGCCTGCCCAGACGCAGGCGGTCGGTGGCGGCGCCTCTGCAAGCCGGTCGAGAGGGACGGTCAGCCGCCAGGCAAGGTTGCCGGTAAATCGCGCAGGAAGATCGCCCAGCATCTGTTTGCGGATGGCGGAATGGAGACCATCGGCCCCCACGAGAAGATCCCCTTCCGCCGGAGCGCGGCTGGCGAAGAGGAGACGGGCGGAGGTGCCGTCTGTCTCATATCCGCTGGCGGCTGCACCCAGGTGGACGGTGACGCCGGAGGTGGACCGCACCGCCTTTTCGAGAATGTCGATGAGGTCGGCGCGGTGGATGTGGATATAGGGCGCGCCCCAGTCCGGCTCTGGCGCCTGGTTCACGGGAATTGAGAAAATACGGCGCCCGGACCGCCCAAGGCGCAGCTCCAGGGCTTCGGGGGCAAATCCGCTGGCGGCGATGGCGTCTGCAAGGCCCAGCACTTCATAGACTTTCATCGCATTTGCGCTGAGCTGCAGGCCGGCGCCGACCTCACTGATAGCGTCAGATGCTTCGAAGACGTCAACCGACCAGCCCCTACGGGCAAGACACAGGGCTGCGGTGAGGCCGCCAATGCCGCCCCCTGCGATCAGGGCATGTCTTCTATCTGCGTTCATGGCTGCCAGTCATGGCGCTGGCCGGGGTTCAGAGCAAGCTCAATCGGATAGCGAATTGTCGCGCCCTGATCGCGCTTGCCGGCGACGTGGATTGAGGCCATTCTGCGGGCAACAAAAAGGGGAGGCGGACATGATCTATCTGCTGGCAGGTCTGGTCATTTTCTTCGGGGCACACATCTATTCCGCGCTGCGCACACGCGCCCCTGAGCGCCGGATCGAGACGCGACTGGGGGAGGGACCGTTCAAGGGGCTTTACAGCCTCGTTGCGATTGCGGGATTCGTTCTAATCGTCTGGGGCTATGGCGCAATGCGCCCGGCGCCGATCATCTGGCAGCCGCCCGTATGGACGGCTCATCTCAATATCCTCTTCCAGTTGATCGCCATGCCGATCCTGGTCGCAGCCTATGTGCCGGCTGGGCATATCAAGAAGACGCTGAAGCATCCGATGCTGGTGGCGGTCAAGATCTGGGCGGTCGGCCATTTGCTGGCGAATGGGGAGCTCAACTCAATTATCCTGTTCGGCAGTTTCCTCGCTTATGCCGTGTTCGACCGGATCATGGTGAAAAAACGCGGCGAGACAGGCCTGCCGGCCGGTGCAAAAGTGTCGGTGATGAACGACGCAATTGCCGTGCTGATCGGCCTTGTCATCTGGGGCGCCATGATCTTTGGCCTTCATGCCATCCTGTTTGGACAGCCTGTCATTGCGGGCATGGGCTGAGGCCTGCGGGCCGCTTCACCGGCGGCGTTGCTGTTTCGCGCTTGGCGTGGACGGATCGGCTCTGTTAGGAGACGGGCGGTAGATCTCAATATGGAGGATACGCGCCCGTGTCCGCACAAAGCCAAGTCAGACGAAAAACCGTCCGCGACATTGTTGCCGCCAAGAATGGTGAGCCGCTGGTCTGTCTGACCGCCTATGACGCGCCGACGGCTGCGATCATGGACCCCTATTGCGATCTTCTCCTGGTCGGCGACAGCGTTGGCATGGTGGTGCATGGGATGACCTCGACCGTCGGTGTCACGATGGAGATGATGATCCTGCACGCGCAGGCCGTCATGCGTGGATCGGACCGGGCTTTCGTGGTCGTCGACATGCCCTTCGGCTCCTATGAGACAAGCGCGGACCAGGCCTTTCTCAATGCGTCGCGAATCATGAAGGAAACCGGCTGTCAGGCGGTGAAGATCGAGAGCGGGACCTATGCCGCCGGCCAGATCAAGCATCTTGTGGAGCGCGGTGTGCCGGTGATGGGTCATATCGGCCTGCGGCCGCAGGCCATCAATGTCGTAGGCGGCTTCAAGGCACAGGGGCGCGACGAGGAAGAGCGAAGCCGCGTCATGGAGGAGGCAAAGGCTGCAGAGGCTGCCGGTGCCTTCGCCATTGTCATCGAGGGGGTCGCGGAGGATCTTGCCGACGAGATCACCAGAGCGCTGTCCATCCCCACAATCGGGATCGGGGCCTCGGCCTCCTGTGACGGGCAGATCCTTGTCACGCAGGACATGCTCGGCATCTTTGAATGGACGCCGAAATTCGTGCGCCGCTATGGCGACCTGCAGTCAGAAATAGCCAAATCCGTAGAGGCTTATGCCCGCGATGTGCGCGCGCGAAGCTTTCCCGCAGAGGCGGAAACCTACAAGCTTTCCAAGCCAGGAACGTCCAAGCTGCCGAAAGGCCAGACGAAACAGTGATCGCGCGTTGCCGGGGGCAGGCGGCGCGGTTAGGGTGCGCGCTGATTTGAAGTCCATTATTCACTGGAGCAGGCCAATTGGCTGATATCTTTGATGAAGTTGAAGAAGGCCTGCGTCAGGATCGGGCCGCCCGTCTCTGGAAGAAGTACGGTGTCTTCGCCTATATTGCCGCAGCACTGCTGATTGGCGGGGTCGCGCTCAACGAATACATGCAAAGCCAGCGCGCGCAGAACCTGGAAGAACAGGGCGCCGCGTTCGAGAGCGCGGACGAGGCGTTGAGCGAGCAGAATTTCGAGCAAGCCGGTGATGAATTCGCCGCGCTCGCCCAGTCCGATAACGAGATTGCGCCGCTGGCGGCCAACTATCTCGCCGCGGCGCGTCTTGCCGGCAATGCCGACCGGGCCGCAGCTGTGGACGCGCTGGAGATGGCGGCCAATGCCGAGACGCCGATCGGCAAGCTCTCGCTCATGAAAGCGGCCTATCTGAAGGCGGGTGAGACCAGTCGTGCCGAAATGGAAACCTATCTTGGTTCCCTGATGGACGAGGAGAGCGAGTTCGGGGCGCTGGCTCTGGAACTGGTCGCCTCGATGGCGGTGCAGGAAGGTGATGTCGAATATGCCCGGCAGGTCTTCAATGAGCTGCGCTTCCTCGCCAATGTGCCGCAGGGCGTGCAGCAGCGCGCCCGCATTGCGCTCGATGCGCTGCCGGTCACGGCCGCAAGCCAGGACGAGGCTGAACAGCCGGCACCGACGAACATTCCCGGTCTGCACTTGAGTGAACAATTGCCGAAGCTCCGCAGCTGTGCCGACAAATTCTCCCTGATCCGCTCAATG
>NVWP01000142.1 GCA_002733705.1 Henriciella sp. | reverse complement strand
GCTCGCCCAGCTGCGCCTGCGCCGGGGCAAGCCGCAGAATGTGAGCGATCTCATCGTCTCCATCGACATGAAGACGGGCGAAGGACAACCCGTGGGCTGGCGGGCCAAGCATCATGCCGGCCTCATCGACCTCCGCGCAATCGCAGGCCATGAGATCGATGATTTCTGGGAGCCGCTCTTTCCGCATAAGGGGCGCCTGGTCCTCAACCCGGAGGACTTCTACATTCTGGCCTCCCGCGAAAGCGTCAGCGTCACGCCGGGTCAGGCCGCCGAGATGGCGCCGGTCGCGCCTGAGCTTGGAGAGTTTCGTGCTCACTATGCCGGCTTCTTCGACCCGGGCTTTGGCACAAATGCGGGCGGGTCACGCGCGGTGCTGGAAGTGCGCTCACGCGACGTACCCTTCATCCTTGAGCACGGTCAGCCCGTCGCCAGGCTCGTCTATGAGGATATGGCAGGCGATCCGACCGCTCTCTATGGCGGCAAGTCGAACAATTATCAGGGCCAGCGGCTGAAGCTCTCAAAGCATTTCGCCTGACGAATTGAAAAGACTCGACAAACCAGCCGGTTGGCTTTTGGTTCGGCCCATCATTCAGACCTCGGGGGCACCAGTCATGAAATTCCAGATTCTCAGCATGGCCGTGGCCGGCCTTGCACTCGCCGCTTGCGGCGGCGGCGATAGCGAGGCGGCAGACCCCGTCGCCGGCGAAACAGTGGCAGAGAACACGGCTACGGAAACAGTCGCCGATCCGGAAGCGGAAGATGTGTCCTCTCTCCGCGCCGATTGCGATATACTCGCCACCGATCCAGAGGCTCTGGAGAGCTTTGCCGAAATCGGGACGGACGCGGACGGTTTCTGCGCGTGTTTCGTTCAGGTCGTGGAGGCCAGCGCCGAAGAAGAGCGCGAACAGATGAAAGCCACGCTGGAAGAGGTCACGGACGGCATGCAGGCCAGCGGAGAAGGTGCCGAAGATATTGTCAGCCGCATGATGAGCGAGACACTCATGAACCCAGACAGCGAAACCTCACAGGCGACCCAGTCCGGCGTCCGGCTGATCGGCGGCGTCATCGACGATGTGAGCGACAGCCTGGAGGATACCGGCAGCTGCCCGGCGGATTGAGCGCCCGCGCATAGGCGCGATTGACTTACCAGACGTCAGGGGCGTTTTCCTGTGGCCAATCAGACCTGCGCGCAAAGCAGGCCGAACAGAGGAACGCCCATGACCCATGATCTTGTTATTCGCAACGGCTTCGTCATCGACGGCTCAGGCAGCCCTGGACGCGAAGGCGATGTCGCCATTGATGACGGCAAGATCACCGCTGTCGGCAAGGTGGCTGGCAAGGGCCGCGAGGAAATCGACGCCAAGGGCGAGATTGTCACCCCCGGCTTTGTCGACGTGCACACCCATTATGACGGCCAGGTGACCTGGGGCGACGCGCTCACACCTTCCTCCATCCATGGCGTGACCACCGCCATCATGGGCAATTGCGGCGTCGGTTTCGCGCCCTGCCGGGACGAAGACCATGACCGCCTGATCCGTCTCATGGAAGGCGTGGAGGATATCCCCTTTCCGGTCCTCTCCACCGGCCTGCCCTGGAACTGGGAGAGTTTCCCCGACTATCTCGACAGCCTGTCAGGCAAGCAATTCGACATTGATTTTGGCGCCCAGCTGCCGCACGCCGCGCTGCGCGTCTTCGTCATGGGCGAACGCGGTGCCAATCGTGAGGAAGCCACACCGCAGGACATTGAGGCCATGGCGAAGCTCGCGCGCGAAGCCGTCGAAGCTGGCGCGCTCGGCTTTTCAACCTCCCGCACGCTGAACCACCGCACCTCCGACGGCCAGCCAACGCCGACGCTGACGGCAAGCGAGGAAGAGCTGACAAGCATTGGCATGGCCCTGAAAGAGGCTGGCAAGGGCGTCCTTCAATTCGTGTCTGACTTTGACGACCCGAAAAAGGAAGCCGCCATGCTGCGCCGGATCGTCGAAGCGACGGGCCGGCCGCTTTCGGTTTCCCTCGCCCAGTCCGATGTCGCGCCTGAAGGCTGGCGCATCCTGCTCGGCGCAATCGAGGATGCCGTAGAGGATGGTCTGCCGATGCGCGCCCAGGTCTGCGGCCGCCCTGTCGGTGTCCTGCTGGGGCTCGACCTCACAATGAACCCGTTTATCGCCCATCCGGTCTATCAGGAGATCAAGGACAAGACGCTGCAGGAGAAAGTTGCTGCGCTGCGCGATCCTGACTTCCGCGCGCGGCTTCTGGCCTCAAAGCCCGACCCGGCCAACCCTTTCGTGAAAAGCCTGCTTCGCAATTTCGGCAAGCTCTTCACGCTGGACGCCGTGCCGGACTATGAGCCGGATGCAGACCGCACCGTCGAGGCGATTGCCAAGGCGCGCGGGATCACGAATGAGGAAGCCGCCCTCGATATCCTGCTGGAAGATGACGGCCGGGGCATGCTCTATTTGCCTTTCCTCAACTACGCGAACGGCTCGCTCGATCCGTCCTATGAAATGCTGAAAAGCCCGGCGACCATTCCGGGACTTTCCGATGGCGGGGCGCATGTCGGCATGATCTGCGACGGATCCTTCCCGACAAGCATGCTCACCCACTGGACGCGTGACCGCTCACGCGGCCCTAAATTCCCGCTGGAGTGGATCGTCAAACGCCAGACAGCGGATACCGCGCACTGGATCGGGCTGCATGATCGCGGCCTGATTGCGCCCGGCTACCGGGCCGATCTCAACATCATCGATTATGATGGGCTCACGCTGCACCGCCCCGTCATCCTGCGTGATTTGCCGGCGAATGGCCGCCGCCTCATGCAGCGCGCGAGCGGGTATACAGCGACCATTGTCGCCGGTCAGATCATTTACCGAGATGGCGACCCGACAGGCGCGAAACCGGGCCGGCTGGTCCGCGGCGCACAGGGTGTGCCCGCCCACGCCAAGATCGCCGCCGAATAGGGATCAGGCGCCTCCGGGCGCCTTTTCCTTGATCGCCTGTTCTTCGATATTCTCGAACTCGTCCGCCCGCGCGAGGTCGGGGAAGAGCCTCGTCCAGAGAAGCGCCGTGGCAATCGCCATACCGCCGCCGAATACCACAGCCCCGACAGGCCCAAGCAGGCGGGCCGCGACACCACTTTCGAACTCCCCCAGCTCATTGGAAGCGGAAATGAAGATGAAGGAGACCGAGGACACACGCCCCTTCATCTCATCCGGTGTCGCCAGCTGTATCAGCGAAGCGCGCACGTATACGGAAATCTCGTCAGCTGCCCCTGTCACGATCAACGCGGCCATGGAGAGGAAAAAGACAGTCGACAGACCAAACACGAGGGTCGCCACCCCGTAGATCCCGACCGCCCACATCATCCAGGGGCCGGTATGGCGGGCCAGCGGGCGTGTCGCGAGGATGAAGGCAACCGTCGCCGCGCCAATGGCAGGCGAAGCAGCCAGAATACCAAGCCCTTCCTGCCCGACATGCAGGATATCGCGCGCAAAGACCGGCAGCAGCGCCTTCGCCCCACCGAAGAAGACGACCACCAGATCAAGCGAGATCGCGCCCAGAACGATCTTGTTGCGCCGGATATAGCCCAACCCCTCAAACACCATGGACCAGCCGCGGACATTTAGGACTTTTTCATGCGGCGGTGTCTTCGCAGTCGCGATGGCGAGGATTGCAAAGGCGGCGAGCAGTATGGCGATTGTGTACACGGTCGCTGCACCGAAAAAGCCATAGATGAGGCCGCCCACGGCCGGGCCGACGATCACAGCCGTCTGAAAACCCAGTGAATTCCACGCAATGGCATTTGGCAGTTCCCTGCGCGGAACAAGGCGGGGGAAGAGGGAGTTTGCCGCCGCGGGCGTGAAAGCATTCACACAGCCGAGCATGATCGCCACGCCGAATATGATCGGCAGGGCATCGGAGGCAGGGAGGAAAACCGAAGCGAGCAGCGCGACGGACAAGAGCACCCGCACCGTATTGGAAACGATCAGGATCATCTTCCTGTTGAGACGGTCCGCCGCCTGCCCGCCGACGAGCGAAAGGAGCAGAACGGGCACAAACTGGGCCAGCCCGACAAGGCCAAGCAGGAAAGCAGACTCCTCAATGCTCCAGCCCAACCCGCCCGTCTCTGCGGGACGGCGCGCAAGATCATAGACCTGATAGCCTATCGTAATGGCTTCCATCTGACGGGCAGCCGCAATGGAGACCCGCATCAGCCAGAAATGCAGGTAAGCGCGATGTCGGAAGACCTGGAGGGAGGGAGCGAGCGCCATGGGAGGGCTGTCCTAGACCCTGCGCCAGCAATGCGAAAGCGCAATTTTTGTCAAGGTCGCTTGACTGACAAGTGTCCTTGTCATAGTGTCAAGGAAACACGACAACCCTCCAAGGATATAAACATGGCTCAGCAAATGGGATTCAACGCCGCCCGCAAACGTTATCACCGGGTCTTCTGGCCAGCGATGCTCGCTTAT
>NVWP01000141.1 GCA_002733705.1 Henriciella sp. | reverse complement strand
AGCGTGTTGAACAGGTTGATGGCGAAGGAACCGAGCCACACCCCCGGCCATATCGTCCTGCCGCGCAGGAGCAGCCCGCACAGCGCCACGCCAGAGGCGGGCCAGATGATCGTGGCATAGCCCGGCGGCACCGCCAGCTTGAGCCCGATATAGCCTGCGGTGAAATATCCCAGGGCGAGGATCAGCACATCGCGCAGCCATGACCCGTAGGAGGCCCTAAAGAACGGAGGATGTGCCACTACTGCCGACTGTGTCTCTTGGCTTTCGATGGGTCGCAAGGGGCGATCATCTCTACCGCCAAGGGTATTTTAGCAGAGTTAACGCGCGGTCTGCGAAAACCTCCGGGAAAATCGGGAGGCATCTTGGCAGGGCCGACTTCGCTATGTCGGCGTTTCGCTGCGTGGATCGCCCGGCCGCGCGGCACGCACTCCTTCGTCCCTGCGCGAGACCCGCGAAGCGCGGTCGATCAAGATCGGAGAATGGCGGTGGAGGCAGTCGCATCGCAACTCATCTCGGAACGAACGTCCGCTTCGCGCCCTAATGCACTCGTTGGAGATAGGCGCTGTTGATCCTGAAAGCGGATGTAGCTTTGGCAATTCATGAACAGTTGTTAGTAGGTGAGCACCCCATAATGTCACGATCAACCTGACGCGATTTGAATTACGTGATCAATCGCCGTTGGCATCCTCCAACTCCGCAGCGCCACCGCTAGAAGCACTGATGCATGAAGGAAATCCGCGGTACATTCGGCCTGACGCTCGCGAGCTATGGCGTCATCTTAGCGTGTATAATCGGTGAGGTTCGTCTAGCCTTCGCGCTCAACGCGTTCACC
Source organism: Henriciella sp. (assembly GCA_002733705.1). GTDB lineage: Bacteria > Pseudomonadota > Alphaproteobacteria > Caulobacterales > Hyphomonadaceae > Henriciella. Next base: position 3,808 of record NVWP01000141.1, on the reverse strand, counting down.
TGGTCGCCCGATTGGACAGCGCTTCCGCTGATCCGCATCAGCGCTGTCGCTCTGCTTGGTGTCCTGACGCTCTGGGGAATGCGCACCGTCGCTGCCAGGTTCGAAGAACGCGCAACCATTCCTTGGTGGCAGCCCGCCAAGGCCAGCGACGTCTCCGACCTCAGTTGGGACGATGTCTATATGCTTGTCGCGTTCGACAAGACGCTCGACCCGCTCGGCTTTGAAAAGCGCGTGCGATGGGTATGGTGGTATCTCAATCTAGCCGTTCAGATACCCATCCAACTGGTCCTGTGCAGCATCGCGCTTTGCCTGTTCGACCTTCTCCAGAACCCAATGCCCCGCGCGTTCCTCCTCGAAGGGGCTTCCCTCATGGGTGATAAGCCTTTGGCGAAGCCGCTCGCGGCCGTGATCGCCAACCCGGCCGCTTATCTGGTGCTCGTGGTCGGCTTGGCGACGATCTACTTCACCTTCCGCCAGATTCGCGCAAAGGTCCGCGCCGACAGCCGCCAAGCTTGGATACTCAAAGCACGTGAGTTGCTCGGCGAAGTAATTGCCGGGGCCGATGCACACAAGATCGCCCTGGCAGCGAACGACGTGGAGAAGGCCGAAAAGGTCTGGAACAAGCTTAACCCGAAGCGGCTGGAATTGGAATTGATGTTGAATCCTTCCGAGAAGGATCACCGCCTGCTGATGTATCTGATCCAGCACGTCTCGGCTTGGCGGAAGCCCGGCGTTGCCGCACAGGACGCGGAGATTCTCAAAGAGATCTCGCCGAAACCACCCTCGACACGGCGCGGCTGCTTCAATGGCATGCCATCCTACTTACCTCCGATCGGTCCGCGCTAGTGTCCTACATCCTGCGCCTGTCCCACGTCGTGCTGAAGCGTGAGTGGGAAAGGGTCAAGCGCATACAATGATGACGGGGCCGCAGATATCGCAAGACACGGGTTTATCCGTTCGTAAAAAAATAACGCCAAAGGAACGGGATGATGTTCGAAATCAGTAACAGGGATCATGGCGAGTTCCTCGTCGAAGAGCTTAACCTAGAGGCGCAACTTGCGGCCGGCCGAAGTCTGCTGCGACGTCATCGGGAAGCGGACGATGAGCTGAATAGGGACATCAGCGAAATCGCTGAGGCGGCCAAGAAGGCTTCCGGCGAATACGGGATGCATCTCGAGAACCTTTGGGTCGACCAAGTCCACTCGACCGTCTTCCAAGGCGCCGCACATAGCATGTCCGCTCTCGGGATGCTGGCCCCGCTCACGGAGTCGCTGTTCGTAGCAATGTTCGCGGCCATCGACCGTGAGAAGCTCTTCGCTTCAGCGGACATAAAGGGACCACGAGCCAGTCTGAGCGCGACGCAGCTTTGGGACCCTCATTGGGTCGCCCTCGTGAATCGAAGGACCGGCAAGATCAGTGCGGACCGCGAGCTGGTCCCAGGGATTGGCCAACTTGCGGAAGTCACTGGGTTGGCGGCACATCTACCGGCTGGTTGGGAACAACGGATCGAGGCGTTCTTCCGGTATCGGAACAAGATGTTCCATCACGGCTTCGAGTGGCCTGTAGACGAGCGAAAGGCGTTTTCGACAGCGATAAAGAAGTGGCCGAACGGGTGGTTTCTGAAGTCGGAGAGCAATCGCGAGCCATCGATTTTTTATCTCAGCGACGAATTCATTCGCGACTGCCTCACAATGATCGAGGCCGTCATCGAGGGTACCTGGGCATATCTCGTCGCCCGACTCCACAAGAAGGATTGACTACGCGGGACACCCGACATTTGGGTTCTATTCTCTGACAGACCAGACGATGTGGTAATTTGGGATTTGCAAGTTGTCCGATCCGAAAAAAAATCACAGACTGAAAAGTTCAAAGAACGCGCTCGCGAGCTTGAAGCGGACGAGGACGAAGCCCGCTGGGAAGAGCGATTGCGAAAAGTCGCCAAGTCAATACCGGAAGAGGAAGAGCCAGCTGATTGAGCGGGTTTTTCATGGAGGCCGCGATGAAGGTATCAGAGCTTCAGATCAACGCTGAAGCGATGATGCTTATCGTGCGCAGTCTGGCCGTTGAAACTCATAATCTTGCTGCCTCGCGCGGCATCGCGCATGGCTCGGTTGACGATCAATTGCCCCTCGTCCTTGGCATAATCGACAGCAGTCCGAGCTACCTCTTGGCCATTCGCGACGTTCCCACAAGCGACACAGCCTGCCTCGCCGCTGTCAGCATCAGGTTCTCCGATAAAGGCTATCGGCTGCTTGCACCTGCCGCAAAGGACCGGGTGGCTAACTCCGCTGACGGAAATGGAAACGTCTTCAGGCATCGAGCACTCCTAGGAGAATAATAATGAGAATTGCCCTACTAAGTGGCTTGGCAAAGCTACTTCGAATCCGTTTTGAGGTTGATGGGATGGCTTACGGCGATCTTAGCCGTTCTGGTTCCAAGCGTTCACAAGATTTGGTGTCGGTATAAGCAAGTTCTGGAAGCGCCCGCCGAGGCAACTCACGACCGCAAGGCTGTCGTTACTACTCAATATCTGTTGGACGTAACTCGCGACAGCATCAATGTCCGCAGAAGTGCCCACATACCATACCGTCTCTAGTATCTGTCCGCGCGTCCAACCCGCCTTCTCCATGTGCTTGTCCATAGCCTGATGTGTCGGCGTCGGTCCGTTCAGATCATAGCTCACGATATAATTTGCCACAGCACCCTCCGTTTTCGCGATTGGCGGAGGTTGCGACAGCGTGCTCACGAAGTCGAGTCAGGACAGTGACTCAGCCCCGTGTTTGCAAACTATACAATCGCCAAGATTTTGAACCGCTTCCGGGCCGTCAGCTGCCTGTCCGCTTCGGAGGTTGCGGTCCGTTTGATCGGACGTACTTCGCTGCGCTCCGGCCACCGCGAGTTGCTTTCCTTGAGCCGCTTGCCTCCGCGCAGCGCGAGGACAACCGGCAGGAGGACTGTGATGCCTTCGCCCGACCGATCGACGATCTCCTCGCCTTTGCCAGGTCGGCCGACCATGTCGGAAGCCGATGCACAATCGAGCGTGATGTGCGGGCCCTTCGGAAGACCATGTGCTCGGCGTGTTTGCGTGCGAGCCGGCTAACTTTCCGGCGCGTGAGGCCTCTGTCGCAGGCACCTTGCCCCAAGATGAGATTCCGCCGAATAGGCAGGTATGCGTTTACGCCATATCGAAGTCTTCTACGCCGTCTACAGGAACGGCTCCGTAACCGGGGCCGCGCAGGAACTGAACGTGTCCCAGCCGTCGGTCAGCAAGGTGCTGCGCCATGCGGAGGACCAACTGGGCTATCCGCTGTTCCAGCGGCGCAAGGGTCGGCTGGAGCCGACCGACGCCGCGCATGAGCTGTTCGGCGAAGTGAACGAGGTCTATGCGCAGGTTCGCGCACTCAGGCGCACGGCGAAGAACATCGGATCGCGGCGTGGCGGCCACATCAGGCTCGGCATCCTCCCCTCCCTTGGCTTCGGCGTCATTCCCGAATCCATCGCGGAACTGCATAACCGACATCCGAACGTCAGCTTCGAACTCGATACGCTGCACACGCGCGATTTCGCGCCCTCGCTGATCGAACGCGAGTGCGATGTGGCGATCGGCTATGGTACGGGTGCAAAGGCACGGCTCGGTTTGCGCCAGATCGGGCAGATCGAATTGCTGCTCGCTGCGCGGAAGGACCAGTTCGTTCCCTCGGACGGAGTGGTGGACATCGAGGATCTCGCCGATCGCGACTTCATCGGACTGCGCGACAGTGGCCCCTCGGGCGCGATGCTGGTCGACGAGTTGGACCGGCTCGGCATC
>NVWP01000140.1 GCA_002733705.1 Henriciella sp. | reverse complement strand
ATAGCCCGCAGATTGCTGGGGTGAGAAGAGCTGCTTGTCCGGCACATTGCCCTGAAACGGCGCCGATAGCTGCGTATCGACCGTGCCGGGATGCAGGCCGACGCAGATGCTCTCCTCGGACTTGCGGGTCCACTCGATGGCGAAATTCCGGATCAGCATGTTGAGCGCAGCCTTTGAGGCCCGATAGGCGTGCCAGCCGCCATAGCCGTTATCCCCGATAGAACCGACCCGGGCCGACAGCGCCGCGAAAACCGCTCGTTCGCCGCGCGTCATGAGCGGCAGGACATGTTTGGCGACAAGACCCGGCCCGAACGTGTTGAGGCGGAACACCCGCTCATAGGCAGCCATCGATTGATGCCGCCAGGACTTTTCCGGCTGCAGATCCTCGCCGTCCGACAGGAGGCCGGTCGCGACAATACAAAGCTCCACCGGACCATCCTCTTTCAGCCGAGCGGCCGCGTCTTCAATGCTTGCCTCGTCGAGAATATCTATCCGGCCCGGAATGACACCGTCCGGCCAGTCACCCCCGCCGGAACGCGATAGCGCGTGGATCGTCCCCTGTGTCCCACGTTCGGCAAGACCCAGGGCAAGCGCGCGGCCGATCCCGCCGGTCGCGCCGATTATGACAGCTGACATATATGTGGCTCCCTGCTGGTGTGATGGGGGAGCTAGGGCGCGGGGAGACTCAGGAAATGGAGGCGCGAGCCAAGGGCCCAGGTCACACCCAAAGTCCACTCACCTGCCTCGTTTAAGCTAAACCAGATAATCGCCTTGGCACACCAAGAGCCCCTCAAGTGGGGTCAGGTAAAAAGGGCGTTAAAACTAATGTATTTAAAACAAATTATAATTAGGGCGCAAAACCAAAAAGTATATTAACCATCACCTCCATCTATGATCCTTAAAATTACCACACCAGCCATAATACCGCCCACAATCCAAACAAATGCACCGAATCCGAAAATAAAGAGATTGTTGAGAAAAAATTGTCCTCTAGCGGCAAGACCGCAACCTTCATCGCCCTGCGCCTGAATTCCCTCGCAGACACCCGCGCTAAGGAAAACCTGCCATAAACCTATACAAACGGCCACGGGGATACCTACCCCAAAAACAATAAGACCTCTCTTCAAGTCGCTCACGAAACACCTCTTTTATTTGCCCGCGAGGGCCACACCCATCTCCTAAAGCACTCCTAGAGCTGCGTTACCATATGCCCGTTCCGGATTCCGGCCATGAAGCGATGCGAAACCTCCAGATAGGACACCTGAGGCCTGTGGCAATACAATCGCATTAATCGTCATGCCTAGCGCCACGCCACCGGCGTTACTGTTAGAATACAGCTTCGATGCACTAATGACTTTTGACCCCATCCCACCAAGTGCAGCGCCTTTCAAAGTCTCAAAAGCAAGTGCCTTCCCATCAAAATTCCCACTTACGGCTTGCATTGAAGCTTCCATTTCGAAAGCCAACGAACCTCCAAACAATATACCACCAACCACGGGGCCAGAAGTCGTAGCTGTCAGCGCTAAGCCAGGTGCGCCAACAGCCACCACTGAGGCCCCCTCTAACCGACGCGCGGAGAGGTCTGCCTTTCTCCAACTCTTATAGCTTCCAAACGCATCTGACGGTCTACTTGCAGCTTCCGAGATCGTTTCCAATCGCTCTTCATTCGTGATCCGGTTAGCGGAATCCCAACTAGCCCGTCCAGACGTACTCTGTCCCGCAAACGTCGCCGCCGGGCCCGCTGCGCTTCCTCCTGAACAGGATCGACAGATCTGTTCCCCCGTCGGATCCGTCCTGTTCACCGGATCATTGCCGACATAGGCATAGAGGTTGAACTGATCCTAATAGCCGATCGGGTCCGTGGTTAAGAACCGCCCGGCCGAAGGGGCTAACGGCCCCTCGCGCGATCAAAGTGCGGTAGGCAGGCTGATGAAGGGGCGACTGCTAAAGCTCCTTCCCAGGCATTCATTTCGTAGAATTAGTCTGCGGGCCTGATTTCTGATCCGAAAGGATCACCCGAAATGCTTGGTGCCCCGGGCCGGACTTGAACCGGCACTCTGTTGCCAGAAGCGGATTTTGAGTCCGCCGCGTCTACCAATTCCACCACCGGGGCGTGTCTGGAATACCGGCACTCGCTCTGCCTCATGGCTTTTGCGGCGTCAATCATCTCGACCAGTGCGGAAAAGCGCGCTAGGGGGAGCGCCATGACGACAGAGCTTTCGCCCCGCACCTTTCTGCAATCGATTGAGTCCATGGCAGCGGAAGCTCCCGAGGAGGGGTTTACCCTTCGCGAGATCTTTGACCGGCTGCATGAACGCGCCTTCGGGGCAGCGCTGTTCATCCTCGCCCTGCCCTGCTGCATCCCGTTTCTCTATGGGGTCCCGCAGGTCGTCTCCCTGCCCATGATGGTGCTGGCCGGTCAGATGGCGATGGGCCGGCGCGAACCCTGGCTGCCTGAGAAGTTTGCAAGCCGGAAGATCGACAGGAAAGGCCTCACCCGCACCGCCAAAGGCGGACGCAAATGGTTTGGCTGGCTGGAAAAGATCGCGCGGCCGCGCCTGACTTTCCTCATGGCGCCGGTGGGTGAACGGGTGATCGGTCTGTTCATGGTCTTCTTCTGCGCCTCGATCCTGGTGCCGCTGCCCTCGACCAATACCGTGCCGGGGATCGGTGTTGCCATTGTCGCCTTCGGCCTGATGGCGCGGGACGGCATTCTGGTCATTCTGGGGTCCGTCATCGGGACGGCGTGGATCGCAACGCTGATTGCCCTCGTCGCCCTCGGCGTACGCACGGTAAGCGGGTAGACGCGGGGCTTCTGCAGCCTGCGCGCGTTGTCGCATTGCGTGCCACCCGCCCCCGCTTCATTGTCCCTGCAGTCCGAGATTTCCTATTGTGAATGGTGCTGACCATGGCCGCGGCAATGTCACCTCTCCTGCGAACCTGGCGCTGGCCTCTTATCGCACTTGGCGTGTCGCTGGCGATGCTGGCAACGGCGCATGCCTTTGAGCGGTTTGCCTTTCTCCTGCCCTGCGAGCTCTGCCTTCGCCAGCGTGAAGTCTACTGGGCCGCTGCCGCCATGGCGGTGACCGGGCTGATCCTCTGGAACATCCGCAACAACCGGCGCTTTATGGTCGCCTTCAATGTGATGCTGGGCCTGGTCTTCATGACCGGCGCCGTGGTCGCGGCCTATCATGCCGGTGTGGAGTGGAAGTGGTGGCCCGCGCCGAGCGGCTGTTCAGCCGAAGCGGTCGACGTGATGGGGCTCAGCCTCGACGGGCTGGATGAGCGGACGGCGACCGTGTCCTGCACGGACGCAGCATGGCGGATGATGGGCCTCTCCATGGCGGGGTGGAACGCGCTTGTCTCACTGGCGCTTGCGGTGATGAGCTTTATCGCGGCCGCCATCGCCTTCCCGCAGAGCATGGGCGAGAGCGACCTCGCCTAGAAAAGCCAGGTCTGGACCGCCCACGCGCCGGCCAGCGCGCCGATCACGACAAGGCTGACACCGAAGCGCAGCGGCTTGAAGCCGGCGGGCACGCCGGGCGAGCGGAGGTCCCAGATGAGCTGGAGCGCGAACAGACCGGCATAGGCGAGGAACCAGTTCGGGCTGGGCACGAGAATGATCGCGGGCGGCAGGATGGCCCAGCCGGCGAGCGCCGGGCAGACCGAAAGCGCGAATGTCGCGGTCGATCCCCCCGGCCGGCCGAACGCCAGACCCCAGCGGATACCGCCCAGAAAGGAGAGGATCACTGCGGCATAGGTCTGCAGCCAGAGGGCGGCGGTCGAATTGGTCGGCGCCTCCAGCAGGGCCATGGCAATGACGAGCGCGACAAATGGGATAGCGCCCGCTGCTGTCAGCGCGAAAACGGTCTTGCGGGGAAATGAAGTCTCTTCGGTCATGACCGGCAATATGGCGCGGCCCGCCGCTGTGGCCAGCACCCTTCGCCAAATCGTGAACGAGACCTTTCCAGACCGGGTGAAATTGAAAGTTACCATTCACGCCGCATCAATCGCGGCCAGGTTATACAGGTCCTATGTCACGCCGCCTTATCGCCTTTCTCATTGCCCTCGTCGCGATCTTCTTCGCTTTCGCCTGCCTGACGGCGATCCGGTGGCCGAGCATGATGATGGTGGTGACGCTCTTTTTCCATCCAGACCCTTCGCTTGGGCTTGAACTGGTGAACTGGCGCGAGCTCGGCTTTGCCTATGGCGCGCCCTATTTCCTCGCCTCGCTCTGCTTCTATGCGTCTGCGGCTACGGTGTCGCGCAAGAAAGGCGGGCTCGCCTGGTATCTGATGGGATGTGCATCTGCATCGCCTGCGCTTTTCATGGTCTCGTTCAAGGATGGCTGGTGGATGGATCCAAGTGGGCCGCAGGGGATCCTCGCGGGGGGCGCGCTTATCCTCGCCATGCTGGGCACGGCCGTCTTCCTGCTGGCCGGCGAGCGGCCGGCCTCAAACGGGCCCGTTGAGGCCGGTGAGGACGGTGTCCATCTCAGCCGCGAACAGTTCCAGCAGCTGCTTGCCCACCGCGCCGCGCAGCCCAGATGCCCGTGGTGGCAACGACGCGCACGAATCGCTTCGATCGCACCGTCCGTCTGGGCGGGTGGAGTAAGTCCGCGCGACCGAAATCGGGCGCGTGCGCCGTCTCGATGACTGGGTTGCGCTGTCCGTT
>NVWP01000004.1 GCA_002733705.1 Henriciella sp. | reverse complement strand
GGTCTGAAGGCGAAGGCCGCGCGGCCTGCACGACGATCTATTATCTGCTGCAGGCCGACGAAGTCTCTGCCTGGCACCGCGTCGACGCCGATGAGGTCTGGGCCTGGCATGCCGGTGGCCCGCTGTCGCTGACACTCTCCCCGCCCGATGGAAAAGGCGCAAAGGCCCATCGGCTCGGACCGGACCTTCGCGCCGGCCAGCGCCCCCAATGCGTCGTGCCGAAAGATCACTGGCAGACCGCCGAAAGCCTCGGCGCCTGGACCCTCGTCAGCTGCTTTGTCGCGCCAGGGTTTGAGTTTGCGGGGTTCGAAATGGCCCCGGACAACTGGCGCCCCAAAGTCTAGGCGCTCACCCCGCCGTCAGGCCGCCATCCAGCACAAGTTCGGCGCCATGCATGTAGCTGCTCTCGTCGGAGGCGAGGAAAAGCATGCCGTTGACGATCTCCTGTATCGTGCCGGTCCGTCCGAACGGCACGGCCTCGCTCGTCATGCCCGCCAGCGTCGCATCGCGCGGCATATTGCTGGTCTCGGTCTCTTCTGTGCCGATCAACGTGTCCCAGATCGCGGTTGAGATGATCCCCGGGTGAATGGAATTGACCCGGATGCCGTCTTTCGCCTCGGCGCATTCAAGCGCGACTGACTTTGTGAAGCTCTTCACGGCCGCCTTTGTCGCACAATAGCAGGAAAAATTCGCCGTCGAGCGGATGCCAGCAACCGACGAGACATTGATGATGTTTCCGCTGCCTGCTGCGCGCATCAGGGGCAGGGCGTGTTTCACGCCCAGGAAGACGCCATCGACATTCACCGCCATCATCTTGCGCCAGAGCGACAGCTCCATCTCATGGACAAGGCCGGTCATCCCGATCCCCGCATTGTTGATGAGGACGTCGAGTTTGCCGTGTTGCTCTCGGATATTGGCGATGACGTTTTGCCAGGCCTCTTCAGAGGTGACGTCGTGCTCGATGAAGCTCGCCTTGCCGCCAGACCCCTTCACCTCGGCGACAAGTGTCTTTCCGGGCTCGGTTTCGATATCCGTCGCGACGATCACCGCGCCCTCCGCGGCAAAGCTGAGAGCGGCCTGACGACCGATCCCCTTTGCTGCGCCGGTGATACAGACGACTTGGCCTTCGAACTTTTTCCCCATCACGCTCCTCCCTCTGATTTCCGCGCTTTGATGCCGGTTTCAGAGAAGGTTTTCAGCATTATGAGAGGCGGGCAAGTCTGACGCGGCGGCAGGAGAAAAGGCGCGGCGCTTAAGCTGGAAAGCCGCCAGCTTTGCTGAGGCTGGAGCTCACCTCATGGCCGAGGACGGTCTCCAGCCACTTGGCGGTCTCGATGAGTTTGGGGAGGTCGAGTCCCGTCTCGAAACCGGCCCGCTCCAGCATGTAGACGACATCTTCTGTCGCTACATTGCCGGTGGCCGCCGGGGCGAAGGGACAGCCCCCAATGCCGCCGCAGCTCGCGTCGATCACATCGACCCCGATATCCACGGCAGCGGCCACATTGGCGAGCGCGGCGCCCCGCGTGTCATGGAAATGCATGCGCAGGAAGACATCCGGCGCCTCCATCAGGACCCGTTCGGTCAGCGCCTTCACCTGCCACGGCGTTGCCACCCCGATCGTATCGCCCAGCGCCAGCTCCCCGACGCCCGCGCGCTGCGCCCGTGCGGCAAGATTGGCGACAACGGCCGGGTCTACCTCGCCATCATAAGGGTCCCCGAAGGCGACGGAAATCGTCGCTGAAAGCGGTATTCCCGCCTCGTGGATCAGCGGCGCGCACTGCATCAGCATGTCGGCGCTCTCGCTCGGGCTCATGCCCTGATTGCGCTTGCCGAAGCCTTCGCCGGCAACCAGCACGAAATTGATCTCGTCGGCGCCTGCATCGATAGCGCGGCGCACGCCTTTCTCGTTCAGGGCAAGCGCGATGTGCCGGGTCGGCTTTGCGCGGTCGACCCCGGCGAAGACCTCCGCAGAGTCGGCCATTTTCGGCACGGCCTTGGGCGAGACGAAGCTGCCGGACTCCATCCGCTTCACACCTGCCTCTTCCAGCCGCTGAATGAATTCAAGCTTTTGCTGCGTGGTCAGATTGCCCGGGTCGTTCTGCAGCCCGTCGCGCGGGCCGACCTCTACGATGTCGATGCGCCGTGTCATCCAAATCCTCTCAATCGGTTCCTGCAGCCCGTGATATCGACCCGGACCGCAAAGCCCAAATTATGCGCGCACATTCGCTTCAAACCGCTCGGCGCCAATCACACCATCGAGAAGGCCCAATTCCAGGTCTTGGTCAGGCGGGCCATGCAGGACAGAGATGTCGCCCGTCGTTTCGGCGACGACAGCGTGCACCTGCTCAAACCGGGTTACATTGGCCTCCCGCAGCTTGGCGATCAGGTCGGCCCGTGTAATCTTCGCCTTCAGCATTTGTTTCTCGTCGATTTCCCCGCCCCACATGATGAGACGGGGCCGGTTGTCGACAATGGACTCCACGAAGCGAAAGCGCTTGCGCATCTCTGCGACAGCGGCCTGCATTGCAAACAGGATTACCATCGCGGCAATACCCTGCAGGAGCGGCGGGTCCTTGGCGATGAAAACGGCCGCCAGGATAGAGCCGGTCGCGATTGTGATGGCAAAGTCGAAACCACTCATTTTCGAGAAACTGCGCAGTCCGAAAATGCGGCTTAGCGCGATCACCGTGACATACATGCCAAGGCCCCCGGCCACCACCATGGCGGCGGCCAGCCAGCTCGTCATAATCCATTCTGTCATGTCTTGCGCCCTTCCCCTGCTTGATCCAAACAGAGCGCATGCCTGACACGTCAGTTCCCGCCCCGCTTTCCGGCCTGAGGGTCATCGAGCTTGGCCAGCTCATTGCCGGTCCCTTCTGCGCCCAGCTGCTGGGCGACTTTGGCGCTGAGGTCATCAAGGTCGAGGCGCCGGATGCGCCGGATCCGGCGCGTGGCTGGGGCGCGGTCAAGAAGGACGGCCAGAGCCTCTTCTGGCCCATCATCGCCCGCAACAAGAAATCCCTCACGCTCAATCTGCGCGAAGCCGAAGGCCAGAACATTCTGAAAGAGCTTGCGGCGACGGCCGATGTCCTGATCGAGAATTTCCGTCCCGGCACGCTGGAGCGCTGGGGGCTCGGCCCGGATGTCCTGCACGCGCTCAATCCGCGGCTCGTGATCGCCCGCATCTCCGGCTATGGCCAGACAGGCCCCGAAAGCGCCAAGGCCGGCTATGCCAGCGTAGGCGAAGCCAAGGGCGGGCTGCGTTACATGATCGGCGAACCGGATCGGCTTCCGGCGCGCGCGGGCGTCTCCCTCGGCGATACGATGACCGGCACCTTCGCCGCGCTCGGCACGATGATGGCGCTGTTTGCGCGGGAAAAGACCGGCAAGGGCCAGGTCGTCGATGCGGCCATCTATGAAAGCGTCATGGCCTTCATCGAGAGCATCATCCCTGAATATGCGCTCGCCGGCCATATACGCGAACGCACCGGCCCCATCCTGCCGCGCGTCGCGCCGTCCGGTGTCTACCCTTGCACCGATGGCATGGTCATCATTGGCGCCAACCAGGACACGCTCTATCGCCGTCTCGCAGGCATGATCGGCGCTGACTGGGCGGATGACCCGCGTTTTGCCACCCATGACGGGCGCGGCGACAACCAGCACGAGCTCGATGAGAAGATCGCCGCCTGGACCGGGGAGCGCACGGTCGATGAGGTGCTTGCCCTCTGCGAGCAGAACGGCGTGCCCTGCGGTCCTGTGAACACCGCCCGCGACATGCTTGAGGACGCCCATATCAAGGCCCGTGAAGCGATCATCCGTGTCGCCCACCCCATGCTGGGTAAGGTGCCGATGCAGGGCGTCTTCCCGAAACTCTCCGAGACGCCGGGCAAGGTCAGCCATACCGGGCCGGAGCTTGGCGCCCATACAGGCGAAATCCTCTCTTCCCTTGGCATAGACACCCCGCAGCAGACACGCCTGCGCGAACAAGGAATAATCTGATGACGGACTTCAAACCCCCGCTTTCCGGCGCCGCGCAGGACGAGGCCAAAGAGCTTCGTCCAAAATTCAACGCCGACGGCCTCATCCCCGCCATCGCGCAGGACGAAGCGACCGGCGAGATCCTCATGATGGCCTGGATGAATGACGAGGCGCTCCGCCAGACCATCGAGACCGGCGAGGCGACCTATTTCTCCCGCTCGCGCGGCAAGCTCTGGCGCAAGGGCGAAACCTCCGGCAACACCCAGACCGTCGAGCGCATCCTCATCGACTGCGATCAGGACACGCTCCTGCTCAAGGTCACCCAAAAAGGGCCTGCATGTCACACTGACCGGAAATCTTGCTTCTATCGCGAGGTATCTCGCGATGGTGCGCTTTCATTCACAGGTGAAGAAGCGTAAAAACCCCTCAGGCTGAATTTAAGGGGCAATTCATCATGAAAACACTGACACTCGTTTCGCTGGGTGCGCTGGCACTGGCCATGGCGGCCTGTTCGCCGGGTGAGGAACCGGCCGATGAAATGGCCCCGCCGCCGCCGCAGGAAACCGCGCCCATTGCCGGCGATACGGAGGCCGCAGAGCCGGGCGAGAGCGAAACCGCCAGCACGATGGCGGATGAGCCCGCCGGTGAGCTTCAGCTGATCAAGCTCGACTGCGGCACCATTGAGGTCTCGGATCTCGATATCTTCTCGGTCGAAGGCGACTATGCCGGCCAGACCGACACGTTCACAGACACATGCTGGCTGGTCCGCCACCCGGAAGGTGACCTTCTCTGGGATCTCGGCCTGCCGGGCGAGCTGGTTGAAGACGGTGAGCAGACGCAGGATGTCTTCACGGTCTCGCTGGAAAAGACGATTGCCGACCAGCTCCTCGAAATGGGCCTTGGCATGGATGACATCGAACTGGTGGCAATCTCGCACAGCCATTTCGATCATGTCGGTCAGGCCAGCGATATCGACCCGTCGACCACATGGCTGGTGAACGAGACCGAATATGGCTTCATGTTCCCCGAAGCGGGCAGTGAAAGCGAAGAGGGCGACGGCCAGGCCGAGAGCCAGTTCCCCGCTTTCGAGGCACTCGAGCGCCAGACAATTGGCGACAATTACGATGTCTTTGGCGATGGCTCCGTCATCATCATGGAGACCCCCGGTCACACGCCGGGCCATGCCTCGCTTCTGGTCAATCTGCCGGAAACGGGTCCTGTCCTGCTGACCGGTGACCTCTACCACCGCGAGGAAAGCCGTGAAGGACGCCGCGTGCCTTCCTTCAACAGTGATATCGAAGCGACCCGCGCCTCGATGGAGGCATTCGAGGCCCGCGCGGACGAGCTTGGCGCCATGGTCATCATCCAGCACGAGCCGGCCGACACCGAAGACCTGCCCGACGTGATGCGCTAGAGGGGCCTGCCCGCCAAACGCGCTTTTGAGCTTGCGTAAGCCCCGTCCTGAGCCTGTCGAGGGGCGGGGCTTCCTCGCCCGTCCCTGGCCGGCCTACTCGTCAGACATGCCCAGCATGTCCTTCAATATCGCGATTTCCGCATCGAAGGCGGCCGTGCCGGGCGCGACCAGTTCGACATGGCCGGTTCGGGGAATTTCGACATAGAGGGCCGGATCACCTGCGGCCCCTGCCTTCTCGCTATAGGCTTTTCCGAGCACGGGCGGGGCAATCTTGTCATTTGCCCCGTTGAGACTCACCTGCCGGACGCCAAGCGGCAGCATCTCGGCAGGTGAGGTGTCTGCAAAAACATTGGCCCGCTCCCCAATGGGCAGCCCGGTCAGCTTGTCCATGATATCGGCAAGACAGCCAGCCTGCGTCACCGGCGCGGACGCCTCAAGATCGGCGAGGCCTCCGACATTCACCACGCCCTTGATGGCAAGAGGGTCCGCCTCATAAAGCGGGCTCGTCTCCGGCAGCTTCGCACGCCCAGCCGCCCAGAGCGCCAGATGCCCGCCTGCCGAGTGGCCGATAGCGACGACATTCGACACGTCGAGACCGAGCGCCGGTCCGTATGCCCCGAGCGCATCCACCGCGCGGGCAACATCCTGATAAGTTCCGGGATATCCGCCGCCCGCCTCATCGACACCGCGATACTCGATATTCCAGACCGCCATGCCTTCATCACGCAGCGCTGCGGCGGCATAGTTCATCAGTGTACGGTCCGCGATGGCCTTCTGCCAGCAGCCGCCATGCACCATCAGCACGGTGGGATGCGGTCCCTCTCCCTCTGGTAGCCAGACATCCACGACATCGGTGTCGAGCGGGCCCGTCCGCACGCTTGTGCTGGCAGAGGGCAGGGCCTGGCCCGTGAGGTCCGGCCAGCTCATCAAGTCGGGCATCAGCGCCTCCTCTTGCGGCGCAGCGGGCGCCGCCGGTGCGATCTCGGGACTGGAGGCGCCGCACGCGCTCAGGGCAAACACTGCGCCCGCCGCAATCTGTACACGTGTCATTTTGCCCTTCCTGCGAAATCTGCTTCCATCTGAAGAATGAGGGGAGCATTGGCAAGAGAACCGATTGCACCACCAGGGGTTAATCATGGTTATGGCTTATCACCCGCCCAAAAGCCGCGACGAGGCCGTCGCAACCGACCGTCACGACATCCTCGCCCATGCGCGCGAGGCCTTCGACATGGAAGGCGGGCTTGTCTATCTGGTCGGCCATTCGCTGGGCCCGGCAACCCATAACGCACTCGATGCGCTGCATCAGGCCGCCCATTATGATTGGCGGCGCGGCCTTGTGCGCTCCTGGAATACGGCAGACTGGTTTACCCTGGCAAAGCGCACGGGTGGCCAGCTTGCCCGTCTCGTCGGCGCAAAACCGGCAGAGATCATGATCGCCGACAGCGTTTCGGCCAATCTCTACAAGCTCGCCTCGGCCGCCGGCTCACTCGCGGCCAGCTCTGACCTTATCGTTGAAGAGGACGAGTTTCCGACCGACCAGTATGTCATCGAAGCGCTGGCCGGGATGTCAGGCGTCACCTTCCATCGCGCCGCGCCGGGGGAGGGGCTCGGCAAGCTTGCTGAAACCGGCGGCGTCCTGGTCCACAGCCTGATCAATTACCGCACCGGCGCCCTGCGCGACATGGCGGCCGCCGAAAAGATCGCCGCTGACTGCGGCGGTGTCATCGTCTGGGATCTCAGCCATGCGACGGGCGTCGTTGACGTTTCCCTGTCAAAGGCCGGCGCGCGTCTCGCGGCAGGCTGCACCTATAAATACCTCAATGGTGGGCCGGGCGCGCCCTCCTTCCTCTATGTGCGCAAGGACCTGACCGGCAAGCTGGAAAGCCCGCTCCCCGGCTGGATGGGCCACGCCCGCCCCTTCGCCTTCGAAGCCACGTACACACCGGCAGAAGACATTACCCGCTTTGCCAATGGCACACCGCCCATCCTCTCCCTGGCCGCGCTGTCCGGCGCGCTCGAAGCCTTTGAGGCGCTGGACATCTCCCTTGTCGTGGCCAAGGCGCAGGCCCTGGGTGATCTCGTAACCCGCCGCGCCGGTGAGCTTGGACTCGATATCCGCTCGCCGCTGGACGCCAGTAAACGCGGCGGCCATGTCAGCTTCGCCCACCCCAACGCGCATGAAATCGTGCGTGCCCTTGCGGCGCGCAACATCCTCGCCGATTTCCGCGCGCCCGACACGATCCGCTTCGGCCTCTCCCCGCTCTTCCTGCGCTTTATCGATGTCTGGGACGCGATGGACGCGCTCGCCGACATCCTGGAAACGAAAAGCTGGGACAAGGACGAATACCGCAAACGCGCGGCGGTGACCTGAGCAGGGCGTCTCGCGCGAAAACACCGCCCATGCACCCCGGATGCACCGCCGGAGCACCGCGCCTGCACTGGCTTTGCACCAATAGTTTCCGCCCCCGCTCGCGCCCGGCCTAGTCTTGGCCCATGATCGCCCGCGACTGGATCCTCGATGTGCTCACAAAGCTGGAGCTTCGCTACTGGCCGGTCTTCCTGTGGCAGCTCTGGTGGCTGGACCGCTATATGAAGGCCCGGCGCGCAGAGCATAGCTCCGGCCTCATCGGCTACAGCGTCTGCGCAAGAGGCCGCATCTACATCACCCTCCAGGCCTTCGGCGACAAACCGGACCCCAATGACTGGACAAGGTTCGCGCCGCGAACGCCCTGGGAAAAGCTCGCGCCCGGACGCGCGATGAACATGCTCGCTTCTGAGGGCCCTTCACATCGGGATGAAGAGCCTTCCGTCTCCACTCGCTTCGTATGGGGCGACACTGCCCTTGCCTCGCACGCTGCCCTTCATCCACCCTGAAGCTCTGAACCGCACAGCTCAAAGCGCTCATCCTGAGCGAAGTCGAAGGACGAGCGCGGGCACACAAGAGGCCCTTCTCCGAAAACGCCTGAAAAAGCTGGTCTTCAATAAACCGGGATCATGACCGCAGCCCCACCGGGCCTGCGGCCGCACCTGCTGGCTTTAGTCTTCTCGAGAGTCCCGGCCTCATCCTGAGCCTGTCGAAGGATGAAGCCCCAGCGCCCAAGCCCCCCCCACAAGCGCGATACGTCCGGCGCAGCCCTGAGCCCGATCCATCGCGCAGCAAAGCGAAGCGGGGATCAAAACGAAAAGCCCTGAGCACGCTTCATGTGAGGCGCGCAGCGACGATACGGAAGCAAGGAAAATGGTGCCCGGGGGCGGATTTGAACCACCGACACGCGGATTTTCAATCCGCTGCTCTACCCCTGAGCTACCCGGGCGGGTCACTGGGGAAACGGCGTCATAACGCCCAGTCCCTTTATTGTCCAATCCCCTGTTTGATCTTTTTGCAGCAGGGATGCGCGCGCCTCAGTTATAGCGCGGCTGGACGCTCTCTTTCGCCTCGCCGGCGGATGCGCGGACCGCCTCGCAGGCGGCATCGAGATCGCGCAGATAGGCGTCGATCATCTCGGCATGTTTGGGCGAAAGCATAAGGTGAAGGCTGCGCGGTTCCTTGGTGACCGACGTGAACCAGCCGCGCTTGTAGAGTTCGCCATAGACGGCGAAGGAATGAAGCTCGGGATGGCGAAAGGCGATGAGCCCCAGAAGCGGCTGGCCCAGAATCTCGAACCCGCGTGCGCGAAGGCCTGCCTCGACCTCCTCCCGCGCCGCGCAGACCTTGCCCTGCAGCCGCCGGTATCCCTCGATGCCAAGGTGATTCATCACCGCCCAGGCCGCAGAGATTGCCCCGCCAGGCCGCGTCCCCGCCAGCGTCGGCGTCTTCATCGGCGCGCCCGACCAGCCGGCAAATTCAAACGGCATATGCCGATAGAGATCGTCTGAACGAAACAGCACCGTCGAGGCGCCCTTTGCAGCATAGCCATATTTGTGAAGGTCCGCGCTCATCGACTGCACGCCCGGCAGCTCGAAATCGAAAGCCGGCACCGGCACGCCATTCATGCGGGCAAACGGCGCAAGAAAACCGCCGACACAGGCATCGACATGCAGCCAGACACCTTTTTCCAGGGCCACATCCGACAGCGCCGCGATCGGGTCTATAATGCCATGTGGGAAATTCGGGGCTGAGCCGACCATCATGACCGTATTCGAATCGAGCCGGCCCGCCATGGCGTCCGGATCGGCCTCAAAACTACCATCCGTTTTCAGCGGCACACGGCGCACCTCGATGTCCATCAGATGCGCAGCCTTGTCGAACGCCAGATGGGCCGATTGCGGAAGGACGATATTGGCTTGTCCCGACTGGCCTTTGGAGCGCGCATGATCGCGTGCGGTCTTCAGCGCCATCGTGATCGAATCGGTTCCGCCCGAGGTCATGGCACCGGTCGCGCCTTCAGGCCCGTGAAGGATATCCAGCGCCATGGAGATGACGTCCTTCTCCATCTGGGCCAGAGAGGGAAAGGCAAGCGGGCCGAGCCCATTCTCCGACATGAAGGCGGTAAAGGCTTCCTTCTGGACCTGCTCAACCTCGGGACCAGCATTGAAGACATAGACGGCCGTCTTGCCGTCACGCCATTTTGCGTCCCCTGCCCCGCGCTCGGACATCTCGGCTTTCAGCTGCGGCCACGGCGTTCCATTTTCCGGTAGTTTCATGCCTGTCTCCCTGACAGGCAGCATAATCGGTTCACCGGCTATGGCGACCCCTACAGGACTTGAACCTGTAACCGTCGGATTAGAAGTCCGGTGCTCTATCCAGTTGAGCTAAGGGGCCGAAGCAAGCGGGACTAATGCGTCCAGGGTTGTTTGCGGTCCGGTGAGAAATTCTGCGCGTAGGATTTCACCAGACGCTTGGGTTCGCGCGGCTCATCGACCGTAAACGTCAGCTTCTCGCGCTTTGCAAAATCGATGGCCTGCTCGCGGGTCTCGAAATGCATCCGGACCTGGCCCGTCGTATCATTGATACTTGTCCAGCCCATCAGCGGATCGGCAAAGCGGGCATTTTCAGAGCGAAACTCCAGAACCCATTCACGCGTCTTGCCACGGCCCGACTGCATCGCAGTCTTTCTTGGCTTGTAGATACGCGCGTCCATGTTCGCCTCCGTATTATCCGATGGTCGGAGCGAGAGGATTCGAACCTCCGACCCTCTGGTCCCAAACCAGATGCGCTACCAGGCTGCGCCACGCTCCGACATCGGAGTGCCCTTCTATGCAGAGCTGCTTTTCCCCGCAAGCCCTATTTCGCGGTTCGACGCAGCACGCGAAAAGTTGCGTCCGCCCTGGCGGCCAGCGTGGTATCAACTGTCATGTCGGCAGAGACATGAACAACACCATTATCGGCAGAAATAACGCGCGGATGGGCCTCCAGCCAGTTGCCGGGCCGGATCGTCCCATAGAAGCTGGTCGTCAGCTTCAGCGTCACGGACATCTTGCGGGTTTCATACCAGACAGCCCAGGCCAGCGCGCCATCGGCAAAGGAGCTCACCATGCCGCCATGCATGAAGCCCATACTGTTGCAGTGCCGCTCCAGGACCCAGATGCCGCTGCGAAGGTCCCCCTTGGCGGTGGCGCGGCAGACAGGGCCGTTGCGTGTCGTGAACGGACCTCTGGAACTGGAAACCTCAAAGCCTGGCGGTGGGTCGCGGTGGACGTCGCTACTCTGCGTCATCATTCCCGAAGATCTCATGCTGCACCGTATCGCCCGGCTCAATGCCGAGCTCGGCGGCCCGGCCGCCATTGATCTCGAGCACGCCCTTGACGGCTGTGCCCGGAGAAATGGTGCGAAGCGAGCCCGGCACGGTGTTGCGGGCAATCATGAGAACGGTCCCGTCACTGGTGATGAACAACATGTCCAGCGGGATGAGCGTATTCTTCATATACATGCCAGGTTCGCGCGGATTGCCGAAATCGAACAGCATGCCGGCATTCTCCCCCAGCGAGTCCCGGTTCATCAGGCCGTAGGAGATCTCATCGGCCTCATCGGCGATCTCGATATCGAAGGCATGACTTCCATTTGCCGACTGGATGGTCAGGCTGGAGGTTTCCAGCGCGTCACTGGGCGCGGACTGCGCGAAAACGGGCACAGGCGCCGAAATGAGCGAAACCGTGCTGAAGGCGACAATGGCGAGAAGTTTTTTCATGCAAAGTCCTCTAGCCCGCGCACCCGGCGCAGACAACAGGTCATGCATCATCGCGCTGGGCGATCCCCCTCCACGACCGCGCTGACATATTCGCCGCGTGTGCCATTTGATATTTTCGCGCACAAGGTCTCTCCGGGCTCCACGACCGACAGCCCGCTCTTTCGCAGAACCGAGATATGGATGAAGACATCGGCGTCATCCTCCAGCCGGTTGACGAAGCCAAAGCCGCGATCTGCGCTGAACCATTTGACCACGACGTCTTCAGGCTCCGGCAGGGTGCCCTTCTCGCGCGCCACGACTTCACGCGGGCGGTCCATCTCGATGATGTGCTCGACCTGCCAGCCGCGCTCGCTCTCGACCGCGTCACAGACAATGCGCGCGCCTTCATCGGCATCGGATTCGCCATAGGCCCGCAACGCAGAGATATGGATCATGATGTCGCCCGACAGCTCAGCGGACGTCACCGAATCCGGAACGACGAAGCCATAGCCCTTGGCCGGATCGAACCATTTGATGACGCCGATTACCCTTGCCGACGCAGACGGTCCGGCCTGTTCTATCTTGGAAGTCAAAGCGCTCATATACCCACCATTCCCTTCGGGAATAGTACGAGCGGTGATTCGCAATGTCATCCCTCAAGGGGACAACAAATCGTGTTTTACGCGAAATTGTGAAAAAACTGGCACTCCCTAGGGGAATCGAACCCCTCTTTCCAGGTTGAAAACCTGGCGTCCTAACCGATAGACGAAGGGAGCGCTCGGTTTGGAACGCGCGATATAGCTGCCAGTCGCGCCGCTTGCAAGCGGGTGTGTGAACACAAGCTGGTTTTTTGCAGTTGGCTCGAAAAAACCCCGATAGATATTGGGCTTGCAGGCGCTCGCAATTGCAGCGACGCCTGTCCTACTCGGCGACAGGGGCAGCATCGACCAGTTCAAACTGCGCGCGGCGGCGCCCATTCCAGACATCGCATTTAAGCCGGCCCACCAGATGGAATCGCCCATGTGCCTGCAGCGCGTCGCCCAGAGGGGTCCCGACACTGCGCCAGCTCAGCGCCTCGACCCTGCCGCCCGAACTTTCTGCCGTCACCCGCAGGTGATTGGCCCCGATCGGGCGGGTATAGGTGACATGCATGTCGGTCAGCGCGAAATAAGGCTCTGGGGCGCCCTGGCCGAAGGGTCCGATCTTGGCGATCTCATCAAATGTTTCCGGCGTCACCGCCCCAGCATCGAGAAGCGCGTCCACACGAAGCTCGCGCGCAGCATCGCGCTCGTTCACGAATTCGCTGAGATGGGCGTTCAGCCAGGCTGAAAAAGCAGCGATCTGTTCCGGCTTGAGGCTAAGCCCGCCCGCCATCGCGTGGCCACCTCCGGAGAGGATATGTCCTTCGCGCGCCGCCGCCGCAATGGCGTCCCCTATATTGACGCCATGAACCGAACGCGCCGACCCCTTGGCGACAGGACCCAGCTCATCGCCCCACCCGATGACGATGCTCGGCCTGTGAAATCGGTCTTTGATGCGCCCCGCCACGATCCCGATCACGCCGGGGTGCCAGCCCTCACCCGAGACGACGAGCACATGCCGATTCGGATCGGCTTCCAGCTGGCGCTCTGCCTGCGCCGTTGCGATTTCCAGTATGTGCGCCTCGACGGCCTTGCGCTCATCATTGAGGCCATGCAGCCGCTCAGCGAGTTCTATGGCTTCAGCCCGGTCATCGGTCGCCAGCAGCTTTGCCGCAAGCCAGGGATCTCCAACGCGGCCGCCCGCATTTAGCCGCGGACCCAGCACAAAAGTGGCGTGATAAACGCTTTCGACCCGGCCGATCCCGGCCACATCCGCCAGCGCCCGAAGCCCCGGATTGCCGTCCCGCGCCATGATCTTGAGCCCTTGGTGGACAAAGGCCCGGTTCGCATCGCGCAGAGGCGACATATCGCAAAGCGTGCCCAGCGCACAAAGATCGAGCCAGTCAAGAATGTTCGGCAAGCCGCTAGCGGGCGCGATACCGCGCCGGCGCGCCTCTGCATTCAGGGCAGCCAGCATCACATAGACGACACCGGCGGCGGCCAGATGGCCATGGCCTGACGTGTCATCGGGACGGTTCGGATTAACGAGGGCCGCGACCTCCGGCCACTCATGTCCCATGAGGTGGTGATCGATCACGATGACCGGCAGGCCGATCCGGCCGGCTTCTTCCAGCGCCTCGGTCGCCGCTGCGCCGCAGTCCACTGTCACAACGAGGTCAGCGCCCTGCTCTTTCAGATAACGGAAGGCGGCCGGCGAGGGGCCATAACCTTCGGTCAGGCGGTCGGGAACATAAAGGCCGAGGTCCCGGCCCCAGGCCCGGAAATACCTGGCCAGCAAGGCAGAGGAGGTTCCACCGTCAACATCATAGTCCGCGAAAACCGTAACTTTCCGCCCCTCGGCAATCGCGTCGAGAACAAGCCCTGCGGCCTTCTCCATATCCTGAAAGGCCGAAGGATCGGGAAAGGAGTCACGCAGTTTGGGCGACAGAAAACCCGGCGCCGCTTCAGCGTTCACGCCGCGAAGGGACAGAAGCCGTGAGATGAAGTCAGGCGTGCCGAGCGACAGGCTGAGCTGGCGGACGCTGTTTTCATCCGTGTCCGCCAGCGACCAGAACCGGCCACCAAGAGACTCACTGACATCAAACAGATATCTGCCCGGCATTGCCCTAGGCTGTGCGGTAGCGCGACTGGATTTTCCGCACCATGCCGTCTGCCGAACTCATGACGAGGGTGTCGGTTATTGTGACACCGGGGCGGACCACAACACCATCAACGAGGCCGCCCTTGGTGACACCGGTCGCACAGAAGACCGTCTCTCCGCTGGCAAGCTCATCGAGATCATATTTGCGGTCGAGTTCCGTCACGCCGACACGTTTGGCGCGGGCACGCTCATCATCATTGCGGAAGAAAAGACGGCCCTGCATCTGTCCGCCCACACATTTGAGCGCCGCGGCAGCAAGCACGCCCTCCGGGGCACCGCCCTGGCCGATATAAAGGTCAATACCGGTGTCCGGATTGGTCGTGTTGATGACACCGGCCACGTCGCCGTCGGAAATGAGGCTGACCCGCGCACCGGCGCTGCGGATGCTCTCAATGATGTCGGCATGGCGCGGACGATCAAGCACGCAGACCGTCATCGACTCGACTGGGCGGCCCGAAGCCTTGGCCATCGCCTTGATATTGTCGGCCGGACTCTCATCGAGATCGATGACGCCTTTTTCATAGCCCGGGCCAATGGCGATCTTGTCCATATAGGTGTCAGGCGCATGAAGCAGACCCCCGCGCGGCGCGATGGCGAGAACCGCCAGCGCGTTCGCCATGGCTTTCGCCGTGAGCGTGGTGCCTTCCAGCGGGTCCAGCGCAATATCGATTTCAGGCCCCTGGCCCGTGCCGACCTCCTCACCGATATAGAGCATGGGCGCTTCGTCGCGCTCGCCCTCACCGATCACGATGCGGCCCTGGAAGTCGACCGAGTTGAACGCGGTTCGCATGGCATCAACGGCCGCCTGGTCGGCGGCCTTCTCATCGCCGAGACCAGCAAGTTTCTGTGCCGCGATAGCAGCGACTTCGGTGACGCGAACCATCGCATCGGCCAGATGCGGTACGAGAATACTGTTGCTCATTCTAACTCCTCACGGCCGCAGAGGGCCTCCCCCTACTCCGATGACGCTTCAATCGCCATGATTTGCGGTGTTCCTACATTGGACTCCAGCGACTGCAAGCGCTCTCGTGCACGTCCGATTTCCCGGCGCGAACAGATATGCGTGACGATCGCAATAGGCGCAGCCCCTTCCTCATCTGCCGAATCCTGTAGCAGCTTGTCGATCGAAACGTCAGCGTCAGCGAGCGCTTCGGTCAGTTCGGCAAGGGAGCCTGCCTTATCCATGAGCTTGATTCGCAGAAAATAGGCGGAGGTCTCTTCAGGCTCGGCGACAACGAATTTGCGGATTTCATGGTGATCGGCATGGCCGAACGCCGGCCGCGCAATCGGATTGAAGAGCTTGGCGACATCGCCCATCACCGCACTAGCGGTCGGTCCGGCCCCTGCGCCGGGCCCAGTCAGGGTCACAGCGCCCAGCGGCTCGCCTTCCACGCGGACGGTGTTCAGGCTGCCATTGATGCGGGCCAGCGGGTGGTGCTTTGGCAGTGCATAGGGCTCGACGCGGCACACAACGCCGTCGGGCGTCAACTTGCCTTCCGCGATCAGCTTGATGCGAAGCCCCAGGCGGTCGGCAAGGTCGAGATCGAGGAGTTCGACCCCATCAACACCGGAGACCGATACTTTGGAAAAGTCGAGATCCGCCGAGAAGGCAATCGCCGCGAGGATGGCCGCCTTGTGGGCGGCATCCATGCCCGACACGTCGAGCGTCGGGTCGGCTTCGGCGAAGCCGAGGCGCTGGGCTTCGGCCAGAACGGTCTCATACGGCTTGCCGGTATCGAGCATCTCGCTCAGCAGGAAATTGCAGGTGCCGTTAAGAATACCTGTCACGCGCTGGATTTCCACGCCGGCCAGCGAATCGCGAAGGACACGCACGATCGGCACACCGCCCGCCACAGCCGCTTCGAACAGAAGGTCAACACCGTGGTCGCGCGCAAGCTTTGCCAGCGCCTGACCATGCATGGCGATCAGGGCCTTGTTGGCGGTCACGACGGACTTGCCTGCCTTGATGGCCGTTTCGACAGCCACCTTGGCGGGGCCATCGGAGCCACCGATCAGCTCGACAAAGACATCGACCGACTCATCTTCAGCAAGACGCGCGGCATCGTCGAACCAGCGATAGGAGGAGGTATCGACCGGGCGGTTCTGGCTCTTGTTACGAGCTGTCACCCCGGCAATCTCAACCTTGCCAGGCAGACGAAGATTTTCCTGGCGCTGGACCAGATCAACCAGCCCGCACCCGACATTGCCGAGCCCTGCGATCCCGAGTTTCAACGTATTCAATTTGCCGCTCCTCCTGCCTGCATGGCGTCACCAGCGCTCCTGCTATCAGCTTCGCGGTTTTGAAGAAACCTCTTGATATTGCGCGCGGCCTGGCGAATGCGCTGCTCGTTTTCCACAAGCGCGATACGCACATAGCCTTCGCCGCGCTCGCCAAAGCCGGATCCCGGCGCAACGGCGACGCCAGCCTGATTGATGAGCGCCAACGAGAAATCGAGACTGCTCATGCCATTGCACTGCGGCGGGACGGGTGCCCAGCAGAACATGGAAGCAGACGGAACCGGCATATCCCATCCAGCACGCCCAAAGCTCTCGATCAGCGTATCGCGCCTTGCCCGATAGATACGCCGGGTGTCTTCAACACAGTCCTGCGGCCCGTCCAGCGCAGCCGTCGCAGCCACCTGGATCGGGGTATAGGCGCCATAGTCGAGATAGGATTTCACCCGGCCGAGCGCGGCAATCAGACGCTCATTGCCTGCGGCAAAACCAATGCGCCAGCCAGCCATCGAATAGGTCTTGGACATCGTCGTCGTCTCGATGGCGATATCGCGTGCCCCCTCGACCTGCAGGATGGAGGGCGGCGGGGCATCGAAATAGATCTCATTGTAGGCAAGATCCGACAGGATCCAGATATCGTGCTTCTTCGCGATGCGGACGGCTTCCTTATAGAAGTCGAGATCAGCCGTCTCCGCCGTCGGGTTTGATGGATAGCAAAGCACCATCGCGGTCGGTGGCGGCACGCTGTAACGGATCGCATGATCGATATTGGCAAGGTACTGTTCGGGCGTCTGCGCCGGCACACCCCGGATGGAGGCGCCTGCAATGATAAACCCGAAGGAATGAAGCGGATAGGACGGGTCAGGCGCGAGGATGACATCGCCCGGCGCTGAAATGGCCTGAGCCAGATTCGCAAAGCCTTCCTTTGAGCCCAGCGTGACGATGACTTCCCGGTCCTTGTCGAGCGTCACGTCAAATCGGCGCTTGTAATAATTGACCAGCGACCGGCGCAGACCGGCAATCCCGCGCGAGGCCGAATAGCCGTTCACGTCCGGCTTGCGGGCCGTTTCGCAAAGCTTGTCCACAATGTGCTTGGGCGTCGGCAGGTCCGGATTGCCCATGCCGAGATCGATAATGTCCGCGCCGTCCGCCCGCAGCGCGGCCTTGCGCCGGTTCACCTGCTCAAAAACATAGGGGGGCAAACGCCTGATCTTGTAAAACTCTCCGGCCATAACCGAACTCCACACGGGAAAATTGACACTGGACTGAACTCTTATTCTAGGCTCAACGACGCGCGCGCGGTCTGTCAAACCTGGCGCGCAGGGAGGCGACTTCCTGATCGGTCAGGAAATCCGCCTCGACATTGCGCGCCTCGATTCCCGCTCGCATCTTCTCGCCCCATGCCGCGATCTCCTGCGGCGTAAGATAAGTCGGCTCCGCGCGCGGATCGTTGAGGAGGGCCTTTTTCAGACCCACATTCTGCTTGGCGGTCGTCGCAAGCGCCGCGCGATTGCGTGCCGGATCTATCTGACTGCGCACTTCGCCGAGTTCAGGAAAGCCCTGACGGCGCAGCTCTGCGCGTCTTTCCTTGAACCATTCAGGCGGCGCGTCGGCACCCTTGCCCGCCCCGCCGGACATACATCCAGCCAGCGTGAGGACCGCAAACGCAAATGACCAGGCTTTTGCCAACACATCAGAACTCATCATTCTTCCAGAAACATTTCTTCCCTAACTAGGTTTGTGTAGAATGGCGATAGAGGGTGATGAAAAGCGACAGTCATGAATGAACCCGAACACCGCACCTTGAACGCGATCCTCGCCGAGCAATCGCCCGAGCAGCTGCATGCCATTGGCAAGGCGCTGGCCGAAGCTGCCGCGGAGTCGCAGGCGCTGCTGAGTGAGGTGATCTCGACCAGCCAGCCGGGCGAAGAGCTGGCCGGCAATCCCGACCCGTTCAACGTGACCGGTGTCTATGGACGGGTCGGCCAGTCGCTTGCCACGAACCCACAGGCCCTTCTGAATGCCAATCTGGAACTTTGGAGCGGCTGGATCAGCCTCTGGAAGGATTTCACGCTCGGCAATATCAGCGAGGCCAAGGACAAGCGGTTCTCAGACCCGGAATGGTCGTCCAACCCGGCGTTTGAGTTCATGCGCAAGGCTTATGAGCTTAATTCCACCTGGATGATGTCGCTGCTGGAGGCAGCCCCCGATCTCAGTCCCTCGGACAAGCGCAAGGCCCAGTTCTATACCCGCCAGACCATCGATGCGCTGTCTCCGACGAATTTCTTCGCGACCAACCCTGCTGCGCTGCGCGCCATGCTGAAGACGGGTGGCCAGAGCCTGGTAGACGGCCTTCGTAATGCCAGAGCCGATATCGCCAGGGGCGGTGGCAGACTGTCGATCAGCCAGTCCGACGAGTCGCCTTTCGAGATCGGCAAGAATATCGCCACGGCACCCGGCAAGGTGGTTTTCCGCAACAAGCTCATCGAGCTCCTTCAGTTCGAACCGTCCACGGAAAAGGTCCATGAGCGGCCGCTGCTCATCTTCCCGCCATGGATCAATAAATATTACATCATGGATCTTCGCGAGGAGAACTCGCTGATCCGCTGGCTCGTGGATAAGGGACTTACGGTCTTCGTCGTGTCCTGGCGGTCGGCCGACGAGGTCACCCGGAACTTTACCTGGGACGATTATGTCGAGCAGGGTATCTTCGCCGCCCTCAACGAAGTCCTCGCCCAGACTGGCGCCGACAAGGCCAATACGATCGGCTATTGTATCGGCGGCACGCTGCTGACCGGAGCGCTCGCCCATATGGCGAAGACAGGCGATGACCGTATCGCCTCCTCGACGTTCTTTGCCTCCCAGTCCGATTTCTCTGACGCCGGTGACCTCATGGTGTTCACCGACCCGGAGTCGCTGGACAGTATCGACGAGATCATCGAGCAGAATGACGGCATCATGCCGGGCGAGATGATGGGACAGACTTTCAACTGGCTTCGCCCGGTCGATCTGGTCTGGCGCTATGTGGTCGACAATTACATGCTGGGCAAGAAGCCGCGCCCGTTCGATCTTCTGTTCTGGAATGCCGACCAGACAAATATCCCCGGCAGGACTCATCTCACCTATCTGAAAAACCTCTATGGCAGGAACGAGCTTTCCGAAGGCCGGTTCGAGATTTTCGGCGCGCCGGTCTCAATGGGCGATATCAAGATTCCCGTCACCATTCAGGCCAGCCGGGAAGACCATATCTGCCCGTGGCATTCCATCTATCGCGGCGCCAAGAAATATGGCGGCGAGGTCAATTTCATCCTTGCGGGATCCGGACATATCGCAGGCGTGATCAATCACCCGCGCGCGGAGAAATACCAGCACTGGACGAAGGACGGCCTGGCCGAGACGCCCGAGAAATGGCTCTCGGGCGCCAAGGAGACAAAGGGGTCCTGGTGGCCAAGCTGGTGGGGATGGCTTGAGCCGAAGGCGGGCGACCTCAAGGACGCGGCGCCTGTGCCGGATAAGGGCCTGGGCGATGCGCCGGGAACATATGTGAAGATGCGGCTGTCGGACATCGCCAAGGGCGCCAAGCCGGCCGACACCTATTCCACCCCCTCGAAACCGGCAAAAGCCACCGCGGAAGGTAAGCCGGTCGCAAAAACCCCGGCCCCAGGGAAGAAAACGACGCCGAAGAAACCTGCCGCTTCTGCGGCGAAAAAGGCTTCGGCGAAGTCCTCAAAGCCTCAGGGGAAAGCCGGCAAGAGCACATCCAGTCCCAAGGCCTGATCCCAGCCCATCATCAGGTTGAGGTTCTGGATGGCCTGTCCGCTGGAGCCTTTGACCAGATTGTCGATGACACCGAGAATAACCACCCGGCCCGAAGCGCGGTCCGGATAGACGGCGATCCGGCAATCATTGGTCCCGCGCACATGCCGCGTATCGGGCGGCGGAGAGCCCAGGGGCAGAACATGCACGAAGGGCTGGTCCGCATAAGCGGCTTCAAGGGCGCCGTGGATAGCATCGACATCGCCGCGCACATGACAGGTAACGAGCTCACCGCGCGTCATCGGCAGGAGGTGCGGGGTGAAGGTCACCTCGATTGAGTCGTTGCCTGACTTGAGACGCAGCTCCTGTTCGATCTCCGGCGTGTGCCGGTGGGTCCCGATTCCATAGGCGTGCACCCCTTCGGCCGCCTCGCAGAAGAGATTGCCTTCCTTGAGGCCGCGCCCTGCCCCGGACACGCCAGTCTTGGCATCAATAATGATGGCATCCGGGTCGAGAAGCTGCGGGTTCATCAACGGCAGCAAGACAAGGAGCACGGCTGTCGGATAGCAGCCGGGACAGGCCACGAGATCTGCGCCTTTCATCTGGTCTGCATAGATTTCGCTGAGCCCGTAGACGGCATTTGCCGTTCGCTCCGGCGAGAGATGGTCGCGGCCATAGGCGCCAGCATAGGTTTTCGCATCGCGGAAGCGATAATCGGCCGACAGGTCCACGACCTTTACATGAGAGGGCAGCGTCTCGATCAGATCCTGGCTGGTGCCGTGCGGCAGGCAGCCAAAGGCGACATCGACGTCGTCCCAATTCACGTCTTCCGCCTTGATCACGTCGAGATCATACTTGCCGCGAAGATGGGGAAAGATGTCAGACAGCGTCTTTCCGGCGAGCGAGTTACCGGTCGCCGCGACGGGGGTCACCCGCGGATGATTGCGAAGAAGTCGGACGGTCTCTGCGCCCGTATAGCCGGAGGCACCGAGGACGGCGGCTTTGAGGATATGGTCTGTCATAACGCCTATTCTTTCATGGCGGCAGGCAAAGAAAAAGGGCGCCTCGAACCCGAAGCGCCCTTTCGAAAATAGATTCTGATCGCGAACCTAGCGCTTCGAGAACTGGAAGCTGCGGCGTGCTTTTGCACGGCCATACTTCTTACGCTCAACCGTACGCGGGTCGCGGGTCAGGTAGCCGAACGGCTTCAGAACAGAGCGAAGGCCCGGCTCATAGTTGACGAGTGCGCGCGCAATGCCGTGACGCACAGCACCGGCCTGACCGGAGAGGCCAGAGCCCTTTACGGTGCAGATCACGTCGAATTCGGTGCGGCGGTCAGCCTCGATGAGCGGCTGCTCGATCACCATGCGAAGAACCGGGCGAGCAAAGTACTGCTCCTGATCCTTGCCGTTGACGGTGATCTTGCCGGTGCCCGGCTTGACCCAGACGCGGGCCGTGGCCGACTTACGGCGGCCGGTGCCATAGGCGCGGCCAAGCTCGTCGATCTTCGGCTCTACGGTGATGACCTCTTCAGCAGCGGTTTCACCACTGGTGACGGTCTTCAGGTCTTCGAGGGAATTGGCGGTATCGGACATATGATCAGTCGTCTCTCAGATTCTTGACGTTCATCGACGCGAAATCGACGGTTTCCGGCTTCTGTGCCTCATGCGGGTGCTCGGACCCGGCATAGACGCGAAGCTTGGAGAATTGCTGGCGGGCGAGCGGGCTTTCGCCCGGCATCATCCGCTTGACGGCGAGTTCAATGGCACGCTCTGGAAAGCGTCCGCCGAGAATTTTCTCAGCGGTGGTGTGCTTGATGCCGCCTGGGTATCCGGTGTGACGGTAATAGGTCTTGTCACGCAGCTTGTTGCCGGTGAATCGAGCCTTTTCCGCATTAATCACAACGATATGGTCGCCCGTATCGATGTGCGGAGTGTAATCAGCGCGGTGCTTGCCGCGCAGGCGTTTGGCGACATATGAAGCAAGGCGACCGACCACAACATCTGTTGCGTCGATAACGATCCATTTGTTCTCCACGTCAGCAGGTGCGTTATAAGTCTTCATTTGCTCCCCTGGAGCCTCTCAATCGGAGTGTTGGAATATGTTCAAGCGCCCGCGTTTAAGCGCGCAGACCTTCCCTGTCAACGCAGGGATCGCCGGTTTCCTGCTATTCTATGCTGCATCCTGTTCTGGTCCGCAAGAGCCCGCAGAAGAAGGTGAACCCGCCCCTGAAGAAGCCGTAGAGGAAGCAGAGCGCGCCGATCCCCTGCCAGCGAACGTTCTGCCAGCGGTCTGGTCGACACGCCAGCTCGATTCGGCGGTGACCAGTATCGGCATCGCAGGCGGCGCAGGCTCCACCTTTGCCGTGGCCTATGAAGGCGGCGGCGTCCAGATCTTCGACTTCGACGGCGAACGCATCACGGCCGAATCGGATGACGAGGCCATGGCCCTCGCCGAGGGCCGCTATGCGATGCTGTCAGGCACGCCTGTCACCTTCTTTCCCGGCCTCGACATGAATGGCAGCCTGAAGCTCTGGATCTATGGCGGCGGCGTCGCCGAGCCGCTCCAGTATGACCTGCAGGGTGAGCAGGCCGGAGCAGCAGCTGGCCTGTGCGCAGGTCCACCCCTGAGCGACGAAGACGGCCTGCACCGGATCGCCTACTGGACCGAGACCGAACCGTCCGTGCTCTATAGTGGCATTATAGAGGAGAGCGGCGGCGAGCTAGAATTTGTCTCCAGGGTCCGCGAGGATACTGGTGAGCCGATCCATGCCTGCGTGATCAGTGGAGAAGACGCGATCGCCTTCACCGATCCCGTCGATGGGGCCGCGAGCCTGCGGCGGCTTGGCCGCGAAACGCTGATTCTCTCCGAAGGCGACGGACGGCTCAGCCTTCAGATGGGTGATGATGAGGCGGCGGGCTATGAGATCCGTCGGGGTATCACCGTCGAAGTGCCGACCTCGTTCACATCACTGGCAGCAACTGGCGACGCCCGCGGCGGCGGCTATCCAGGTGGTGTCATCATTGTCGGCGGCACGATTGGCGCAGACGATCACCGCGCCGTTCTGATCGACCCGAGCATCGTTACGATGACGCCAATCCCGGTGCCCGCGGCGACCGAGTAATCCAGACCAGACGCACCGCGGCAATGAAGACGACGACGCCGAGGGCCTGATGGATGATGGCCAGCTCCAGCGGCGCAGTGTTCATCAGGGTCATGATGCCCCAGGCGGCCTGCAGCGTGACGAGTGTTGCCAGGATGGCAAAGTCTCGCGCTGCGGGTTTGCCGCGTGCAAGGAAAAGTGCGCCCAGTGAGACAGCCCAGAGGATATAGGCCAGAGAGCGGTGGTTGAACTGGGTGGCTGCCCTGCCCTCAAAAAGACTGCGCAGGCCAAGGCCCGGTTCGACATAGTCTGACGGGAAGGCTTCACCCGCCATGAGGGGCCAGTCGGTATAGCTGCGCCCGGCATCAAGCCCCGCCACAAGCGCACCTGATGCCATCTGGACAAAGACCAGGGCGAAGATGAGGACCGCGGCCATGCGCAAGAGTGCGGGCGTATCGACCCTCCGGCCGCGCCCGAGATCCAGCCAGAGCCACACCGTGTAGCCAATAATGACAAGCGCCAGCATGAAGTGCGTCATGAGCCGGTAAGGCGCGACGTCGATCCGGTCGGTCTCACCGATGCCGCTGGCGACCATCCACCAGCCGATTGCGCCCTGGAGTCCACCGAGGAGGATGAGGACTACAAGTCTGAGCGCAAGGGTGCGGCCCACCCATCTGCGTATCAGAAAGACAGCAAGCCCGCCCATCGCAACGAGGCCTATCAGTCGGCCAAACAGGCGATGGCCCCATTCCCACCAGTAGATGTACTGGAACTCCCCCATCGTCATATTGTAGTTCTGCTGCTGGAACTCGGCTGTCTGCTGGTATTTGCGGAACTCTTCAGCCCAGGCGTCTGCACCCAGCGGCGGCAGGGCCCCGCTGATGACATTCCATTCCGTGATCGACAGGCCGGAATCGGTCAGACGGGTCATCCCGCCGATCAGGATCATCGCATAGACCATAAGCCCGATCACGACGAGCCAGCGCCGGATCCAGGTGTTAGCGCTATCTGACTTTGCCATCTGTCTCATGGCGCCCTATCTGAAGCGGCACGCCAAAACCGCAAGTCGCCATGCGGTCGCAGGCACAGCTGAGGAATTGAGGACAAGGATATGCGCAAGGGGCTCGCAGCCATCGCCATTCTCGCTTTCATAGCGATCTGGATCTTCCTCATCGGCACGATTGGCAGCTACATCACCGATCAGCCGATCTGGATCCAGCTGCCCTTCTACATCTTCGCCGGTATCGCATGGATCCTGCCGCTTCGGCCTGTCCTGCGCTGGATGAACCGTCAGCCGGAGCGCCCTTAGCGGTTCTCGCTATCGTCATCCTCATCACCGGCCAGCCGGCGGGCCTGCTGACGCAGACGCTCAAACATGGAAGCGGGGTCACTATCCTCTTCCGGTGAGGCGGAAGATGGCGTGCTCTCGGGGCCCGGATGAGCCGTCTCTTCAGCCACTTCTGGCGGGAGATTGTCTGTAATTGGCGGCTGCTCACTTTCCGGCGCCAGCCCACCAATTTCAGTTTCGACTTCCTCTTCGACTGAGGGCGGCACGACTTCAGGTGTCGGCTGCGGCTCGACCGGGTCGATACCAGAGAAATCAGTTGTCTCCGCTGCGCCGGTTGTCTCGCCGCTCGCGACCTCCGGCGGCATCGGATCGGGCGTAACCGCTGTTGCTGCGACAGCGGGCGCGGCAGGTTCCAGATCTGAGTATTGCGGCGCGGTAGGTTCAGGCTCACGTAAGTCATCCCTGGAAGGTTCAAACGGTGCCTCGGCCGCATTCATGTGAAGATCCCAGAGGATCGTCTCGCCGCCCACAAGGGTCCGGCCTGGCTCAACGACGGCGGCCCCCGGCGATCGTGCAGGCACATAGACGTCGCACCAGCCGCCCAGACGCCGGGTCGCCACGGTCTTGCCTTTCAGAATCCGATCGCCAGCGTCGGCTTTCACATCGAGACGAGGGCCGAGGGCGCCGGTCGCCAGCACGAAGCCGGTACGAAGCACATCACTGCTAAAGACCATGGAGAGACGCTCCAGCCCTTCGGTCTCAGCCTTCATGGCGGCAAAGGACTTGGGATCGCCTTCTTCGCGCTCGATCCGGTCAATGGCGCCGGCAATTGGCGCGTGGATATTGTTTGCCACAAAGGGAGAGGACGAAATCCTGATCCGGATCGCTGGGCCGGCCATGCGCAGGGCCGCAGGCGCTTCGGTCTCCACCATGGACACCACGACGCCATCACAGGGCGTCACCACGTGTTCTTCGGTCTGCGGCGTAACGCGCTCCACCGTGCGCGTGGCAAACAGAATCAGGATGCCCGGAATGAAGGCCAGCCAGAATAGCGGCTCCCACACCATGGCGAGCAGGATGCCGAGCAGCCAGGCTGCGAGGAACCCGACCACGCCCTCGAGATCGAAACCGCTGCGGAACCATGGGAATGTCTTGTGCGAAAGCGAAGTATCCCGGTCAGCCATGTTCATACCTTCCTATTCAGCCGCTGCTGCGAGCCGGTCTCGCGCAACCTGACGCGCCCACATCTGTGCATACTTGCCATCAGAGCGCAAAAGGTCTCCGTGCGTTCCGCGTTCCACGATCCGCCCATGCTCAAGCACGATGATTTCATCGGCGTTCTGCACAGTCGAGAGGCGGTGGGCGACCATAAGTGTCGTGCGCCCTTTCGAAGCTTCATCGAGGGCGTCCTGCACAGCCGCCTCAGTGGCACTGTCGAGGGCGGAAGTTGCCTCATCGAGAACCAGAATAGCCGGATTTGCGAGGATGACGCGCGCGATCCCCACACGCTGTTTCTCACCGCCCGAGAGTTTCAGGCCGCGTTCGCCGACGGGTGTATCCCAGCCATCCGGAAGCGCTTCGATGAACGGCAGAAGCTGGGCCCGGCGGGCCGCATCCTCCAGCGCCTCAAACGGGGCCTCGGGATTCGCATAGGCAATGTTCGCAGCGATCGTGTCATTGAACAGGACCACATCCTGGGGGACGAGGCCGAGCGATTTCCGGAGAGAGGCCTGCGTCAGGTCACGCACATCATGGCCGTCGACAAGCACCCGTCCGGAATCGACATCATAGAAACGGAAAAGAAGTTTCAGGAGGGTCGA
This sequence comes from Henriciella sp., assembly GCA_002733705.1. GTDB lineage: Bacteria > Pseudomonadota > Alphaproteobacteria > Caulobacterales > Hyphomonadaceae > Henriciella. Next base: position 40,495 of record NVWP01000004.1, on the reverse strand, counting down.
TTTGCCGGCCCCTGAAGTGCCCACGAAGGCCACCTTGCGGCCGGGCTCTACCTCGAAGTCGATATCCGCCACGCCGACAGTTCGCGCATCATGGGTGAAGCTCACCTTCTCAAAGGCGACCGCGCCCTGCGTCCCCTCAAGCAAGATGGCATCCGGCTTGTCAGCGACTTCCGGAGACATGGACAGAAGCCCATGGAGCTTCTCCAGATCGACGGCGCCCTGTTTGATCTCCCGCCAGGCCCAGCCAAGAATATTGAGCGGCGCGTAAAGGCTCAGCAGGACGAGCATGACGGCGGTGAGGTCACCGATCTCCATCGTGCCCTGGCTGTAATTCCAGGCTGAAAGGGCAAGCACAGCGAGAAGGCCGCCATTCATGATGAGCGCCTGAACACCGTTCAGGAGGTACATACTGCGCACCGCCTGCACGTACCGCTTGTTATAGCGGCGCATGGCCGTGTTGTAGCGGCCCGTCTCGCGCTCTTCTGCGGCAAAGGCCTTCACCGTTTCGAAGTTGGTAAGCGTATCGATACTGACCGCCCGCAATTCAGTGTCCGCCTTGTTCATCCGGCGGCGCTGGCGCACGCGCCATTCGGTGATGATCACCGTCGCAATGACATAGAGAATGATGGTGGCGATCGCGATAAGCGCGAGGCGATAGTCATACGCCGTACCAAGCGCGATGGAGGCCAGCGCAAGGCGCACAAACGTGGGACCTATATTGAAGGCGAGAAACCGGATGAGATAGTCGATGGCACTGGCACCGCGCTCGATCACGCGGTTGAGCGCACCCGAGCGACGCGTCTGATGAAAGCCGAGCGAGAGCGACTGGGCATGACCGAACGCATCGACACAGGCGATGCGCTGGGCATCCTGGCTGACGGGGCTGAACAGGGCGTCCCGCCCCTGTGGCAGCGCGGCCGCGAGGAACCTCAACCCGATTGCAAAAGCAATCCAGAGGATGGCCACACCGATGGGGGCCGCCTCAAAGCCCTCCTGTCCGGCAACCCGGTTGATCGCATTGCCGAGGATAATGGGCGAGAGCACTTCCAGGACCGCCGCACCGAGGGTCAGCACGATGGCGACCGCCATGACGGGCCGCCACTTCTTCATTTCATCTCTCGCCAGCAGTTTGAGGATCTTGATGATCGCGCCGCCGAGCCCGCCATCGGCGCTTTCGATCGTATCGCGGTCTGGTTTTGCTGTGGTTGCACCCTTCATGCACGCCATATGGGGCAAAATCTGTGCGGGCAACAGGGCAAGGCTGGAACGAATCCTCTCACTGCTCTAAACGCCGTCCCAAAGTCGAGAACGAGACCCCTATGGCGAAGCTGAAATCTATCTGTGTCTATTGCGGATCATCTGATGATGTACGCCCGGGCTATCTGACGCTGGCGCGCAATCTCGGCCGCACGCTCGCCGAGCAGGACCTTAAGCTGGTCTATGGCGGCGGCGGCGTGGGCCTGATGGGGGCCTGCGCCCGCGCGGCTCATGAAGCCGGTGGTGAAGTCCTGGGCATCATGCCGAGATTTCTGCTTCAGAAAGAACGCGTCTTTCAGGATGTCGAACACCGCCTGGTCGACGACATGCATACGCGGAAGCAGATGATGTTCGATGAGAGCGATGCCTTTATCGTCCTGCCGGGCGGCATTGGCACGCTCGAAGAAGCTGTGGAAATGCTGAGCTGGGCACGCCTCGGCCTCCATGCCAAGCCGATGGCGTTTCTGGACGAAGATGGCTTCTGGGCGCCCTTCTTCGAACTCATGGAGCACATCATCGAGGGCAAGTTCACACCGCAGAGCTTCCGCGCCAGCCTTGTGCATCAGAACACGCCGGAACTCGCCATCGCCGAGCTGCGTGACCGAATCGTCTCGATTTCAGAAAGCGACTAGGCGCGCGACAGCCGACGCGCTGCTACCTCGCGGCCAATCAGCGGGAAGAGCACCGCCATGTCGGGCCCGTGCTCCTGACCGGTCAGGGCCTTTCTCAGCGGCATGAAGAGACCCTTGCCCTTGCGGCCCGTCGCCTCTTTCAGCTCGGACGTCCAGGCCTTCCAGCTTTCGCTCGTCAGCTCGCCTTCCGGCAGGCGCTTTTGAGCCTCCGCAATGAAATCGGCATCTTCGTCATCAATGACTGATTTTATCGAGCCATAGGCAATGTCGGCAAAGGGCTTGGCGTCGTGAACGGTTTCGCAATTCTCACGAACCGCCAGCCAGAACGCCTCATTGGCCGCATCGGGAGCGATACGCTCAAGGTCGTCGCGCACGGCACTGAAGGAAAGATCGTGGACAAGCACGGCGTTGAGGCTGAGCAGGTCCTTCTCATCGAACTTGGCCGGCGCACGGCCGATCTTGGAGAAATCGAATTCCTTTGCCAGCATTCCCAGATCCTCACGGACCTCAATATTGTCGCTGGTGCCGAGCTTGGCGAGAAGCGACAGGATCGCCATGGGCAAAATGCCCCGCGCTTCCAGGGTGTCCATGCTGAGCGAACCGAGCCGTTTTGAGAAGGCGCCGCCTTCTGCATCGACCAGAAGCGGCGTGTGCGCCATGTCAGGGGCAGAACCGCCTAGCGCCTTGAAAATCTCGATCTGGGCGCCGGAATTGGTGACGTGATCCTCACCGCGCACAACATGGGTGATACCGGCCTCGACATCGTCGACCACAGACGGCAACGTGTAGAGATAGGACCCGTCCTCACGGATCAGCACCGGATCGGAGACGCTCGACGTGTCGATACTTTGCGGTCCGCGAACGAGGTCAGTCCACTCGACGCGGTCGCCCGACAGCTTGAAACGCCAGTGCGGCTTGCGGCCCTCGGCTTCGAGCTTTGCCTTTTCCTCATCGGTGAGGTTCAGGGCCGATCTGTCATAGACAGGCGGACGCCCGCGCGAGAGTGCGATCTTGCGCTTGCGGTCAAGTTCATCGGCCGTCTCGTAACAGGCATAGAGAAGCCCCATCTCGCGCAGCTTCGCCGCGGCTGCATCATATTTCTCGAAGCGGTGAGACTGGTTGAAGGAGTCGTCCCAGACGAGGCCCAGCCATTTTAGGTCGGCCCGGATCTGGTCTTCATATTCCTGCGTCGAACGCTCAGTGTCGGTGTCATCGACGCGCAGGATGAAACGGCCGCCCTGCCCTTTGGCGAACAACCAGTTGATAAGAGCTGTGCGGACATTGCCGACATGAAGCTTGCCAGTTGGCGAAGGCGCGAAACGGACGACAGGTGAGGTCATCAATCATCCCTGAAACGGTTGGTAATCGGATAGCGACGGTCGCGGCCGAAATTCTTGCCGCCGACTTTGACGCCGGGCGGCGCCTGCCTACGCTTGTACTCGGCAATGTACAAGAGATGCTCGATACGTCTTACAGTTGCTTCGTCATGACCGCGCCCCACGATGTCATCGATGTCTTCCTCCGCATCGACCAGTCCGCGCAGGATATCGTCAAGATCATCATAGGACGGCAGGGAGTCCTCATCCTTCTGGTCTTCACGCAATTCAGCCGAGGGCGGCTTGGTGATGATGCGTTCCGGGATCACCTCACCTGACGGACCAAGGGCGCCCTTTGGCAAATTGGCGTTGCGCCAGCGCGAAAGCTCAAAGACTTCGGTCTTGTAGAAGTCCTTGAGGGCATTGTAGCCCCCGCACATATCGCCATAGAGCGTTGCGTAGCCCACAGCCATCTCGGACTTGTTGCCCGTGGTTACGACCATATGACCGAACTTGTTGGACAGAGCCATAAGGGTCAGCCCGCGCAGGCGGGACTGGATGTTCTCTTCAGTTGTATCGCTCTCACGGCCTGCAAAGAGGTCTGCCAGCATCTCATCCATGGCGCCCACGCCAGGTGCGATATTGATGATGTCATAGCGTACACCGAGGGCCTCAGCGCATTTCTTCGCGTCCTCAAGGCTTTCCGAGGAGGTGTATCTGGACGGCATCATCACACACCAGACGCGGTCAGGTCCAAGGGCATCCACGGCAATCGCCGCAGTCAGTGCGCTGTCGATACCTCCGGACATGCCAAGGACCACGCCCGGGAACCTGTTCTTGTTCACATAGTCGCCAAGCGCCAAGGTCGCAGCGCGGTATTCCATATGCCAGCCGTCGGGATCCAGCTCGCACCCGGCATCAGGCAGACGCAGCTTCCGGCTTTCGAGATCGAACTCTACCACGGCCGTCCCGGTCTCAAACTGACCGACAAGTCCGCAACGTTCGGCATGGATGGAATTTGTCGCATACGACCCGCCATCGAAGACGAGCTCGTCCTGACCGCCAACCTGATTGATAAAGATATAAGGCAGGCCAAGCCGGCTCCACCGGTCGAATGCACCAGCGCGTTCGGCATGAATGCTGCGGCGCCAGGGTGAGCCGTTCGGGATCACCAGAAGCTCGGCGCCGGCTGCCTTCGCGGCATTCGGCACCCGGTCAAACCAGACATCTTCGCATATGGCGAGCGCGAGCTTGGCGCCCTTTACCTCGATGATGCAGGCGGGGGACTCGCCCCGGTCGAACAGTCGCTGTTCATCGAACACACCGTAATTGGGCAGTTCCTGCTTGTCATAACGCGCTTCAATGGCGCCGTTGCGGCAGAACAGGATGGAATTGAAGAGCTTGCCGTCTTCGCGCCAGGGCGCGCCGATGACAAAGGAGGGACCATCCGCCGCATCCCGGGCAAGCGTCTCGACCGCCTTCATGCAGAGCTCGACCGCACTTGGCTTGAGCACGAGGTCTTCGGGCGGATAGCCGAGAATGAACATTTCCGCGAACACGACAAGATCTGCGCCTTCATCGGCGCCGGTCTTCAAGGTGTCGCGGGCAAGGGCTGCATTCCCGTCGATGTCACCAACGACGGGGTTGAGCTGGGCAGCCAGTATTTTCAGGACGTCTGACATGGCGCTGACTTAAGACGAGTTGTCAGCGCTGCAAAGCCTTCAGAAGCGCATCGCAGACCCGATGGATCTGATTTTCCGACAGATAGGGGTGCATGGGCAGGCTGAGGACTTCGCGCGAAGCCTTTTCACATTCCGGCAAACCGCCGGGAGGCGCGAACTGGTCGAAGGCCGGCATCTGGTGGAGGGGGGTGTCGTAATAGATGGAGGTCGGGATGGCGCTCTCCTGAAGGCTGGCGCGCACCGCGTCCCGGTCCGGCACCCGCACGGTGTAGAGGCCAAAAGCAGATTCCTCGTCTGACCTGCCCTGCTGGCATTCCACCTTTCCAGACAGACGTTCATTATAGACCTCTGCGGCAGCGATGCGGCGTTTGCGCTCTTCCTCGAATATACCGAGTTTTTCAGAAACGACCGCGCACTGAATGGAATCGCAACGTCCATTGATACCAACGCGAATGGATTCCTTGCGATTGTCGCCCGTCCCATGCCACCGGATGGAACGCAGCAGGTCTCCGACTTCCTTGTCCCGCACGAGAATTGCCCCGCCATCGCCATAACCGCCCAGCGTCTTGGTCGGATAGAAGCTGGTGGCGGTGATCTCGGCGAGCGTTCCGACCCACTTGCCGTCCTGGCGTCCACCAAAGGACTGGGCCGCATCGGAGACGATGCGAAGCCCGTGAGCGTCGGCGACATCCTGAATACCGGCATAGTCGGCTGGCAGGCCATAAAGGTCTACAGGAATGACGGCGCGAGCACGAAGATTGCGATTGCCTTTGACCCGCTGGATTTTCCGCTCAAGATCTGCGGGATCCATGTTGAAGGTCTTCGGGTCGATGTCGACAAATACAGGCGTTGCACCCGCCAGAAGAACTGCGTTCGCCGTCGCATTATAGGTGAACCCAGGGATGAAAACCGCATCGCCATGGCCATAGCCAAGCGCGATGAGCGGCATGACCAGAGCCTGCGTGCCCGACCCCACAACGACAGCATCGGCGGCGCCTGTGAACTCACAGAGCTTATGTTCGCACTCATCGACCTCCGGTCCGCCGATATAGCGGCCATGATCGAGAATGGTTGACCAGCGGGCCTCAAGCGCGCTGCGAAGGGAAGCCTGCTGGGATTTCAGGTCAAAGAACTGGATCGGGGCGTCTTCTGCCAGATGCGTCAGGGTTTCTGCAGCGGCCATGGTCAGGCTCCGTTCGTTTTCTTTATTGTGGTTTCAAGGGCTTCTGCGACGCGAACAGCTTCGGCTGCTTCGTGGCCTGGTACAAGTACAGGGCCCTCGCCCGCACAAGCGGCAAAGAAGGCATGATCGGCGGCGCCGAGTGGATCGGGCAATGCCTGCGAGACGTCGGCACGCACCTCAAAAGGCGTGGAGTTTTTCACGTGACGCGTGAGGAAGTCGATGTCTATTTCGCCGTTTTCAAAGACTAGCCGCATGGAGCGGCGGCGTTCGTCCGCGGCGCGGCTCGCGGAGACGGTGGCGCGGGCGCCATCCGGGAAACCGAGCAAGGCCTTCGCCTCATCGATATGGCCGGAATGGACGATGGCGCCCTCTCCATCCACGGTGGCAGCCTTGCCCATAAGGCACGCCACCATGTCCAGATCGTGGATCATGAGGTCAAATATGACGGACACGTCGCCGGCCCGCCCGGTCGGTGCTGGGGGGCTTTCGCGCCAGGCTTCAATTTTGACCGGCGTTTCGGGCAGATCAAACAGGCCCATGGCTTTCAGGACAAGCCGTTCCTGGTGCCCGACCTGCAACACGCGCTTGGCCGCGTCAGCAGCGCGCGCAAGGCTGCTCGCTTCATCACCGGTCAGCGCCAGAGGCTTCTCGACCAGAACATGACACCCCGCCGCGATTGCCTCGCGAACGGTTTCAGCGTGATATGTGGCTGGGCAGGCGATGATCACGGCGTCTGCTTCGGCAAGTAAGGAAGCCTGTGTGCCGAACGCCTCAACGCCATACTTGCTGGCAAGCTCCTTCGCGCGAGCAGGGTCTGGATCGAACACGCCGGTAAATTCAGCGATCTCCGACTCAGCAATTTTCCCGGCATGATAGCCGCCGAAGACACCCGCTCCGATCAAGCCTGTTTTGAGGGCCATATTAAACGCTCCAATCTGGCTGCCCCATCGCACTCAGGTGCATCCGATGGCAAGCTGGCGCCACATAAGGAGCGGTCAAAGAGTCTTGCGAATTCTTTCGCAGCTGCCTTCACAGGACACTTTGAGCGACCCATGTTGCAGTCACAAACCTATCAGAAACATGAGGAAGCGCGACATGGCAGATCTGAACGGAACGGGCTGGGCCCTTGCAAAACGCCCGGTCGGCATGCCGAAGATGGACGATTTCAAGAAGGTGGACATCACCGCGCCTGCCCCGAAGGAGGGCGAAATCCAGGTCCGTAACAGCTGGATGTCGGTCGATCCCTATATGCGCGGCCGGATGTATGACCGTGAAAGCTATGTGCCCCCCTTCCAGATCGGCGAGGTGCTGACCGGGACGGCGGTCGGGCGCGTGACGGCCTCTGGTCATCCCGACTATTCTGAAGGCGATCTTGTGACCTCCATGGCGGGCTGGCGCGATGTCTGGACCGGCAAGCCTGAAGAGCTGATGGTCAACAAGATACCGGACACCGGTCTTCCCGACTCAGCCCTTCTCGGCGTTGCAGGCATGCCAGGTCTGACGGCCTATGCCGGGCTCCTGAAAGTCGCAGAGCTCAAGGAAGGCGATACCGTCTTTGTGTCTGGCGCCGCAGGCGCTGTGGGCTCAACTGTCGTGCAGATTGCCAAGATAAAGAACTGCACGGTCATCGGGTCTGCGGGCGGCGAAGAAAAATGCAAACTTCTCAAGGAGATAGGCGCTGATCATGTGATCGATTACAAGGCTCATACGGACTATGAAAGCCTTCTCGGCGCGCTGAAGAAAGCAGCCCCCAAGGGGATCGATGTCTATTTCGATAATGTCGGCGGAGACCATCTCGAAGCGGCCATTGAGTGCGCACGCCCGATGGCGCGTTTTGCCGAGTGCGGCATGATCAGCCAGTACAATGCGACCGAGCCCCAGCCCGGCCCCCGCAACATTATACAGGTCGTAGGCAAACAGCTTTCACTGAAGGGCTTTATTGTCTCGACCTACGCCGATATGCAGCCGCAATTCCTGAAAGACATGGCCGCCTGGATCAAGAATGGCGACATGAAGTTCGAGGAAACAGTCATGGAAGGTATCGAGACCGCGCCCGAAGCGTTTCTCGGACTTTTCCAGGGTCGCAATACCGGGAAGATGCTCGTCAAACTCGCCTGAGCATGCCCCGTATGGAGGTAAGTCATGGCGCGTCTGTTCGACGCTTATATCATTGTTGACTGGAGCGCGGCGAGCAAACCTGCGCTCGGGGCCAATTCCATCTGGGTTGGCGCCCTCGCGCGGGATGCCCGCCTGAAATTCCAGTTCCAGTCTGCAAACCCGTCCACCCGAAAGAAGGCACGCGAGCTCATCCAGGGCCTCACGGAACGCTTCGTGAAGCGCGGCGACAAGGTCTTGATCGGCTTCGACTTCAGCCTGGGTTATCCCGCTGGCACAGCCGCGCTTGCCGGTCTGGCGAGTGATCGTCCTGCCTGGCAGGCCATGCACGAATATCTCGCAACGAAGGTCAAGGAGACCGAGGACAACAGCAATACCCGCTTCGCCGTCGCTGCCAGCCTGAACTATGCGATGAGCAAAGGCCCAGTCCCCTTCTGGGGCGCCCCGGCAAAAGACAGGCTGACGACACTTGCCTCCACCAGAGGCAATTTCGATGAAGTCGGTCTCAACGAATACAGGCGCGTCGAACGCTGGGTACGAGAGGCCTACAAGGCGAAACCAAAATCGGGCTGGCAGCTCTATGGCGCCGGATCGGTCGGCAGCCAGTCGCTGCTTGGCATTCCCACCGTTCATGCGCTCGGCCAGTCACTGCCGAACAGCAAGATCTGGCCATTTGAGACAGGTTTCGGGCCGATGGATGCCGAAAGTCTGGAAGGTACCGACGTCGTCTTCGCCGAGGTCTACCCCTCTCTCATCGAAGCGAAACCGCGCACCGGCGAAGTCCTGGATCAGGCTCAGGTCGAGGCGATGGCCCGCCACTATTACAGTCTGGACGAGGCAGGACGCCTCGGCGCCCTGTTTGGGCTGCCAGAGGGCCTGTCGGGTGATGAAATTGCGCAAATTGAGGGGGAAGAGGGGTGGATTCTGCTGAAATAGCCCGCCGTTATTGGGAATTCGGCATATTCACCCCATTCGAATCGTGTAGAAAACATTCACGGCACATGATCGCCGTTAACAAAGAGGAGTGCCCAATGAATAAGGGTGAACTTACAAAAGCCGTCGCAGAATCTGCTGGCATGTCACAAGCAGACGCCGGCAAGGCGGTGGACGCAGTCTTCGACACCATTTCCGGCGCAGTGAAGGACCGCAAGCAGGTCGCGATCGCTGGCTTTGGTACCTTCCACGCCAAGACCCGCGGCGCTCGCGAAGGCCGTAACCCGGCAACGGGTGAAACGATCCAGATTCCGGAAAAGACGTCGGGCGCTTTCAAGCCTGCGTCGGCTCTGAAAGACATCTAGGTCCTGCTACACAGCAGAATGCCGAGGGCGGCGCGCTGGTTTCAACCGGCGCGCCGCTTTTCTTTCAAGCAGCAAGGTCTGCAGCACGCCAGCAACCACAGACGCGACAAGCACCCCAAACATCATCCCCATGGCGCCCTGCCCCTGCACCAGGCCGAAATACCAGGTCCCCGGGATCATGATCAGGAAGTAGGAGCCCATGTGAATGAAGGTGGGCGGCCAGATGACGTTCTGGGCCCGAAGCGCCATTGAAGCGACGTTCTGGAGACCGTCGAACACGATGACGAAAGCGGTAAAGCCGATCACCGGAATAAGCTCAGGGCGTATCGCAACGTCGGCCACTTCCGCATCCGACCTGACCAGTAGCGTCGCCAGAGGCGCCTGGAAAAACCAGACCAACGCGCCCAGGATGAGCCCGAGCAGACCGCAGGCGACCACGCCCAGGCGGGAGGCTTCCTTCACCTGCTCGGAATTCTTGCGTCCGTACGCTTCCGCCACCCGCACACTCGTGGCGGTTCCAAGCCCGAGAAAGGCCATGAAGCAGAAGCCGATGACGTGGACGGCCATGCCATAGATCGTCGTCGCTGCCGTGCTGATCCAGGTCGCAACGACAAAGGTGAAATTGAAACCGCCCCATTCGGCGACATTCGATACGGCCATGCCATAGCCGACCGAGAACTGGCGCCCGTACTCATCTGGCGGGGCCTGCGGCGAGGGCCTGAAGGCCGGCGTAAAACGCCAGACCGCCAAGAGGAAGAGAAGGACAAGGAACCAGCGCGTTCCGGTGGTGGCGATAGCGACACCGTCGGCGCCAAGCTGGGGCATCCCCCACCATCCGGCAACGACCGCAAGGTCGATAATGAGGTTCACCAGCACGCCGAAATACATCATGCAGGTCACGACGAGCGGCCGGCGCAGGGCTTCCAGATAGGAGCCGGCAACATGGGTCAGCATGTGGCCGATAAGGCCAAGCGCCAGGATCTTCGAGACCGAGGTGGTGCCGGATGCCACTGCATCGTCAAAGCCGAGCGCGCGGAACATGGGACCGACAAACAAGACGATGGCCGCTGTGAGCAAGGCACCGAACCAGAGCGAGAACCAGATGCCGCGCCGGAAAATCCGGCCGGTTTCAGACGCTTTTCCAACCCCCGCAAGCTCTGCAGTAAGAACAGACACACCAAGGAGCAGACCCATGGTCAGCCCCAGCGACACCCCGATAGGCAGCCAGGAATTCAGCACATAGGGAAGCTCACTCGGCGCATTCTGGCCAAGCACGATCACATCCGTCAGCCCCATCAGCATCGTCGCGGCGCGCGAGACGGCGATTGGGCCAGACAGCCTCAACAGGTCCGTGATGTCGGATGGCCGCGCCCAGGCGGGCCAGACCCGCCTGCGGTGCATGGCGATCTCCCTCGAACTAGCTCGCCTGACGAGCCCCGGCGTTGACCGCCTGTTTCATGAGCTGGAGCTTTTCTGCGATCAGAAACGCCAGTTCAAGCGCTTGTTCGCCATTCAGGCGAGGATCGCAATGTGTGTGGTATCGTGATGACAGGTCGGCTTCGGAGATGGCCTGAGCCCCCCCAATGCACTCCGTGACGTCCTGGCCGGTCATCTCGAAGTGAACCCCGCCCGGATAGCAGCCCTCACTCGAGACGACGTCGATGAACTGGCCCACCTCGGACAGAATGCGATCGACCGGACGCGTCTTGAAGCCACTATTGGTCTTCAGCGTGTTGCCATGCATCGGGTCGCAGGACCAGATGACATTGCGCCCGCTCTTCTTCACCGCGCGCACCAGCGGAGGCAGACCTTCCTTGACACCCTCGGACCCAAAGCGGGTGATCAGCGTGATGCGGCCCGGCTCATCCTTCGGGTTGAGCGTCTCGATAAGGCGAAGAAGCTCATCGGTCTCAAGGCCCGGTCCGCATTTGATGCCGAGCGGATTATGAATGCCCTTGCAGAACTCAACATGGCCATGATCGATCTGGCGCGTACGGTGGCCGATCCAGAGCATATGGGCCGAGGTGTCGTACCAGTCGCCCGACGTGGAATCGACGCGTGTCATCGCTTCTTCGAAGCCAAGAAGCAGAGCCTCGTGTGAGGTATAGACATCGACCTGCGCCATCTGCGGCACGGTCTGGGAACTTACGCCACACGCCTCCATGAAGGAGAGCGCATCCGTGATCCGTTCGGCCAGCGCCTTGTAGCGTTCGCCCTGAGGCGAGCGATCCACGAAACCGAGCATCCAGCGATGGACATTTGCCAGGTCGGCATAGCCGCCATGGGAAAAGGCACGAACAAGGTTCAGTGTGGACGCGGCCTGCGAATAGCCCTGGATGAGACGCTCCGGATTGGGCATCCGGGACTCCTCGGTGAAATCCATCCCGTTGATATTATCGCCGCGATAGGATGGCAGAGTCACCCCATCAATCGTCTCCGTCGGAGAGGAGCGCGGCTTGCCGAACTGCCCCGCAAGACGCCCGACTTTCACGACAGGCTTCGAGGCCGCAAACGTCAGGACCACGGCCATCTGCAGCATGACACGAAGAGTGTCGCGGATATTATCGGCACTGAATTCCTTGAAGCTTTCGGCGCAATCGCCGCCCTGCAGCAGAAAGGCTTCTCCAGCAGAAACACTGGCAAGCTGCTTCTTCAGGCGCCGCACTTCACCGGCAAAGACAAGCGGTGGAAACGCCTTCAGGCGCGACTCGACATCAGTGAGCGCGGCGGCATCCGGATAGTCTTCCGGAATATGTTTGGCGGGCTTTGCCCTCCAGCTGTTTGGCGTCCAGGTCATAATCTCATCTCCAGAGCGGGGCGTCTTAGCCGCCTCCCATCGAATGGGCAAGTTTTACCACACATAAAGGGCAGGTGTCGCAATCACTGCAGCTTGCCGGCGTTCAGCGGCGCTCTACAGGCAAATTCTGCCAAAAGGCCGCGGTCGCCGGTCAGGCGGGTTCAGTGTCTGGCACCCATTTTTGCCTGAGGGTCACGATCTCCTCGGCAATGGTCGGGTGGACCGCACAGGTCGCGTCGAACTGGGCCTTGGTCGCGCCCATCTTCACGGCAACACCGATCATCTGAATCATCTCGCCGGCGTCGGGACTGACAATATGAACGCCGACCACCCGGTCATCCTCAGCATTCACGACGAGCTTTATCATCACGCGTTCGGGGTCGTTGAGGAGCATGGTCTTCATCGGCCGGAAACGGGTCTTGTAGATATCGACCTTCTTGAAGGCCTTGCGCGCCTCCGCTTCCGTCATGCCAACGGTGCCCACTTCCGGCTGCGTGAACACAGCCGACGCGACATTGTCGTGTTCGAAGCTCCACGGCTTGTCGCCAAAGATCGTGTCGGCAAAGGCGTGACCTTCGCGGATGGCAACCGGCGTCAGCTGGATGCGGTCGGTTACATCGCCCACGGCAAAGATATTCGGTACACTGGTGCGCGACTCGTCATCTACGATTATGGCGCCGAGGTCTGACAGGTTCACACCGGCCGCATCGCAACCAAGACCTTCCGTGGCTGCCCGGCGGCCCACGGCCATCAGGATTGTATCGGCGTTGATTTCCATCCCATTGCTAAGCTTGACGCAATAGGGACATTCCTCGCCCTCGACTTCGCGGATCTCCTCAAAGACGGCAGAGGTCACGACGCGCACGCCGGCCTCCTTAAGACCTTCATGCACGGCTGTCCGCACGTCCCAGTCGAAGCCATTCAGCACAGTATCGCCGCGATAGACCAGGCAGGTCTCCACGCCGAGACCGGCAAATATGTGGGCGAACTCGCAAGCGATATAGCCGCCTCCCGCGATCACAATGTGCTTGGGCAAGCTCTCCAGCTGGAAGACCTCATTCGAGGTGATGGTATGCTCCACGCCGGGCAGGTCTTCCGGTGCGGGCCGCCACGGCGTACCGCCGGTTGCAATCAGCACCTTGTCGACGGTGAAAGTCTTGCCGCTTTCCTTCAGAACCACGGTGTGCGCATCGGAGAGCTCCGCCCGCTCCTCAAAGACATCCACACCGGCATTGGCGAGGTTCTTCAGATATATACCCGAAAGGCGGTCGACCTCTGCGTGCATGGCAGACATGAAGGTCTCAAAGTCGAAGCCCTTCTCCTCAATCTGCCAGCCATAATCGCGCGCTTCCTTGAGCTTGCGGCCATAATCGCTGGCATAGACCATGAACTTCTTGGGCACGCAGCCACGAATGACGCAGGTCCCGCCGATGCGGTATTCCTCTGCAATCGCGACACGCGCGCCGGACTGGGCGGCGATCCGCGCGGCACGCACACCGCCGGACCCGGCTCCAATCACGAACAGATCATAGTCATAAGCGGCATCGGCCATTTCGAAATCCTTTTGGTCGCGGCAAGTCTGCGGGCCTAGGTGGCGCCGGCGGCCTCAATATTCAAATATGGATGCACCATCATCGCCGCCGATGATCACAGTCCGGGCGATGCCGATGAACAGACCATGCTCCACAACGCCGGGAATCGCGGCGAGAAGCTGGGCGGTGTAGGGCGCGTCGGGAATGACCGAGCAGGCGCAATCCAGAATATAATTGCCGCCATCGGTGACCAGCGGTTGGCCGTCACGACCTTTTCTAACATCGATCTTTGGACGGTTTACACCGGCTTCGCGGAGCGCGTCATAGACTTTTTTCGCCGTGATCGTGAACCCGAATGGCGTCACCTCGACAGGGAGAGGAAACGCGCCAAGCACGTCGACCTGTTTGGACGGATCCGCGATCACAACCATGAGATCACTGGCATTCGCGATAATCTTCTCTCTGAGAAGCGCCGCGCCGCCCCCCTTGATCAGCTGGGCGTTCTCATCGACCTCGTCCGCGCCATCGACGGTGAGGTGAATACGGTCGACCTGCTCGACGGGGATCAGCGGTACGCCAAGGGATTCTGCGAGGCGGCGGGTGTCCTCACTCGTCGGCACCCCGCGCACCACGAGGCCATCGGCAACTTCATCGGCCAGGGCTTCGACAAAAAACTTCGCCGTCGACCCGGTGCCGAGACCGATGGTCATGCCATCTTCGACGAACTCCAGGGCCGCTGTGGCCGCGTTCTCTTTCTCGCGTTCAAATGCCACTGGGGCTCTCCTTATTTTCCTGAAGACTTTTCAGCCTGTTTTTTCGTCCGGAAGTCATCTGCCCATCCGGCTTTTTCGGTCTGCCGACCGCGTCCGATTGCAAGGGCATCAGGCGAAACATCCTGCGTGATGACAGATCCCGATCCCACATAGGCGCCCTCTCCTATCGATACAGGTGCGACAAGTGCGCTATTGGAGCCGACGAATGCGTTCGCCCCGACCACCGTCTTGTACTTCAGGAACCCATCATAATTGCAGAAGATCGTTCCTGCACCGATATTTGCGCCAGCACCTATGGCGCCGTCGCCGAGATAGGCAAGATGGTTGGCCTTCGCGCCCTGCCCGACTGCAGTGTTTTTCACTTCCACAAAATTGCCAATTCTGGCCTGTTCGCCAATCTCGGCGCCTGGTCTCAGCCGCGCATAGGGACCGATTTCGGCACCCGAATGTACCACGGCACCCTCAAGATGTGAGAAGGCCCGGATCGTCGCGCCAGAATGGACCTTCACACCCGGGCCGAAGACGACGTTCGGTTCAATCAGGACATCCTCTTCAATCTCCGTATCGAAGGTGAAGAAGACCGTTTCCGGTGCTATGAGCGTGACGCCCGAATGCATGAGCGCCTGGCGGCGCTTGCGCTGGAAGACGGCTTCGGCTTCAGCAAGTTCCACTCTGGAATTAACGCCGAGGACATCTTCCTCATCGCACCGTACCGCCCGGCAGCTGGAGCCCTCATCACGCGCGATAGAGACGAGGTCGGTGAGATAGTATTCACCCTTGGCATTGTCGTTGGTGACCTTTGAGAGAAGGGCGAACATCTTCTTGGAACTACCCGCCATAACTCCGGAATTACAGAGCGTTATCGCAAGTTCTTCAGGGCTGGCCTCCTTTGCCTCAACGATCCGTTGCAGGTTTCCTGCGCCGTCTTCGACAAGCCGCCCATATGCGCCGGGGTCCGCCGCTTCGAAACCGAGGACCCCAAGATCGGCGCCACGGTCCAGTTCCTCAAAAAGCGCGCTGACGGCCTCCTCCGGAATGAGTGGGCAATCGCCATAAAGGACGATCAGATCACCCTCAAAGCCCTGCAGCGCGTCTTCAGCCGCCATGACCGCGTGCCCTGTCCCCAGCGGCGGGTCCTGAATAACGAAAGCGTCCTCGCCAAGCACATCCGTCACGTGGGCCTGCAACCGGTCAGAGCCCGCGCTCACCACAGTTATTATGCGCTCGCAGCCGGCTTTCCGGGCAAGATCGATTGACCAGTCGAGCATGGCGCGCCCGCCAACCTTGTGAAGCACTTTGGGAAGCTGCGACTTCATTCGCGTGCCCTGGCCTGCCGCCAGTATGAGGGCTGCACGATCTTTCATGTTCTAAAAGCCTCGTTCTGCATTGGCGAGTCGCCTAAACCATTCAACGACTCGATGCGAGAGGTTAGCCTAAGCTCTTATGACTTCTAACACCCTATCCGGCTGGACAATCGTCTTCGATCTGGACGGAACACTTGTTGACACAGCGCCCGATCTGCATCTGGCCCTGAACCATTGTCTGCGCGAGGCAGGACATGGCGAAGTCCCCTTCGACAGCGTCCGGCACATGATCGGTCAAGGTGCGAAGGCGATGATCGAAAAAGGGCTCGCCTTTCAGAACGTAGAGCTGGAGGCAGATCAGATTGACGCGCTGTGGCGGTCATTTCTGACTTACTATGAAGCGAATATCTGTGAGCAGAGCACACCTTTCAGCGGCATGAACGAGACGCTCGACGCACTTGAACAGGCCGGTGGTCGCCTTGCGGTATGTACGAACAAGACGCAGGCACTGGCTGAAACCCTGATTGCCGCACTTCAGCTGACCGACCGCTTCGGCTCGATCTGCGGCGCCGACGCGGTTCCGCACAAGAAGCCGTCTGGCGACCATATCGTTCAGGCTGTGAAGCGAGCAGGCGGCGATCCACACAGAGCGATCATGGTGGGCGACAGCCAGACAGACGAAAAGGCAGCCCGGAACGCCGGACTGCCTTTCGTATTCGTGACGTTTGGATACGGCCCTCAGCCAGACCCTCGGGATGAAAGCATCTATCGCATTTCATCCTATGGGCAGCTTGAACAAGCCGTCCTGTCTATCGTGACAGCCTAGGCCGCTTCGACGACAGCTTCGTTCGGACGATAGGTCGTGCGAACTTCTTCCTGGGTCTTCGCGATACGGCGACGCGGCATGCCGTTCACCATATTGCTGCGAAGATCCGTGCGGGCACTGCGCATGGCCGGCACGAAGCCAGCATCGACCAGGTCGACGTCGACTTCATAGCCGCGCTCTGCCCAGTACTCACGAATCTTCTCGCGAAGGCGCTTTGCACCTTCATTGTTGCACCAATCTTTCATTTCAATCTCTCCAGACTATCTTTGAAGGCTGAGAGGGTGACCTCCAGCCAGTCTGTCCTTCTGTTTGCTCGTTTTATTCCAACGGAGGACATCTGTGTGTCATACCCCGCTCGTGACGCTTAAATGACAACTTCAGCGCCGATTCACAACCCTCATCGAATATGAAATTCGATTTAGGTTTGAATATGAACAACTGTTCAGTTTGAACATCTGTTCATATTTCTCACCCCTAGGTAAACTGGATGTGCGCATACCGTTTCAAATACAACTATTGCGCTCTTTAGAGGGCAAATTCTGCCTGTCACCGGCGATTTGGCCAAACGTCAATGGCGAAAACTGGCCTGCCATAAAGTGTCGCACCTGGATAAATTTCAATCTATTGGTCCGCATATATGCATGCCTGCACTGCGCTATCGATGTGGGGAAAGAGCTTGTACACCCCTTGATGTGTTCACGCGTTGACCCTTCGAGGCGGCCAATATAAGACCGCGCTCTGGCTTTCCGGGCGATTAGCTCAGCGGTAGAGCACTGCCTTCACACGGCAGGGGTCACTGGTTCGATCCCAGTATCGCCCACCACCGGAAAACAAGGGGCGCAATTTCGATGAAATCGGTCCTGCGGTCCGCTATCGGCTCTTCATTTCTCGGCTATCTGATCTGGGCCTATATGGTCCTCTGCGCCCGCACCATTCGCTGGACTGTCGAAGGCGAGGAAGGCTTCAGAGAAGCCTGGGCCGATGACGAAGGCCTGATTGTCGCCGCCTGGCATTCGCGTGTGCTCTTGCTGCCGACGATCTGGAGCCGGATTGCACGCAAGCTTCCCGGCAAGACATATCCCACTTCCATGCTGATTTCGCTCTCTCGCGACGGGGAGCCGGTGGCAAAGGCCATAGAACATCTTGGTCTGGACGCCGTTCGGGGCTCATCCGCCCACAAGCGCAAACGCAAGGACAAGGGGGGCACCGCGGCAATTGCAGAGGTAAGCCGGAGACTGCGTGCGGGCAGCGTCGTCTGCATCACGCCCGATGGCCCCAGAGGCCCCGCCGAAACCGTTCAACCGGGCACCCTCATCATGGCGGCCCGCACCGGCGCGCGGATCATCCCCTACGCCCTCGACTGCAAACCCGTCTTCCGGCTGGACACCTGGGACAGATTCATGATCCCCCTGCCCTTCTCCAGAGGCGCAATGGTGATCGGCGCCCCCGTGAGCAGCGATGAGAGCGCATCCAAGGAGCAGCGGATAAGCGACACCGAAGAGGCCATGAGCGCTGCTTATGCGCGTGCTGCGGCCATCCTCGCGAAGCGGTGACAGTCAATCGCTCTAGCGATTGCCAGAGAGCAGATTATCTTTCGTCACATGAGTATGGGCCAAACCCTCTACAGGACTGCCACACGGGCCGCTGAACCCTTTCTGGGGATATGGCTGCGCCACAGGGCCCGGACCGGCAAGGAAGACGGTGACCGCCTGCCCGAGCGGTTCGCGCGAAGCAAGGTCGATCTGACGCCCTCTCGCCTGGTCTGGATGCATGGGGCAAGCATTGGCGAAACGCGCCTTCTGATCGAAGTAGCGCGCCAGCTCAGCCAGGAGCGCCCGGAACTCCACTTCCTTTTCACCAGCCAGACACGTACGGCAGGCGAGCTGATCAGCCGGGCCATCGAAAACACGCCTGAGCTGACCACGCGAAGCCGCTACCAGCTGGCCCCCATAGACACACCCGCTGTCGCTGCCCGTTTTATCGACAACTGGCAGCCAAGGCTTTGCGTTTTTGCCGAAGGCGATGTCTGGCCAAACCTCGTGTCTGAGGCCCACAGCCGGAGCATTCCGACAGCTCTGATCAATGCGCGGATGACGTCCCGCAGCATCAATGGCTGGCGCAGATGGCGCAGCTTCGCAGCCGAAGTGTTCTCCAAATTCGATATCCTGCTCGCAGCGGACAGTCAGACAGCTGCCGGCCTCTCCGATCTTGCACAGCGGCCCGTGGTCTCGGCCGGAAACCTCAAACTCTCCCTTTCCGTCAGCCCGCCCTCGCCTGAAGACGTCCAGGCTGTGCGCTCAGCCTTTACCGGCGGCCGCGCCTGCCTGGTTGCCGTCTCCACCCATGAAGGTGAAGAAGCGTGGGTCCTCGATGCGATTGAAGGAATCGAGCCGCGCCCCTGCCTGATCCTCATCCCACGCCATCCGGAACGTCGAAGCGAGATCATCGAGATCCTGGATCAGCGCTCGCTCAGCTACTCGGTGCGGTCGCGCGGCGAGGTGCCTTCGGTTAGTGACGAGGTCCTTCTCTGCGACACGCTCGGCGAAGTCAGCCTGTTTGCTAGCGTGGCCGACAGCGTCTATCTCGGCGGGGGGCACGCGGAGGGGGTCGGTGGTCATAACCCGGTGGAAATATTGAGGCTTGGCAAGCCTGTCTTCAGCGGCCCCGATGTCTTTAACTTCGAGGATCTGGTGGAAGAGCTTCGCGGCGATCCTGCTTTCCGGATCGTAAGGACGCAGGAAGAACTGAGATCCAGTTTCCCGCTGCCAGACCCCTCTCAGGCGCTGCGTGCCAATCTTGAGGCGCAGGCCCATGCGCCGATGGCACAGACACTCTCTGCGCTGACCTCACTTCTGGAGCCCACGGCATGATGCGTGCCCCGCGCTTCTGGGACCGGGACGTCGATCCCAGTTCGCGTGAGGGGGCGCCCGTCACACGGCTGGTGCTGACGCCTTTGTCAGCCCTCTATGCGATGGCCACAGCACGACGGATCGCGAAAGCGGAACCACTCAAGCTTTCCATTCCGGTCATCTGTATCGGCAACCTCACCGCGGGCGGCAGCGGCAAGAGCCCCGTCGTTGCCGCCATTCGATCCAGGCTTTCAAACGGCCAACCCGGCCGCCGCTTCGCCTCGCTCTCCCGGGGCTATGGCGGGTCGCTGAAAGGGCCGTTGAAAGTCGATCCGGCAAAACACTCGGCCGCCGAAGTCGGTGATGAAGCGCTTATGCTGTCACAGAGCGGTGAAGCATGGATTGGCGCTGACCGCGCAGAAGCGGGCCTCGCCATGGAGGCGGACGGTGTTGACCTCATCATCATGGATGACGGCTTTCAGAACCCCTCCCTCGACAAGACGCTTTCAATCCTGGTCGTCGATGCCCAGGCTGGTTTCGGCAATGGATATGTGATCCCGAAAGGTCCCTTGCGAGAACCTGTCGAGGCTGGGCTCTCTCGCGCCGATGCGATTATTCTGATGGGAGACGGGGAGCCGCCGCTTGCGCTGGCTGATTTTGGCGGGCCGATTCTTCGCGCGGCCATCCAGCCCCTCTCGTCTCCGCCGCCGAAGACATATCTTGCCTTTGCCGGTATCGGACGGCCGGAAAAATTCTTCGATACGTTGAACACCTGCGGGACACCGCCAGTGGACGCTGTGCCATTTGCCGATCACCATAGATATAGCGCCCGCGATATACGCTACCTGCACACGCTGGCAGCCGATCACCAAGCGCAGCTCATCACTACCGAGAAGGATTTCGTGCGCCTCTCCCCCGAACAGCGCGAAGGCATCGTCACGCTTCCAGTTGGGGCGCATTTCGCCAATGAAGCAGAGCTGGACAGCTTGCTCTCCTCCGTTACGGAACACCTAGCCTCATGAGTAGCAGTGAACCGACCCAGTATGTGAGACCGCGGGACATCGATGACCGGTCGACCTGGCGCCAGCGCCTAGCCTGGCGGCTGGAAGCCGTTGCGTGGGACGTGCTCTACTGGTGGCCGATGAAGGCGCTTGGGCCAGAGACGGCCTCGAACTTTGCCGGCTGGCTTGTCAAAAGCCTCGCGCCGCTTTTTAGCCAGAACAAGACGGTGAAGCGAAACCTGCGCATGGCCTTCCCTGACTGGGATGAGGAGACGGTTGACCGCGTTGCAAAAGAAAGCTGGGAGAGTGTCGGGCGCACAGCTGGCGAACTGCCCCACCTTCCGAAGATACATCCCTATCAGGGAGACCGCGTTGAAGTCGTCCATCCGGAACGTCTCGACGCCGTGGAGAAGAGCCAAAAAGGTGCGGTCTTCGTCTCGGGCCATCTTGCAAATTGGGAGATCATGGCCGCGGTCATCTGCCGGCGGCCTGTCGATTGCCTCGTCACCTACCGCGCCCTCAACAATCCGCATATCGACCGGCGCATCAACAAGGTTCGCCACGACTATGGGATCGGCGTGCTGACACCAAAGGGCCTTGGCACGCGAGAGCTCATGCGCGCACTCTCTGCGGGTCGGTCAGTCGCGCTCATGAACGATCAGAAGTTCAACAAGGGCCTCGCCGTTCCTTTTTTCGGGCATGAGGCAATGACCGCACCCGGCCCTGCACGGCTGGCGCTGAAATACAATGTTCCGATCATTCCGGTCTCAACTGTCCGAACCGGCCCCGCGCGTTTTCGGACCACGATCCACGATCCGATCCGCCCGCGCGAGGGCCTCAGCGGCGAGGATGCCGTTCGAGATTGCGTCGAGCAGATCACCCGCTTCATTGAAGACCAGATCCGCGCGCATCCGGAGCAATGGTTCTGGCAGCATAGACGCTGGCCGAAATCTGCCTGGAAGGACGCAGGCGTCTAGCTAGTTCAAGGGTATCACAAGGCCGGGCCCGGCCATTATGGAGAGACCTCATGTCCGCCTATGTCCTCATTTCCGCTGCCGCACTTACCTTTTGCGCCTTGATCGGTCTCGGCGCGCTGTTTGCGCCAAAATGGGCACAGGGCGTGGTCCGCCTCGTTCCAGACCCAGCTCCCGAGCGCCCTGGCGGATTTTCAGAGTTTCGCGCCACCTATGGCGGCCTCCTCTTCATGCTGCATATTACGGCCCTGATCATTCTTTTGCGGGTCAATAACCCGGTCGTTCTGCTCGCTATCATGCCGATATCCGCTGGATGGTTTGGCGCGGGACTTGGCCGGACAGTGTCCTATCTGGCAGACGGTCCGGACAATCGCGCGCCGGGCATGATCCCTATCTGGATTGCCGTGGAGTTCGCACTAGCCCTTGCAATTGCCGCCCCGGTTCTTCACCTAGGCTGATGCCTTCTTAGAGGAACAGCACATGACGGATCGTCGAGAGACGCCCCGGCCCGGCAGACGGACCAGACCCCAATCTTCATCCCATACCGATCCCGACTGGTCGGAGGGCGAGCGAATCGCGAAATGGCTCGCACGCGCGGGCGTCGCCTCCCGCCGCGAGAGCGAGACGCTGATCGAGGCGGGCAAAGTCACCGTCAATGGCAGAAAGCTCACCTCGCCAGCCTTCAAGGTGACCGGCAAGGAAACCATCAAGGTCAATGGAAAACCGGTGAAGGCCCCGGAGGCCACACGGCTCTGGCGTTATCACAAGCCGTCAGGCCTTATCACCACGACGCAGGACCCCGCGGGCCGACGCACCATTTTCGATGAACTGCCCAAACACCTTCCACGCACTGTGACAGTCGGCCGGCTCGACCTGACAACCGAAGGCCTGCTCCTGCTGACAAATGATGGAGAGCTCGCCCGCACGCTGGAGCTGCCGATAAACGAATTCCGGCGCCGCTACCGGGCACGTGCACACGGGCGGGTCACACCGGAGAAGATTGCTGCGCTTCGCGACGGGGTAACGGTCGATGGCGTTACCTATGCGCCCATTATCGCTGAGCTGGAACGGGAAACGGGCGCCAATAACTGGATCAAGGTGGAACTGACAGAAGGAAAGAAACGCGAGGTGCGCCGCGCCCTGGAGTCAGTCGGCCTGGAGGTGAACCGGCTTATCCGGACCGAATACGGGCCGTTCGAGCTCGGTGACCTTGCCCCCGGCGCCGTGGAAGAAGTCCCCTATCAGACGTTGGCGGAAACGCTGGGGTCAATGCTTCCGAGCCAGCCTGCCAGGCGCAAGACCGACCCGAAAAAGCGCAGACCTGACGCTAAGAAAGGCCTTAACAGACGTTGATTGTCCGATAATGCTGCTTCCCAGATCATAACCACAAGTCGGGAGGCCTCCTATGTCAGACGCAGCCATTGCCCAGCCGCCGGAGACCAAGAAAGATCCATCTCGCCAGATGAGCGAGGCCGCTCGCGCAACAAGCGATCTCATCGTCAATCCGGAAGTCTATGCGCACATGGACCAACTGGATGCCGCGTTCGCGCGGCTTCGCGCCGAAGACCCGGTCGCCTGGTGCGAACCTGAAGCCTTCCGGCCCTTCTGGGCGGTTACCAAACACGCCGACATCATGGAAGTCAGCCGCCAGAACAAGCTGTTCACCAATGGCGAGCGCGAAATGCTGAGCTATGAGAGCGCCGAAGAACGCGTCTACGCCCAGACGGGCGGGCCGCACCTTCTCAAGACGCTCGTCCAGCTCGATGATCCAATGCACTACAAGCTGCGTCACCTGACGCAGGACTGGTTCATGCCGCACAAGGTGAAAACGCGCGAAGACGCCATCCGCACGATTGCGAAGGAATTCGTGGACCGTATGGAGGATATGGGCGGAGAGTGCGACTTCCAGCAGGACATTGCACTCTACTATCCGTTGCGCATTATCATGCAGATCCTGGGCGTGCCCGTCGATGATGAGCCGATGATGCTGAAACTGACCCAGGAAATCTTCGGCGCGCAGGATCCGGACCTGATGCGCGACAAGGAGCTGGCCGGAGGCGGCGATGCGGACAAGGGCCTGTCCTCCATCCAGGAAACCCTCGCCCAGTTCTTCATGTACTTCACCAACATCACGCAGGACCGGCGGGAGAACCCGAAAGACGACGTGTCGACAGTGATCGCCAACGGCACCGTCGACGGCGAGCCGATCGGCCAGCTCGAAGCGATGAGCTATTACATCATCGTCGCCGCAGCCGGCCATGACACGACCAGCGCCTCGACCGGCGGCGGTGTGCTCGGCATGCTCAACAATCCGGCCCAGCTCAAGAAGATGATGGACGATCCGAAAGGCATGTCCCGCACGGCCGTCGATGAAGCGATCCGCTGGACGACACCGGTCAAACACTTCATGCGCACCGCCCAGGACGACTATGAACTACGGGGCCGCAAGATACTGAAAGGGGAGAGCCTTCTTCTCTGCTATCCGTCCGGCAATCGGGACGAAGAGGTCTTTGACGACCCGTTCGAATTCCGCGTCGACCGTAGCCCGAACAAGATCATCTCATTCGGTCATGGCGGACATATGTGTCTCGGAATGCACCTCGCCCGCCTGGAAATGCAGGCGATCTATGAAGAGCTGTTTTCCAGGGTCAAATCTATTGAGCTGGCCGGCGATCCGACCTTCATCCGGGCAAACTTCGTCGGTGGCCCGAAGAGCATTCCGGTGCGCTACAAGTTCTGATTGCTAGTCGCCGCGGCTGGATTCATTGTTGCTCAATGTGAATTCGACGCGGCGATTGCGCGCATAGGCCTCTGTTGTCTGCGAGGTGTCGATCGGCTGGCTTTCGCCATAACCGACAGCACTAAGCGCGTCTGCGCGCACCCCACGCTCGACAAGATAGTCGCGGAGCGTGTTCGCACGCGTCTGGGAGAGGCGTTCATTGAACGACTCTGCCCCGCGTGCGTCCGTATGGCCGCCCACTTCAATTCGATAGCGGTCGCAGATGAGCGCCACGCCAGTGAGCGCATCCGCAATCGGAAGCGAGTCGTCCCCGATTGCCTCATTATTGGCGGAGAATTCGAGAGTGCGCCCGTCCAGCACACCGCTGAATGCTGCGTCGCAAGCCGCAAGCGAGGGTGCAGGCGGAAGGCTGGCGACAGGCGCCCCCATAGGTGCGGGCGCCTCGTCGACATCGATATTGTCGAGAACAATTATGCCGGTATCGCTTGCCTGCCGCTCTTCCTCTATCGCTGATCTTGCAGCGTCGAGAGCCGCCACTTTTGTGTCCTGGTCCGGCGAAGTACCCTCAACAAAGGCAATCGATCCGCGTGCCCTGACAGTCAGCCAGTCATAACCGTCCTGCTGCAAACGCTCCTCGACCGATACCGACCATTGGCGTGAAGGCGGGGCAGTCTCAGGCTCCTCCTGCTCGTCCCAGTCTTCTGGAATGCCGGACGCAGGAATGAACATGCCGTCCGCAAACTGATAGGTGCCCTCTGGCAGGTCGACGCAGCTGCTCGTCGCCCCCAAGTCTGGCTCTGTGGCCATTACGGCGCCGTCACAGCCTGCCAGGCCAGCCGCAAGGACCGCGCCGATCATGCTCATCCTGCTTGTTGCCAAACCCATTCGTTTTTACTCTCCTCGATCATGGCCCGCTGCTTATAGGAACAAGCCCATCATCATGGCAATCAAGCTACCCCGTTTTGCGCTGTTGCCCATGGCCGCGCTTGTGATCGCTTCTGGCGCAAACGCACAAACCACATCCGACGCTCCAGTCTTCGACAAGAATGATCCTGAACTGGATGTGCTGGTGGAAGCATGTCTCGGTATGGAGGGCGTGGGCTTCATCGGTGAGACTGATACGATCTGCTACAATGCGCCTATCTTCCCAGAGCAGTTCCTGGCCCTGGCAGAGCTTCGCCCGGCCGACCAGATCATCATTTCCAGTCCCGGCGGAAATGTTGCCACCGCCCGGATCATGAGCCGGATCCTGGATGAACGCGGTGAGCCTCTTGTGATTGCCGGTCAGTGCATGTCTGCCTGCGCCATGGTCCTCCTGCCCGGCGCTGACGAGCTTGTCATAGATAATACGGCGCATATCGCGGTGCACGGCATCATCATGCTGAGTTTCGCGGACTGGTATGGCTGGCTTCGTGACGGTGAAGAGCCGGGTACCGCCGATCTCATGACGGCAGCGATGGGCTATAACTTTCCGTACACGATGTATCGAAGCGGACAGGATCATATGGTCGACCACCTCAAGGGCCAACACGTCGACCAGGACTATATCGAGCTTCTCAACGACCGTATGCGGACGGACGCAGACGCCCACGACTGCCGCGTTGCACCCGATAATTACTGGGGCATGATCGACGCCGCTCACCTGGACGCCTATCTGGGCGAGCGCATCACCCATATGGAGCGCTTCATCCAGTCCTGGGATGACCCGGCAAATAACATCTACAAGGATATTACCACGCCCATCGGGGCGCAGACCTACATATTCGATTCAGACTACGCTGCCGCGAAGTGCGGATAAAACCGTCGACTTGCTAGGGAAGCAGATCCTTTGGATAGTCTGGATAGCTCGCTTTCATGACCCCATGATTGAGGAGCATTTCAGCTTTGAGGTCAGCCCCCGCCTCATCGAAGAATGAAGTACGCACCCAATAATTCTCGACCCGGCGGCTCTGGGACAGTGCAACCACCTCGCGCCGGAGCAGGTAGGTTTCGCCCACCAGAAGCGGCCCGTTCACCATCTTGATCTCGAGGTCAGCGAACAGACCGATAGAGGGCCGTTTCACCGGCCACTTCACCATCCCGCCCGTATAATTACCCAGCACCGAAACCATCTCTGTCGGCACGATCGCCCTGCCCCAAGGCGAGGCGTCTGCGTCGCGGTACCAGTCATTGGGTTCGGTAATCTTTTCGAGCTTCTGATTAAGCGAAAAGGGGTAAAGCTCGCCCATATGCTGGTCGGGGTCCATGCGAACGAGCTCATTGTCAGGCCCGGTCATGCCGACCTTCATATCTTCAAGGATGACCAGATCGCCCGCCGGGCGAAGCTTGCCCATGCGTTCTGCAAGAAGGGTCTCGTCATGGTCCGGGCCAAGAGTGGCGCTCGCCTCGAGGACGGGCGTGCCGTCAGCTTTCTCCGCCCGGCAATAGGCGTAGGTTTCCGACTTCGGCTCGATAAGGACACGGACCTCTTCGCCCTCAACCACCATGTTCTGGAAGTGCGCCGATAAACAGCCGCGCTCAAACCAGGCCTTCCCGAACAGATCGACGAGGTATGGCGTGAACTGGCTGAAATGCGTCGGCCCCTCGATTGGCCCGGCCTTGATACCCAGCTTCTCGGCCTCTGCATCGTCATGGATGGAGCTGTGACCATCATAGGATTGGTCGGCCAGCATCTGGGCAGGCTTTCTGAGCGGCCCTTCAATCACATCTGACATTAGACTTACCCTTCCATGCCGGCCATGCGCGCCCGCTCGGCCGCGAATTTGGCAAGCGGGACGACGCGCTCTGCATTTGCGGCGGCATTTGCATTCGAGGCCGTTCCATCGCGCACCCGCCCGACAATACCCTGCAGAATGCCAGCCAGACGGAACGCATTATACGCGAAGTAATAGTTCAGATCCGGCATGCCGTCGCGGCCTGTATGCTGACAGTAAAGATCGACATATTCTTCCAGCGTCGGGATGCCCCACGCCTTCAGGTCGTCGATCTTCGCAATCGAGCCACGCGATTCGTCATTGCTGGGCATGACCCAGTTCATGAGGTGATACGAAAAGTCAGCCAGCGGATCGCCGAGCGTGGAAAGCTCCCAGTCCAGAACGGCAATCACCTTCGGCTCGGTCGGATGCAGAACCATATTGTCCAGGCGGTAGTCGCCGTGGACGATGGTCACGTCTTCCTTGGCGGGCAGGTTCTTTGGCAGCCAGTCGATAAGCTGCTCCATCTCAGGAATGTGCATGGTCTCGGAAGCCTTGTACTGCTTCGTCCACCGATGAATCTGGCGGGCGCAATAGTCGCCCTCCTTGCCGAAATCCTGCAGGCCGACTTTCTTGTAGTCGGTATTATGAAGGTCGGCGAAGGTCTTGACCTTGGCTTCATAGATCGCGCGGCGCTGGGCAGGTTCATAATCAGGCAGCGTCTGGTCCCACAGGATGCGGCCATCGACATTGTCCATGACGTAGAAAATGGTGCCGATCACGTCCTCATCCATGCAGAGCCCATATGGCCGCGCCACCGGAAAACCTGTCGGATAGAGCGCGTTGATGACCTTGAATTCGCGGTCGACGGCATGCGCCGAGGGAAGCAGCTTGCCCGGCGGCTTTCGGCGCATGACGTAGATCTTGTTGGGGGTGAACAGTTTATAGGTCGGGTTCGACTGCCCGCCCTTGAACTGTTTTACCGTCAGAGGGCCTTCATATCCTTCAACATTCGCCTCCATCCAGGCGGCGAGCCTGGACTCGTCGAACCTGTGAGATTCGACCACTTCTTTTGTGCCGCTGAACATTTCCTGCGCATTGTCGGCTTCGGACATGGCTCTGCTCCCTGATCATCTTGTCTGGCGGCAACCTAGCCAAATGCCCGCAGCGGACAAGCGTCTCGCAGGGGAATATCTGTCACACAGAGCGACAGAGCCAAAAAAGAAGGGACCGGCTTGGCCGGTCCCTTCAGGAAGCAATGATATTGGGCTAGCCCTATTACGTGTTCGCGTCGGCGAATTTCTCGCCATGGCGTGCGGAGCCATGGGCCCGTCTCAGCAATTCGACCGTTTCGGTGTCGAGCTCCTTTTCCTTCAGCCGCGACTCAGCGCGTTCGGCAAGGTACTCCTCACCATCATCAACCGCTTCAAGGGCCGCTTTCTCATCCTTGGTAAAAAGGGAGGTGAAATCGGCCCAGGCGCGGTGCATCGCACCCGCCGCGCCGCCGTCGGTCACAGGCTCACCACCAAGGTCGCGGACGCGGGCCTGGAATGCCGTCACAAGCTCGCTGCGCTCATGTGCGAGCGTCTGGAACTGGTTTCTCAGAGCGTGATTGTCATCTGCGACTTCCGCCACCTTCTCATAGCCTTTCTGGCTATCGATCAGTGTCTTCGTCACGTCGTTCAGGGCATCAATATTGGGATTGGACATTCTGTCATCTCCTTGGCGAGTTGGATGCCTAAGAAACAACCTGAACGGGCATGCGGTTTCCCGCCACATGCATTTATAACGCTTATTTTAGGATGCGGTGGCCGATGTCTTTCCGGCAGAAGCCGCCCGGCCAGTCAATCGCCGCGACGCCTTCATACGCCCGGCCGACGGCCGACTTCAGGTCATCGCCCGTCGCCGTTACGCCAAGCACCCTTCCGCCTGCAGCAATGAGCTGGTTCTGGTCGTTTACATCCGTCCCGGCATGGAAGACCTGGACGCCATCAAGGGCGTCGGCCCTGTCGACCCCATCTATAATAGTACCCTTCGTGGCCTGTCCGGGATAGCCTTCTGCGGCCATGACCACGACCGCACTGGGGCGAAACTCCGACAGCCCCATCATGTCGCAAAGCGAGGCATGGCTGCTGACCAGCCCACCTGTCGCGCAGACAAGAAGCGCCGGGACGATGTCGCCGGGAAGGCCGGCCATCAGCGCCTGACATTCAGGGTCGCCAAACCGGGCATTGAACTCGACGACCTTCGGGCCGCTTTCGGTCACCATGATACCGACATAAAGGACGCCCTGATAGGGCATTCCGTCTTCGGCCATGCCCGAGAGCATCGGCTCCACGATAAGCGTCTGCACCAGCTCCATGACGCGTGTATCGACGACCGGGGCGGGCGCATAGGCGCCCATGCCGCCGGTATTTGGGCCAACATCCCCATCACCCACGCGCTTATGGTCCTGCGCGGCCGGAAGGTAGATTGCGCCTTCCCCATCGGTCATGACAAAGATCGAGGCTTCCTCGCCTGTCATGAATTCCTCGATGACGATCTCAGAAGAGGCGTCCCCGAACTTGCCGGTCATGAATTCCTCGACCGTATTCTCCGCCTCTTCCAGGGTCTCTACGATGACGACACCCTTGCCCGCCGCAAGGCCGTCGGCCTTGATCACATAGGGCCCGTCAATCGTCTCCAGATAGTCGAGCGCCTCGGAGAGATCGCTGAAGCGGCCATAGGCGGCGGTGGGCACACCGTATTTGGTCATCAGGTCCTTTGCGAACCCCTTCGAGCTTTCAAGCTGGGCGGCCTGCTGGCTCGGGCCGAAGACATCGAAGCCCCGCGCGCGCAGCGCATCGGATGCCCCCGCAGCCAGCGGAGCTTCCGGACCGATAATAATAAGGTCAGGTGTGATCTGCAGCGCGAGTTCCTGCACCGCCTTCAGGTCGGTCGGGTCGAGATCAAAGCACGGGCCGATCTTGTCCATGCCGGGGTTTCCCGGCGCGCTGAAGACTTCGTCGACAAGCGGCGACTGAGCGATTTTCCAGGCCAGAGCGTGTTCACGCCCGCCGGAGCCAAGGATGAGAATTTTCATGAGTGGGGTGATGGACGCGAATCCGGCGCCAATCAAGGCTTCGTCGCCTGCATGAAGCATCTGCCCTGCGCCCGAATAAATTGTGGGCTGACTGGACATCGGCCCTTGATGTCCGCAGCCTTGGCAAGGCAAGCTTCGCTCCAGATGACCAAGCCTTACTCATCCCGTACGCCCCTGCACGACCTCAGCGGATTGTGGACAGGTTTCTATGCCTATGACCTGACCGATGACGCGGTTCCTTTCACCGCCTGGCTGTCAGAGGATGAGGGCACCATTACGGGGTCCGTTCTCGAGGAGGACATCACCTCACCGGAGCCGGACGGCGAGTGCACCTCCGAAATTATCGGTGAGCGGCACGGCCTTGATGTCCGCTTCACAAAGATTGAAACCGCCGGCCCGGACGGGTCCCTGCGTCTCCTTCGTTATCAGGGGGACACAGACCCTGAATGCTGCGTTATCAGCGGCGTATGGTTCTTCGACGACCCAGCCGAAAGCTCCGGCACATTCATGATGACCCGTATTTCCGGAGAGCTGAAAGCGCTCGTGCAGCCGGCTGCCGCGCGTCAGGGATTGGCCGGCCGCAGCAATGAGGACTGAGAACAGTGAGTGAGGCGTCTTCGTCCAATATCACTGAGTTCTCGGTCTCCGAACTCGCCGGCGAGCTCAAGCGGACCATCGAGACCTCCTTTGACCATGTCAGGGTGCGAGGCGAGCTTGGCCGCGTCACCATTGCGAGGTCGGGCCACATGTATGCTGACATCAAGGACGACAAGGCGGTCCTGAACACGGTGATGTGGAAGGGATCGGTGCAGCGTCTGCCCTTCAAGCCAGAGGAAGGCCTTGAAGTCGTCGCCGAAGGCCGGCTGTCCATCTATCAGGGCCGCTCCAACTATCAGCTCATCGCCGACTTCATGCGCCCGGCAGGGGCTGGTGCGCTCATGGCCCTGCTGGAGGAGCGCAAGAAGAAGCTCTCGGCCGAAGGTCTTTTCGACGAGCACCACAAGAAACGCCTGCCTTACCTCCCCAGGACGGTTGGCGTCGTCACAAGCCCGACCGGCGCGGTGATACGGGATATCCTACACCGTATACGGGAGCGTTTCCCGGTCCGCGTCATTCTCTGGCCGGCGCTCGTTCAGGGCGATCTGGCAGCTACCCAGATCGAGGCAGGCATCAGGGGCTTCAACGCAATGACCGGTGAGGACCGGCCCGACGTCCTCATTGTAGGGCGCGGTGGCGGCTCCATTGAGGATCTCTGGCCGTTCAATGAGGAAAACGTCGTCCGCGCCGCGTTTGAAAGCGATATCCCGATCATTTCAGCCGTTGGGCACGAAACTGATACGACGTTGATCGACTTTGTCTCCGACGCACGCGCGCCCACCCCTACCGGGGCGGCCGAAATTGCCGTGCCTGTTCGTTCAGAGCTGCTTGTCGCCATCGAAGACCGGGCTCAAAGCATGACCCGCGCCCTTACCAGGGTCATCCGCCATGACAAGGAACGGCTGCGCGCGTCCCGCCTGCCCCGGCTTGAAACGCTGATCGCACAGAAGCGCCAGAGCCTCGACTACCTCGATGCAGGTCTTCGCGGCGGACTTTCGAGCGCGATCAAGTCGAAGCACATCCACCTTGCGCGCAGCGGAAGTCGCCTGCGCCCCGATCCGCTCAACAAGGATGCGCGCGAAGCGCGCCGCAGGCTGATAGATACGACCAAGCGCGCCCGTCCCGCCCTGCAACGCCTGATCGATACGCAAAGGCAACAACTCACCGCACAAGGGAATTTGCTGCGCACGCTCTCCTATCAGGCGACCCTGGAGCGCGGCTTTGCCGTCGTGCGAGACGATAAGGGCAAGGTCTTGCGCTCAGCGGCAGCGGCAAGCCCGGGCGACAAGCTTCAGATCATGTTGGGCGATGGCGAAATCGGAGCCGATGTCGCGGGAAAATCAGCCACGGCACAACCGGTAAAGCCCACGCCGGCTAAGCCGCAGCGGGCAGCAAACTCAGAGAAAAAGGACGAGCCTCCTCAAGGCGACCTCTTCTAGCTCTAGCTGGGTTTAACCTTCAGGCCGTTTCCTTCTGTGCCATCGACAATGACATGGCTGCCACTTTCCGGATTGCTGCCATCGACGGTCTCGGCCGGCCATTCGGTGTCGCCCAGACGCACCCGGCCGCGCCCAGCAGCAAAACTCGAAATGACAGTGGCCCGTTTTCCCACGGTTCGGGCCATCAGACGGTTAAGCGTTGGATGATCGCCTGCTGCGGCGCGCATATCGGCGAACACCGTCCGGCCAAGAATCACGAGGCCAACGGCAGCGACCGCGAAGAAGAGAAGCTGGCCCTGCCAGCTATGGCTGCCGACAATCGCAAAGACGGAAAAGAGCGACGTTGCCCCTGCTGCGATTGATACCCAGAGCAGGTCAAACGTACCGAGCATCATCTCGATAGCTATGAGGACCAGCGCCAGAACCAGCCAGTGCCAAGCACCGAGCGGCCATAAAAGACCCAGGACACCGTCCATCACCTTTCCTCCCGTCTGGATGTTGCGGGCACAGCCCCGCCCAAATCAGACCGCGCTTTACCCGCGCTTTCCGTCAGGCCGCGTATCCCCTCAATCGTGCCCAGAATGGAACTGAACTCGGCAGGAATGATGACCGTCTTGTTGCTTTGAGACGTCGCGAGCTTCTCAAACGCCATCACATATTGCTGTCCAAGGAAGTAATTGATGGCGTTCACATCGCCCTTGGCAATGGCTTCAGAGACCATGGCAGTGGCCTTGGCTTCAGCTTCGGCTTCGCGTTCGCGTGCTTCAGCGTCCCGAAAAGCTGCCTCGCGGCGGCCTTCCGCTTCAAGGATTTGCGACTGTTTCTGGCCTTCAGCTTTCAGGATGGCCGATTGCTTGTCGCCTTCGGCCGTGAGTATCTCGGCGCGTTTCAGGCGTTCTGCCTTCATCTGCCGCGCCATGGCTTCCGTAATGTCTGCAGGCGGCGTCAGATCTGCGATCTCGATCCGTGTCACCTTTACCCCCCAGGGGTTTGTCGCGGCATCGACAACAGACAGGAGCCGGGCATTGATTTCATCGCGGTTGGACAGCACCTCATCGAGATCCATCGAGCCAACGACAGTCCGGATGTTCGTGAGGGAGAGGTTCTGGATCGCATTCTGGAGGTTATTGACCTCATAGGCGGCTGAGACCGGGTCGATCACCTGGATAAAGACGACTGCGTCGCAGGACACCATTGCATTGTCCTTGGTGATCACCTCCTGCGTTGGGATATCCAGAACACTTTCCATCATGTTCATCCGGCGGCCAATGCGCTGATAGAACGGAATGATGAAATGCAGGCCCGGTGAAAGCGTTGTCGTATAGCGGCCAAAATTCTCGACCGTGAAATTGTATCCCTGCGGGACAACTTTAACGGCAGAAACAAGAAGGACGAGCGCCACAATGGCGATCACAATGACAACGATAAATGACGGCTCCATCAGGTTTCCTCCTTGACCTCAAACCTATATCGGAGAGCGCACATCGTTATTCAATAAAAACCGAACGAAAAACGGCGCACATCCGCTTGGACATGCGCCGCTTATAGAATGAGTCAGGACTTCGGGTGACCTAAATCTGGCCGAGGAGGTAATCGGCGGAAGAAACCTTGAACTCGCCGCCATCCTCGACATTCAGCTCTTCCACGACACCGTCTTTTACCAGCATCGAATAGCGCTTGGACCGCTCGCCCATGCCGAAGCCGCTAGCGTCCATATCCAGCCCCATCGCCTTTGCGAAAGCGCCATTGCCGTCAGCCAGCATACGGACCTTGTTACCAGTACCGGCCTGCTCGCCCCACGCATTCATGACGAACACGTCGTTGACCGAGGTGCAGACGATATCGTCTACGCCCTTGCCGTGAAGCTCCTCCGCCTTGTCGATAAAGCCCGGCAGATGTTTGGCCGAGCAGGTCGGCGTAAAGGCCCCCGGCACGGCGAAAAGGGCAACTGTCTTGCCCTTGAAGATGTCATCGGTCTTGCGCGGTTCCGGACCATTGCCGGTCATCTCCATAAGAACGGCATCTGGCAGCTTATCGCCTGGCTTGATTGTCATTGGAATCTCCTGTGAATCTGCTCGGTACTTATGCAACTGTCAGGAGAGTTTCAATCAAGCCTTGATAATTCCCAAGCCGTGAGTCAGCTTTCCCGTACGAAAGGTGACTGGTGCATGCTGAGCGACCTGACAGGTAAACTTCTCATCGCCATGCCAGGGATCGGAGATTCCAGGTTTTCCCGTTCCCTTGTCCTGATTTGCGCCCACGAGCCGGAATATGCGATGGGCATCGTGCTGAACAAGCCGATGGACGATCTGACGCTCCCTCAGCTTCTGTCCCAGCTTGGCATCGAACAGGATATCAAGCTCCCGGACGATGCCGTGCTGAGCGGCGGGCCGGTCGGCACAGATCGGGGGTTCGTTGTCCACACCGGCGATTTCCACTGCGAGGGCGCCACGCTGGATATCAGTCACGACTTCTGCCTGACCGCGACGCGCGATGTCCTCGTGGCGATCGCATCGGACGAGCCTCCGCGTGAATCGATCATGGCGCTCGGTTATTCCGGCTGGGGCGCAGGGCAGCTCGAGAATGAGATTGCGGAGAATTCCTGGATCATCAGCGATCCGGTTCCTGATCTCGTCTATGGCGACCGTCATGATGCAAAGTGGACCAAAGCGCTTGAGCTGATCGGCATCGATGCGGCGCGCCTCCATTCTGCCGGCGGAACGGCCTGACGGCTCAGCTCAGCAATAATTCGCCAGCCTCTTCTGCAGGCAGCGGAACAGAGAACGCAAAACCCTGAACGAAGTCAAAGCCAAGCGACTTCAACAGGCTCAGGCTTTCAAGGCGTTCCACCCCTTCAGCGGTTGTGCTCATTCCCAGATCGTGCGCGAGCGAGGTAACAGACCTCAAGATTGTCTGCATGCGAGAGCGCTCCGCTTTTGCCACAAGATCGGAGTCCACCTTGAGCCCGTCCGCCGGAAGCGCCTCGAGCCATTCAAAGGAGGAATGGCCTGTACCGAAATCGTCGAGTATGAGCCCTGCCCGCGCCGCCTTCAGCGACTCGACCGTCCGAAGGACCTGGCCGGGGTCCCTGAGCGCCGCCTGCTCGGTCAGCTCGATACGGAGTTGGCCCGTTGAGTAGCCATGGTTCGACATGATCTCCCTTACGATGTCGGTAAGCATTTCGCTGGCAAGATCAGGGGCCGTCACATTGACGTTCACGAAAAGGTCTCGCCGGCCGCTCGTCTTCATCCAGCCGGAAAGGGCATCGCTGGCACGCTGCAACATGGTCGGTGCGAGCCCCCGCACTTCGGGCGCCTGCCGGTTACCTCCTGCACCCCCTGGCCAGCGTGCCAAGGCTTCAAAGCCGGCGATCTGGCCCGTCTTGAGCGAAACAATCGGCTGAAAGACGGCTTCCAGTCCCGAGAGGGCCAAGGCTTGAAGCTCGCCCACATCCACGCTTCGCATGAGAACACCCCGCGCGGAGCCGGTGGCATCAAAAGTGCCCGCGAGTGTCAGCGACCGCCCCGTTGAGAGCTCGAGGGGGCAGGACACCGTCTCGCCTTCCTGATGCGACGCATGGAAGAGGTTTTCCAGTCTCTGCTGGCTCAGACCATCCAGGACTTTCGTCACCGACCGGAGCGTCCAGATACCGTCGATCTCATCCAGCCCCTTCCCCGGATCCGCGCGCACGCTGAGCCGGTCGGACGTCGTGTCCCAGGACCATTCCCCAAGAGTAAGCGGGTCTGCAGAAGCCATGCCGGAGATTAGCCTGCGCCGCGCGGTGTGGCGAGCATCACCGGCGGCGATTTTTTTCGATAAAGTCGCGAACGACAGACGCCTCGGAGGACAGCTTCTCGAAGACTTCAGTGCGCCCGGTCAGGCCAGCCACTCTTTCAGGCAGCGGACAGTTGCGGCCTGTCGCTTCTTCAACCGTCTCAGGAAACTTGGCTGCATGCGCGGTCGCAAGCACAATGTCCACTGTCTCTCCATCGGAGTTGAGGTTTCGGGCCGCGTGCGTACCCACGGCCGTGTGCGGACAGATCAGCCAGCCCGTCTCGCCCAACACCTGCCGCATCTCTGCAAGTGTCTGGGCATTTGAAACAGATGCCGCCGAAAGTCCGCTACATCCCAGCGGCCCCTTGATCCGGTCGGGCAATTCGACATCGCCGGACTGGGCGAACTGCTCGTAGACCCGCCGGAGCATCTCGGCGTCGCGTCCGGAGACTTCGAACGCAAGACGCTCAAAATTGCTTGGCACCGAAATATCCATGGCCGGGCTCGGCGTGGCCCGCGCCGGACGGCGCAGCATCCGGCCCTCGCCGAACAGGACATTCAGCGTGTCATTCTCATTGACGGCACAGACCGCTTCGAAGCCGGCCATCAGGCCACAGCGCGCCGCGACATAGCCGGCGAGCGCGTCGCCCATATTACCGCTCGGAACGATAAATCTGAGCGGTCTGTCCGCGCCCATCGCCGCCTGCGCGGTCGCATAATAGACAGCCTGCGCCGCAATGCGCGCCCAGTTGATCGAATTCACGCCCGACAGATTGGACGATTTCACAAAGTCGCGGTCGGCAAACAGTGATTTCACGATGGCCTGACAGACATCGAAATCGTCATCAATTGCAATATTGTGCACATTGCTCGCGCCCGTGGTCGTCATGAAGAGACGCTGGACCGGAGAGACGCGCTCAAAGGGATGCAGGATGAAGAGGTCGACCTGTGAGGCCCCCGCAAAGGCCGCTGCCGCTGCGCCGCCGGTATCCCCCGATGTTGCACAGGTCACGCTCATACGCTGGCCGCGCGCCGTCAGCACTTCATCGAACAGCTGGGCGATCAGCTGCATCGCAACATCCTTGAAGGCCAGCGTCGGTCCGTGATGAAGCTCCATGATGAAACGGTTGGGGCCCCACTGGACCAGAGGGGCGACGCTCTGATGCGCGAAGTTCGCATAGGCCCGCTCGCAGAGTCCCTGCACCGTCGACTCCGGCAGCTCCTCCTCGGCGAACGCAGAAATCACACGGCTTGCGACCGAGACATAAGGTTCATCCGGGCGCGCCGGCGCAATGGTCGGCCAGCGTTCGGGCACATAAAGCCCGCCATCCGGTGCAAGTCCCGACAGACAGGCATCGACAAAACCGACTGGAGGTGCCTCGCCGCGCGTAGAGATGAATTTCACTTGGATCTCCTGAAACTGAGGCGCCCTTGCGAGCGATGAAAGGCGAGATACACGCCGATCAGCCCGATTGCCATGCCCCACCAGGTGATCGCGTAACCGAAATGCCGTTCTGGCGGCAACGGATCACGCCCCTTCAGGGTGGCATAGGGGTTTTCGGTCTGTCGCGATCTCGACATGTCCTCGCCAAGGCGCACCGTCATCTTGTCCGGTTCGACAACGCGCGGATCACTCGTCTCATAGCCAAAATTATCCAGCATCGCCGGCCCATTGAAACCATACCAGAGGTCACGCTCAGGCTTGCTTGATGCGGCGAGCCCCCCCGTCTGTGCTGGACGCTCAAAGACGTTTGCACGGCCCTCAAAATCGCCAAGCCCATCTATGGCAAGAGGCATCGGATCCGTGCCTGCAACAGCGTCCCAGAGGAGAAGCACCAGAGGACCTTCGCCATCTATGCGGCCGGGCACATAGCGGCGCCAGACGGCTTCACCGTCGACAATACCGTAAACCTGCTGAGCACGACCGGACTTCGTTTGCGCCACCTCGACCCGAACAGTCTCGAAAGGATCATTGGCGACCGCACCCTGCGCCTTCTTCTCGCTATAGCGGGCATATTGCCAGTTTCCGAGAAGTATGAGGATGACCAGACTGGCAATCGTGAAGAGGGTCAGGAGCGGCATGGGCCGGAATGTCATGAGGCAGACCCGTCGCTATCGTTCCAGCGGACCTCTTCGGCATTATGCTTCCATTGCAGGGCAAACATCAAAGACTTGAACGGACGCAGGAGCCAGGCGCCAAGAAGCACGATCAAGGGTCCCCAAAGGATAACGTGGACCCAGACTGGTGGCGCAAAGACAATCTGTACCAGCAGCACAGGTGGCATGATCAGGATTGCCAGAAGGAACATTACAAAAAAAGCCGGCCCGTCTGCGGCGTCGGCCTTTGAAAAGTCGGCGCCACACGCAGGACAACGCGGTGCCATCTCCAGAAAGGATTTGAAAACCGGCCCCTCACCGCAGGCCGGGCATCGACAGGCGAGCCCAGCCTTTATGGGTGAGACGTAAGCTGCCAATCCGGCCTCCTAGTGACCGAGCACCAGATAGGGGATGACGTAAACAAAGGCGAAGAGGAACAGCCACACGACATCAACGAAGTGCCAGTACCAGGCAGCAAATTCGAAGCCGAGATGCTTTTTCGCGCTCATGCCACCGGTCATCAGGCGGATCAGACAAACGGTCAGGAAGATCGTGCCGATGACCACATGCGCGCCGTGGAAGCCGGTCGCCATGAAGAAGGCAGAGCCATAGAGCGTACCGTCATAGGTGAAGCCGGCATGCGAATATTCCAGCACCTGGAGCCCGGTGAAGGCGAGGCCAAGCAGCACGGTCAGGGCGAGCATATTGATCGCCGTCTTGCGGTGGTCATGCTGCAGTGCGTGGTGCGCGGCCGTAACGGTCGTCCCTGAAAGCAGAAGGACCAGCGTGTTCATGAGCGGCAGGTGGAACGGGTCGAACAGCTCGACACCAGCCGGCGGCCACTGACCGCCAACCGCCTGAAGCGCCTCGGCATAAAGCGGGTTCGATGCATCGAAGGAGTCACCGACACGGGCGCCGTGGAAGATGGCAAACTCGAAGAAGCTCCAGAACCACGCGACGAAGAACATGACCTCCGACGCGATGAAGAGGACCATGCCGTATTTAAGGCCAATCGAGACAACCGGCGTGTGATCGCCTGCATTGCCTTCCTTGATGACCTCACGCCACCAGCCGAACATCACGTAAGCGACGAAGGCGAGGCCGATCATCAGCAGCCACGGCGTGCCTTCCGGCATGCCAAACAGGCCTTTCATATAGGTGACGGCCCCGATTGCCAGAACAACCATCGCCATCGACCCCAGAAGCGGCCAAGGTGACGGGTTCACCAGGTGATAGTCATGTTTCACTTCATCATGTGCCATAGCCCGGAATCCCTATCGTCCATGTAATTCTTGCGCCTTTTAGCCCGCAGGCTATCGGAGTCGCAACCATCTAGTTAAGTGCCGCCGATTTAGCCGCACCCTGAAAATTGCCTGTTTCGTAAAACGTGTAGGAGAGCGTGATCGTGCGTACGTCGGCGAGATTTGAATCGCTGTCCATTTCCGGTGAGACAAAATAGACGACCGGAAGCTTCTTCGTCTCGCCAGCCTTTACGATCCGCTCGGAAAAACAGAAGCATTCAAGCTTGTTGTAATAGATGCCCGCCTTGTGCGGCGTCACATTATAGGAGGCCATCAGGCTGACATCGCGATCAGAGGTGTTGGTGACTTCAAAGAAGGCAAGGCCGTGCTCGCCAAGCTTGACGTCCATACCCGTCTGAAGCGGGCGAAACCGGATGGGCGCATCTATGACGTTCGCATCAAACCGTATGTGAACCGACCGGTCGAGCACATCGCTGGGCGCCGCTTCGGCGATCTGCGTCGTGCCGCCAAACCCTGTCACCCGGCAAAATGTGTCGTAAAGCGGCTTCGACGCGAAGGCGAGGCCCAGCATACAAAGCGCCGCAACTGAGAGAATGACCGAGATTTTCAGATTGCTCATTACATACGCTCCGGCACACCGCCGCCAAGCCGCAGCATTGTGGTTACCGCAACCAGCACCACAAAAGTCACGAGCGCCAGAGCGAGCCAGAGATTCCGGCGCTTCTGTGCCCGGCGGGCATCCTCATCGAGTTTTGCAGGTTCGAAACGCTCCTGGTTCATAGGATCCCCGCAAGGTCAAAATGGGCCCCCGCCCCGTGTTCGATCATGAGTGCGGCAAACAGAAGGAAAAGGTACAGGATCGAAAAGGCAAAGAGACGCTTTGCCGCCTTTGCGCTTTCCGGCCGAACGGGAACGGCGCCTGCATCGCTGCGCCAGACATCCACGGCAAGCTTCACGAAAACACCGCCGAGAAGCGTGGCCGTAGCCGCATAGATAACACCGCCCAGTCCGGTAAGGACCGGCGCAAGGGCCAGCGGCGCCAGAAGCAGCGTGTAGATGAGAATCTGGTTGCGGGTGACCTTTGCCCCGTGCGTCACGGGCAGCATCGGCACGTTTGCCTTCTTGTATTCGCCATGGGCCAGCAGGCTGAGCGCCCAGAAGTGCGGCGGGGTCCAGAAGAAGATAATCGCAAAGAGCAGCCATGCGTCGAGCGGCCTTTGATCCTTCTGTTGCTTCGGAGTCCCAGAACGGAATTTCAGAAAATGATTCCAG
>NVWP01000139.1 GCA_002733705.1 Henriciella sp. | reverse complement strand
CCGGGTACCGGATGGCCGGGCGGCCAGCCTGCGGGCAAGCCGGCGGGCGGCGGTGTCCTTTGTCTCAAGCAGGTGACCCAGTGCAGCGAGACGGGCCTGCCAGACCGGCGTACGGGGCGTTTGGCCAGCCTCTGCTACAGGTGGCTTTTCCCCGAAAATATCGATGATGCGGGGTGCTCTGACGGGCCCGAACCGGCGTGTTGGCCCGCCCTCGATTTTTATGCAGCTGGACAGGGACGCGACAGGCTCGAACAGGGCAAAGCCGCGCGGGCGGGCTGTGGTGCCGTTGGCTTTCGTGGTTCTGGTGGGCGGAACTGGCCCGCGCGGGCGGGGCGTCCAGCCTGCCATATCCAGCTGACGCGCCTCGATCATCAGGAGCCGGCGGGCGAGCGCCTCTGCGGCCACCAGCGACGGGCGGAGCCAGCGCGGCAGATTGCTGGCGGGATCGCCTGTCTGCGCGTCCTTCACATGACCCATCATCGCGGCGACCAGTCCGGCAAGATGCTGCCAGAGGCGCACGAGCGTGCGGTCAAGAAGGGGGTTAGCGGTCACCATCGCCGTGCAGCATAGGCCGGGCCGCGAAGGGGGCGGATGAATTGGTTGGGTGGGCGGTGTGGGGACGTGAGGAGACGGGGTACGGACCGTGTTGTTCTGGGCGGCTGGGGGATATTTTCGTGTTTAGGCTTCGGTCTGGAGGAGGGGAGGTGGCCGTGCTGCCCGTCCTGTTTCAGGCCCTCACGGCCGGGCGGCTGACGCCGTGCCTTCGGCAGCCTTGACCGCCTGAAACAGACCGGGCTTTGGCTGGCTGTGGCCCAATGGCGGGGTCCCGCCATTGGGCGATGTCAAAACCTTACTTGCGTAGAATCGTGCTAAGCAACCAAGTAATGACAAGGGATTATTTCAATGGATTCATCTGTGCCGCCGGAATCTAGGAATATTGGCTCTGCTAACTTGAGAGACGCACTCATTCTCGCGGACGAATTGGTTACAGATATAGAACTTAGCCGGATCCCATTAAGTCACGCAGCCTTAAAGGCTAGCCGCCTCGCTCGTTTACTAAACGATGATGAGTCCAGAAAAATTTTTCAGTACGAAGCGGGTGGTTATCCGACGACTCCGCAAGGTGTCCCTCAAGAAATCTTTGAACTAGGACGCAAAGCAGGACGGGTAAGTCAGCAGAAAGAGAAAGATAAAATTCTCGAGAAAATGAAAACTCTCTCGATTGAAGCGATGGAAGCGCAACTGGAAGCCGCGAAATTGCGATTG
This sequence comes from Henriciella sp., assembly GCA_002733705.1. Lineage (GTDB taxonomy): Bacteria > Pseudomonadota > Alphaproteobacteria > Caulobacterales > Hyphomonadaceae > Henriciella. Next base: position 3,565 of record NVWP01000139.1, on the reverse strand, counting down.
GCTGCCGCAGTAGACGCACCCTCCCACGTATCCTCTGCCAATCCTCAGCAGTTTGTATACGGAGGCATGTCAAACAACCGCGAGCGCGAGAAGGAAAAAGCCGCCATAAGCACTATGGCAATAGCGCTTAGCGGGTGCAGAAGTCGTATCTATAGCTACGCGCTCGAGAAACTCGTTGAGTTGAAATACTCCTCAATAGCGAGCAACGCGTTTGATCGTATTCGTGCCGAAGCTGATGACCAATTAGCTATTCGAGTGCCGGAAACAGTAACCAAATTTTCTTCGATTTACGAAAATTTGGCCAGCGAGAATGCCGAGAATTGGGCCAACGCTGTGCACTCTTGTCGACGCATATTGCAATCTATCGCCGATGTTCTCTTTCCAAGTTCAGGCGAGCAATTGCGAAACGGCAAGACAATCAAATTAGGGCCCGATAATTATGTGAACCGGTTGATGTGCTTTGTGGAAGACAATTCTAATTCAGACCGGTTTACTGAGATTGTTGGCTCTCATCTGAAGTATATTGGCGAGCGATTGGACTCCATTTTTAAGGCTTCGCAAAAAGGGTCCCACGCCGAAATTTCGAGCAGACAAGAAGCAGATAGGTATGTCGTTTACACGTATCTCATAGTTCGAGATATTCTATCTATAGCTCCTTCAGCTGACGAGAAATCCGCCCCGTCAGCTGAAGGAGCATAAAGCTAGATCGTCACGACGACCTTCCCTTTAGCCTTTCTTTCCATCAGTTCAGTGATGGCGTCGGCGGCCTTTTCGAGGGGATAGGTGTTGGAAACGTGGGGTTTGATCTTGCCGGCTTCGTAAAGCTCGAAGATTTCCTTGATGTTCTGCTCATTCGCCTTCGGGTCGCGGGCGACCGCGGCGCCCCAGAATACACCGATAATGTTGCAGGATTTGAGCAGGGTGAGGTTGAGCGGCATTTTCGGGATGCCGGCCGGGAAACCGATGACGAGGAAGCGGCCGTCCCAGTTCATGGCGCGGAGCGCCGGTTCCGCATAGTCGCCGCCGACGCCGTCATAGATGACGTCCACGCCGCCGCCGCCAAGTTCCTTGATCTTGTCGGAGAGGGCTTTCTGCTGGGACTTGTCGAGGGGGCCGCGATCATAGACGAGTCCGTGCTTTGCGCCTTTCTCAATGGCAAGGTCTACCTTGTCCTGGCTTGAGGCGGCGGCGATGACTTCCATCCCCATGGCCGCGCCAAGCTCGACGGCGGCAAGGCCGACACCGCCGGCGGCGCCGAGGACGAGGAGCGTCTCGCCCTTCTTGCACTGGCCGCGATCCTTCAGCGCGTAATAGGAGGTGCCATAGGTCATGAGGAGGGCGGCGGCCTCTTCAAAGGACATGGAGTCCGGGAAGGGGCGCACGCGGGCTTCGTCCACCTTGGCTTCTTCGGCCATGCCGCCCCAGCCGATGGAGCCCATGACGCGGTCGCCGACCTTGACCTTGGTGACGCCTTCGCCAACCGCCTTGATGACGCCCGAAAGCTCGCCGCCCGGAGAGAAGGGGCGTTCGGGTTTGAACTGGTACATGTCCTGGATGATGAGGACGTCGGGATAGTTCACGCCGACGGCTTTCACGTCGACAATGACCTCGCCCTTGCCGGGCTCAAGGGCGGGCACGTCCTCCAGGACGAGGGAGTCGGGTTTACCTGGGCTCTTTGAGAGAATGGCTTTCATGGACGTGTTCCTCTTGCTGTGTCCCTTGGCAGTCGCCTCTGGGACTTGTAATTGACGGGCCGAACGTATCCGTGGCACCGCGCGCTGTGAAGCGTGACGCGGCGAAAAAGCTGAACGCGATTTCTGGAGCACTGACGAGATGGCAAAGAGCTGGGCGCTTGCCCTTCATGGTGGAGCCGGACCGCTGCGCAAGCGCGACCATGCGGCGGCAGAGCAGCATATGGCGGAACTCTTGCGCGAGGGCGAAGCGCGCCTGGCACGCGGGGAGGCGGCGCTGGACGTGGTGCACACGCTGGTGATCGCGCTGGAAGAGTGCGGCCATCACATTGCCGGGCGCGGCTCATCGCCCAATGCCATCGGCCAGTGGGAGCTGGACGCCGCCATCATGGACGGGCGCAAGCGCAATGCCGGGGCGGTTGCCTCGCTGCGCGGCTACAAATCGCCGGTGACGGCGGCGCGCCTCGTCATGGAGAAGACGCCGCATGTGCTGATCGTCGGCAAGGGCGCGGCACGGATCGCGCGCGAGCACAAGCTGGAGCGGGTGCATAATCCGAAAGCCTATTACACCCCCGCGGTGAGCCGCCCGGTGAAGAAGGGCGAGCTGGCGCATGGCACGGTTGGCGCGATTGCGCTGGACACTGAGGGGCGGCTGGCGTCTGCGACCTCGACCGGCGGGCTGCTGGGCAAGACGCCGGGCCGGGTGGGCGATACGCCGATAATCGGCGCGGGCCTCTGGGCGGATGAGCGCGTCGCGGTGTGCTGTACGGGGCAGGGGGAGTATTTCCTGCGCACCAATGCGGCCGCCGATGTCTCCTCGCGCGTGCGCTATGGCAAGCAGAGCCTGAAACAGGCCGCCGAGGGTTCGCTTGAGGACCTCGCTATCCTGGGCGGGGATGGCGGCATGATCTGTCTCGATGTGCTCGGCCATGTCGAGGTCGTGTTCAACGCCGAGACCATGAAGCGCGGCGTCGTGACGAGCGCGGGCCGCTTCGATGTGGCGACGATGAGGTGATGGGGCGATGAGCGGGCAGACGCTGGGCTTTTTCATTGCCGGGGTGCTGGTGGCCTTCGCCTTTGCGCTGGCGCTGCAGATGCGGCTGATGACGGGTCTGGTCCTGCGCCGGGCGGCGCGGGCGAAATTCGATGAGCTGGAAGACGGCACGGCGCGCTTTGCCGTGGTGCATGCGGTGGCCGGGACCGGGCTGGAAGAGGGCGATACGGTCGGCGAGGCGGCGAGCTGGCTGCGCGCCGAATATCCGCGCGCCATCGGCCATATCAGGCTTGCGCGGCGCGCGACGGCGGTGACGGGCGTGCTCTTCCTGGCGGTGCTGATTGGCTGGCGGGTCACCGCCGGGGCAGAAGGGTAGAGAGACGATGCGGGGCTATTTCGCCATCGGGGCCGAAGGCATTTCCAAGCCGATGAACCTTGGCGCGCTGATGCGCACGGCCAATGCGTTCGGGGCGAGTTTTGTGTTCTCGGTCGCCGCGGCAGACCGGCTGAAAGTTGCCTATAAGGCGGACACATCGAAGACGTTCGAGAGCGTGCCCTATTATCAGTGGGATGCGATTGGCGATATCGCGCTGCCCAAGGGCTGTCAGATGGTGGGCATCGAGCTCACCGAGGATGCGATTGAGCTGCCGGAGTTCCGCCATCCGAAATCGGCAGCCTATGTTCTCGGCCGCGAGCGGGGGGATCTGTCGCCAGAGATGCTGGCGCGCTGTGACCATGTGGTGAAGATCCCGACGCGGTTCTGTATCAATGTGAGCCTTGCCGGCGCACTGGTCATGTATGACCGGGTGCTGTCCATGGGCGGCTTTCGCGACCGGCCGGTCATGCCGGGCGGGCCGAAGCCGTGAGTCTGGCGCGCGCA
>NVWP01000138.1 GCA_002733705.1 Henriciella sp. | reverse complement strand
ATGAACTGGCACTTCGGTGTCAGTGTCGCCGCCCGGTCAGCACCTTTGCGTCACGTCCGGATTGTCAGTCGACTGATCTTCACAGAAGACGGACAAAAGCCCTTCGACGATCCCGCGAAGATGCATCGCCTTCGACGATCCTTTGCGAAGACCTGGCGCAATGCCCGATGGCGCGACATGTTGCTCGCATTTCTGCATTGGCTCGCTGACGGTGAGACCGCGCTCGCCGTGCCGGTCAGTTCTGAAGAAGATTTGATCCTGGGGCTGCCACCGATCACGTGGGATGTGCCTGTCAGTTTGCCTGTCGCCGACGAAGACCCGGAACGCGATGACGACGATCCCAGCGACGACGAGGAACCTGAGCACTTCGACGCCCCAAATGAGGATGATAGCGATGAGAAATAAAAGACATCGCTTCACGCCGCGTATGTTGCATCTGCCAGAGCCAGAGCTGGAATTTCATCACGGACAACAGCTTGTCTATCCTCGAGATGGCCTCTTCCTCTACGGACCCGTCGGCGACGTCGCGCAATTGCCTTCGATCCGCTACGGCGTGATCGGCACAAAGGATGGCGTTGCACGCTTCAAGAAATGGGCGTCGGAGATGGCGGGCTTTATCGACATCCCAGAGCCAGGGCCACGTTCTCGCGCGGTCGAACCTCAACATGTGCCGTTCCCCGGTTTCGCCGCCGCCTTTCATGCAGATTGGCCCATCGAGCCGCCATGTCTGATCGACTCGCTTGATCCAGACGAAATTGACGAAACGCTGCGTATCGCAAATCGGCATGAGGCTGTCCGCAAGACTGTCGACATGTTTGTGTCGCGCCTCGTCTCCGAAAACAATCGCCTCGAAAATGCACCCCAATTCTGGTTCGTCGTGATACCTGAGAAGGTCTACGAACTTGGCCGCCCGAAATCGACCGTCAGGCGCGACGAACGCGTTTCTGGCGAAGTCACCCTCACGCAGCGCAAAGCGCGAGACTTACAGCGCCAGCCGACCTTGTTTGGCGACGATGAGCGCGAAGCCGAGGTCTATCGGTACGCCACGCATTTCCGTCGCCAACTGAAAGCGCGCTTGCTCAAAGAGCGCATCGTGACGCAGATCGTCCGGGAAACCACCCTCGCTCCCGGCGACTTTCGCCGCGAGAGCGGGATGCCGATCCGACGTGTCGAAGATCCTGCAACAATCGCATGGAAACTCGGAACGGGCGCCTACTACAAGGCGGGCGGAAAGCCCTGGCAATTGGCCAATGTCCGCCCCGGTGTTTGCTATGTCGGGCTAGTGTACAAGCGCAGCGAGTTAACGAGCGACAAAAAACACGCCTGTTGCGCGGCACAGATGTTCCTCTCCGATGGCGAGGGTGTTGTCTTTCGGGGCGCGCTCGGGCCCTGGTTCCAAACCGACACAAAGCAGTTCCATCTTGATGAAACGGCTGCAAAGAACCTCATCGAAATGGTGGTCGGAGAATACACACGCCTCCATGACGGCCCGCCCGCCGAACTCTTCATTCATGCCAAATCCGCCTTTACGGATGACGAATGGAAGGGTTTCTCGTCGGCGTGTGGCGAGGACACCAATGTCGTTGGCGTACAGATCGCTGACTCGCGAGATGACCTAAAGCTCTATCGCCCGGGCGAGTATCCGGTGATTCGGGGAACAGCATTGCAAATTGGTGAGCGCCATGCGCTTTTGTGGACATCAGGCTACGTTCCGCGCCTCGACACGTACATGGGACCAGAGACGCCAAACCCGATATCGGTTCGTGTCTTGCGCGGTGATTGCGATCTGGAAACCGTTTTAAGCGACGTTCTCGGCCTTACGAAAATCAACTTCAACTCATGCCTTCACAACGACCGGCTTCCCGTGACAATCCGCTTCGCCAATGCTGTGGGCGATGTGCTCATCTCAGCACCAATGGAAGGTGAGCCGAAGCTTCCCTTCAAATATTATATCTGACTAAGAGGATTCTGGCGTCGCCCTACGGGCCGGACTATCGGCAAAGCGGAAGCCCCTTCTGGTCTTCCCCCTGACGGCAACCATCGCTGACGCGAGTCTAGATCAAATGTCGTTGAGTTGCCAATCCCAAAGATCAGCTAACGAGTTCGCGCAGGTTCTCCGAGATCAGTGCGTCAATCTCGTTTTGGCCCATCTGGAACAGTTTGGCCAATCCGTCCCGTGCCGGTTTCACATCGGCCGGACCAACGCCGCCCGGCGCATTATCCGTAAAGGGGCCGTCCGTCTCGGTTAGGATACGCTCCTTCGGGAGCGTCCGTACTAGCGCTGCCGACCTCTCATTCCGCAACATCGCTACATTGATCGAAAAATAGCATCCCATATCGGCGGCGCGCCGAGCCTCGGACGCAGACCCAGCGAACCAGTGCAACACTACCCGTCCCCTCCCGACCGGCAACCGAGCATCGATCGTGTCGAGGACAACTTTCGTGCAGCGAACGCTATGGACGGATAGGACCTTGTCACCGGTGGCGGCGCACGCGCTCAATATCTCGGCAAACACGACCTTCTGCTGTTCGAATGAGGCGTAAAACTGTCGTCCGGCATCCAAGCCGACTTCTCCCACATATCGCGTCGATGGGAGATACTCTTTCCAGATCGAGAGCTCTTGCGCGCGCTCTGCAACGAGTTGAGGATGCAAACCGAGTGCGGCCCTCACATATTTCGTTCGATCCGCCAATTCCTTGTTGCGGGGGAAGGCCTTCGGCGTCGTCGTCACCGTCAGCGTGAACACGCGCTCCCGCTCGCGCTGCGCGACCGCTGCGGCGTGATCGGGGTAGAGGTCGAGGTGGCAATGGAAATCGACCAATCGTGCGGTTTTGCGGTCGGTCATGAGGGTGCCGTCTTCACACCATCCAGTATTTCGCCGACCTCCTCCAATCCCCGCCGATAGACGTCCGCAAAGGCATCGATCCTATCGGGATGGTCGGACAGGGGCCCGGGTTTGTGGATCAGCATCCGAGCGAGGCCGGGACGGAGCGCCAATCGGCGGATCGCCAGTTGGAAGGATCGCACCTGCTGTCCTTCCGCCTGACGCGTGTCCAGAGTGTGGGCCGCTAGATCCGGGACGCCGTACTCTGTCGGATCGTTCCCGGCCAGCGATGCGCGCCGGATCAGGCAGGGAAGGCAGTACCCGCAATGTCCTTGCGGTTCTCCCTTCCATCGTGCCTTCGCGGGAGACGAACAGGACAGCGAATGTCCGACTGCTTCTTCCAAGACATCACGGTTGGTGCACTCGTCCACCATCTCGCCTTTGGTCTTATCCCAATAGGGATTGACCAGTTCGCCATCGATCCCGAGCGCACCCAAGAGTTCGTTCCAACGCGCCATATAGAAGGGATGCGTTGTGCGCGTGCTCAACGCGCCGAGCCGGAGCCTGTCGAGCGGCACGTTCAAGGCGATGAGGCCGTTCTCGGGTACGCGCAAGACGAATTCCTTGCCAAGACCGGTGCCTGCCGCCACGCCCAGAGAGAAGAATAAGAACGATCGCCCGCGCGTGGTGCTTTCGGACTCGACACCGTCAATTAGCCCGTCCCCGAACGTCATCCAAATACGCAGTCGATCGAATGCTGCGTCCGGATATGCCGTCTTCAAGACCTCAAAACACTCTTCCTGAGACTTGCTGACCGCGCCTTCACCGGCATGGCTCACCAGCAAAGGCGCGCCACCCGCTTCCAAGGTGTCGATTGCGCCAATCAAACTGTCGAGGCCGCCGGAGAATAGATTGATCGCGTCGAACGCCACCGGGAGCAACGGTTTCGGTCGTGGCTTCGCGAGCGTTGCCTGGGCCTCAGGTCGTGCCCTGAAACCGATTTGCCAGCGATCGCCCGTCAGGAAGTCGAGCGCGCGCTTCACGATACTCGCCGACCGGGTCCAGAGCTTCGGATCGCTGACTGGCACGACCAACCTGATCTCACGCGACCAACCATCTTGCGACTCCGTGCTCCGCGCGAGGCGCGTGTCGGCGGCATGAATATGAGCGGCCAGCACCATTAGATCGACCGCGATCTCGCTCGGTCCGAGGTTCAATTTCTCCATGTCTGATAGGGCGTAGCCGATCCCGTGTCCGAGGCGGTCGCCGACCAAGAGGTCGAGTTCCGATACGATCTCATCGCTGGCCGCCGGGATGCCGACGTCGTCCTCCGACCCGAAGTGTCCGATCAATAGGTGCCGTCTCATGCCTCGGCCTCGCTTTCTCCGAGCGCCTCGAGCATCGCGAAGGCCGCCTCATATACGTCGTCGACGAAGCCAGAAACCTGATCCTGCGAGAGAGCGCCGATATCGATCCCCGACGCGTTCACCGCGTCGCTCACCCCGCGTTGGATGAACTCGGACAATTGCGCTTCAATCCGTTCGACCGTCCGGGCATCCGACGGCATCGTAACGACGCGCGTGCCGATGTCGTTGCAAATCCGCGCCTCAATGGTGTGTGAGGCGTAGAGTTCGAATACCGTCTGAATCTGGTCCGATGTTAGCCCATCGATATCCGTAATCCCGGCTTCCGCGAGATCGGCGATGGTCTCGATAAACGCGTCGCGCGCAATTCCTTCGTCGATCGATCCCCCATCGGGACAGATATAGTCCGCGAGCCCGGCGAACACTTCTTCCACCGGCCTTCCGGCAAGACCTTCGAGGTTGAGCGAGCGCAGCGCCTCGCGGACGCCGTTCGCGCGAGCATCGCCTAAGAAACTGACGAGGCCTGACGCTGTGCTGCGGGACGATCCCATCCGCCGCGCGGCGGACCCGGCGCCGCCTGATGATCGCGATACATATTGTGACACCGCCCGGCCGAGACTGCGTCGGTCGCTCCCACCCGAACCTGCAAACCGTGTGAAATTGCTACGCGCCGACCGAAA
>NVWP01000137.1 GCA_002733705.1 Henriciella sp. | reverse complement strand
GAGGCCGGGGCGGTGATCGTCAATGATGTGACGGCGATGTCGGACCCGGAGATTGCGGGCGCCGCGGCAGATGCGGGCGCGGCCTATGTGCTGACCTATCATCGAGGGGTGAAGGATGAGGCGCTGGATGCGGGCCGTGACATGCTGCGCTTCTTTGAGGAGGCCGTGCACCGTTGCGAGGCCGAGGGCCTGAAGCGCGATCATGTGATCCTCGATCCGGGTGTCGGGTTCGCGAAGACGTATGAGCAGAACTTTCAGGTGCTGGCAGCGGCGGGCGATCTTGTTGGCCTTGGTCTGCCTGTGCTGATCGGCGTGTCGCGCAAATCATTTATCGGCAAGCGGCTTGGGATCGAGACGGCGGCAGAGCGCGACACTGCGTCTGTGGCTGTTGGTCTCGACTCGGTACGCCGGGGGGCGCATATGCTGCGCGTCCATGATGTGGCCGCTCACCGGGCCGCGCTCGACCTATGGGAGACAATCGACAATGCGGCGCACTGAACGGGTCTTCGTCGAAAACCTCGGCATTCACGGCTTTCACGGCCTCATCGCGGAAGAGCAGAGGCTCGGCCAGAAATTCTATGCCGATATCGAATGCCTCGTCGCGCGGCAGGAAGCCCCTTCCGACACGATGAAGGATGCGGTCGACTATGGCAAAGTCTGCGATCTTGCGCATGAGATCTCTGCCAGCGGACCGTTCAATCTGATCGAGACGCTGGCCGAACGGATCGGGCAGGGCGTGATGGAGACCTTTCCGCTGGTCTCGCGCGTGCGGGTGCGTATCCGCAAGCCGAACGCGCCGATCCGGCATTTCCTCGACCATGTCGGGGTGGAGATCGAACTCAGCCGTGACTGAGCTGCGGCAGGCCGCCCTCGCCTTCGGGTCGAACCTTGGCGACAGCGCCGGGATGATCGGCCGGGCGATGGAGGCGCTCGACGCGATGGATCGCTTGTCGGTGACGGCGCGCTCCTCGCTCTATGCAACGCCGCCCTGGGGGGTCGAGGACCAGCCTGATTTCATAAATGCCTGCGCGCGGGTGGAGACGGATTTTGCGCCGCTGGACCTGCTGGCAGCTTGCAAGGATCTGGAAGTGGCGCTGGGGCGTGAGCCGGGTGTGCGCTGGGGGCCGCGCCTGATCGATATCGATGTGCTGTGGATGGAGGGTGTCGCGCTGACAAGCGAGCGGCTGACCCTGCCGCATCCGAGGATGACGGAGCGGGCCTTCGTGCTGGTGCCGCTGGCGGAGATTGCGCCGGATCTGGTTGTGGAGGGGCAGGCTGTGCGCGAATGGGCGGGGTCTGCCGACGCCGATGCGATTACGAGAATTGGAGCCTAGGGGGTGGCTGGTCTACCCTCTCATCATGAGGGCGGCCGTTCAGCCCTGATAGATTGAGCCGGATGGGGTGAAGGCCATGACCAGTGTGAGGGCTGCGATGACGCCGAGCATGGCGATGATGGCGGTTTTTGAGATGCCCTGGGTCATGTGACCCACTTTGTGCGAATGCGCCGCCCCATGCGGCCTGTCTTGCTGGGGCGCCAGATAGGGGCGCGATCCTGACAGCAGTATGCGTGGCGGGGGCATATGTTCCATGCCGGGCAGGTATGGACGGATTTGCCCGTCACAGCGTGGTTTTCGGGAGACACCGGCGCCTTCAGCCGGTGAAGCCCGCATCCTTGACCGCGGCCTGATAGGAGCGGGAGACGGGCACGTCCTCACCGGAATGAAGGTAAAGCCGGATCCGGCCATCGCCGCGTTCGGCGCGCGCGACGCCCTTGCGCGCCACCCACCATGAGCGGTGAACGCGCAGGCCGTCTGCGCTGGCAAGTTCGCGGTCCGCATCGCTGAGCCGCATCAGGATGAGCTCACTGCCGAGCGAAGTGTGGACGCGGCAATAATGGTCCTCAGAGGAAACGGCCCAGAGGTCAGCGGTGTGAAAGCGCACCGGCAGGCGTTTGAGGAAATCGCTCACCGCATCGCCTTCATCTGCGGCCTGGGCAAAGTCCGGGCCGGCGAGGTTGAAGGCGCGGCTGACCGTATAGCCGATCAGCGTCATGGCCGTCGCGATGACGAGGACATAGAAATAGATGATGTGGACCGGCCCGTCCCCGACCACAATGTATCCCCCGGAGAGGAATTCGAGACCGTAGATGACGCCGGTCACGCCGACGGCAGTGACAAGCGAGGTGATGATAACCATCAGCCAGTCAGGGCCGTTCGGTCTCAGGCGGTAGAAGACATGCACCGTCAGTTCCCCGACGAGCGTGCCCGACCCGATCAGGAGCAGCCAGACGCCGAAATTGAGGAGGAAGGGCGCATTGGCGTTGCTGCCATAGGGGCGGACAAAGGCAAGGAAGAGCGAAATCCCCATCAGGATCAGCGCTTCCCGGCTGCGTTTCTTCCAGTCGATGGCGCTGCGCAAGCTGTGGGCCCCTCTCCATTCGCGCTTCGTGAATGACATTGGCTGCATTTCGCGAAGGATTCCAGACCTCTCGCGTAGTCCAGCTCGCAGGCCGGGGCGGGGCGGGCGATCTCTGTCGTCAAGGCGCACGGGCGAGCAGATGCCCGGCGCCGGTCTGACAGAAGACAAGGAGCCGACAATGAGCCTCACAGACACAGTTATCCGCCCGCGTTTCCTCCCCCGCCTGCCAAAGTTCTCGCGGACGCAATGGACATTTGCCATCGCCCTGCCTGTCTATGCCGGTGTGAGCGCGCTGACCCTGATCGATGCGGGGTCGGTCCCCCGCTTTCGCTTCGATCTGCAGCCACTGATCGAGTCCGGCATTGCGATCCAGATCCATGTCGCCGCCGCGCTCACCACACTGGCGATCGGTGTCTATCTGATGATGGCGCGCAAGGGCCTGCGCCTGCACCGCATTTTCGGCTGGGCCTGGGTCATCTGTATGGCGCTGACGGCCGGCTCATCCTTTTTCATCATGACGCTGTTTGAGAATTTCTGGAGCCCGATCCACGCCCTGTCGGCCTGGACGCTGATCGGCCTGCCGGTCGCCATCGCGGCGGTCAAGCGGCGCGATGTGAAGAAGCATCGCAAGGAAATGACCAATCTGTTTGTCGGCGGGATGCTGGTTGCCGGGCTTTTCACCCTGCTGCCGGGCCGCATGATGTGGCACATCTTCTTCGCCCTCTAGGCGAGCGGACCTTTATCTATACAGCGGCGTTCTGCATAACAGCATTGCGTCTTTGTTAAGTGAGAGGGTCTGTTCATGCATCTGAGGTCTCTGGCCGTATTTGGAGCCTTCGGGCTTGTTTCCTGTGCCTCGCAGGGTGGGGCGCCGTCCCTGCCGTCGATCTTTGAGGGACCGCCGCAATCGGCAGTGGAGGCCCTGAACCGGTATTATGACACGATAGACCCAACGACCCTGCCGCAGGCGCCAGCCGGTGTTTCTCTGCCGCTGAACGAGACGCTGACGAGCATCCTGCTGGCCTCCTGCAATGATGAGGAGCTGGACAGCCCCACACTGGCGCAGCTGGCCAGAGAGGATGCCGATCTATTCCTGATGATCGGCGACAATGTCTATGGCGACCGCGACGGGCGCGACTATGCCAACAACCAGCCGGAGCTGGACGAGCTGCGTGAGAGCTTTGAGGAGCTGGCCACCCGGCCGGAATTCCAGGCGGTGCGCGCGAAATTTCCGATGATGGTGGCCTGGGACGACCATGATTATGGCACCAATGATGGCGGCAGGGATTTTCCGTTCAAACAGTATGCCGAACTGATCCACGAGACCTTCTGGGGTCTTGTCGATGATGAAGTCGGCCAGTATCCGGGCACCTACTATGAGCGCACCTTCGGGCCGGAAGGCCAGCGCGTGCAGGTCATCGTGCTGGATACCCGCTTTTTCCGCTCCGATCTGACACCGACCGATGACTATGGCGCCGAGGGCAAGGAGCGCTATATGCCCGCGCCGGAGGGCAGCTATCAGGACATGCTGGGCAGCGCGCAGTGGACCTGGCTGCAGAACCGTCTTCAGGATGAGGCGGAGCTTCGTTTCATCGTCTCTTCCGTACAGGTGATGCCGACGGTGCATGGCTGGGAGTCTTGGGACAAGCTGCCTGCCGAGCGGGAGCGCCTGTTCGAGCTGGTCCGCGAGAGCGACGCGGGCGGTGTCGTCTTCCTGAGCGGCGACCGCCACACCGGCTTCATCTATGAGGAGCAGGGCGTGCTGCCCTATGAGGCCAATGAGCTGACCGCCTCCTCGCTGAACGTCGCCTTTGCCGAGGAAAGCCCTGAGATGGACCCCCGTCAGGTTGGCGCGCCCTTTCCGCCGGAGAATTATGGCGAGGTCGAGATCGACTGGCAGGGGCGCCAGCTTTCCTTGCTACTGAAGAACAGCGAAGGTGAAACTGTACGGGAAAACGTGATTGCGTTTGACGATATTGGCGTGAAATAAGCCCGGCAAACATCAAGACTGACCTGAACAGGGGCTAAAGGAGCCCAGCCTGCCAATGAGCGATTATCGGAACGTCTGGGCGCTGATTGCTGCCGCGGCCTTTCTTCAGCTCGGCGGCGGGATACTCGGTGTTGTGACGCCGCTCGGCCTTGAGACTCTCGGGGTCAGTCCCGGCCTGATCGGGGCGATTGCGGCCGCTTATGCGCTGGGCTTCATGGTCGGCGCCTATACCGCGACCAATGCGGTGATCCTGTTCGGTAATATCCGCGTCTTTTCGGCCGCCGCAGCAACCTGCGGGGCGAGTGTTCTGGTCATGCAGCTGGCGCTCGACCCGTGGAGCTGGACGGTTGTGCGGATCCTGCAGGGGGCGGCCTTTGCGTGGATGTTCTCCAGTATCGAAGCCTGGCTGGGTGCCACCGTCTCGATGAAGAACCGGGGCAGTGTCAGCGGCTTCTATCATCTCATCGCCAAGGTCGCTCTGGTGGTCGGGCCGTTCTTTGTGGCCGGTCTCGCGCCGGTCGATTTCAGGCCGTATCTCTGGGCGGCCATCTTCCTCACGCTGTCGCTGCTGCCGGTCTGCCTGACGCGGCGCGGTGAGCCGCCGGCGCCGAGCGTCGAGCCGCTGGCCTTCCGGCGCCTGTTCGAGATTGCGCCCTCTGCCGTGATCGCGGTGTTTCTGGCCGGCCTCATCAATAGTGGGACGCTGGCCCTTCTGCCGCTCTATGCCGGTGTGGCGCTGCCCGATGTCCCGGGCGGCTCGACAGGCGCTGCCGCCGTGTCGGCGGCGGCCTGCTGGACCGGCGGGCTGATCA
>NVWP01000136.1 GCA_002733705.1 Henriciella sp. | reverse complement strand
TTGCCCGCCGATCGCTCGGCCCGAGAGAACGGGGATTCCCATCGTTCGAAAATAGCCCGGTAGAAGAGCGCGCACGGTTGCCGTCGGCTCGTTGCCGCCCTCGGGGTGAGGCTTGAGCCCCAGAAGGCGGATGATCTCATTCGCGCCGAGGTCGCCGGAGATGGCGGGCATGTTCAGAAACTGTCCTTGCGGGCGCGGATTTCCGCGAAAGTCGCGACGGGATCGCCCGCATGGCCCATGGCCGCCTGAAGGTCAGCGTCGTCAGCCCGCAGGAAGGGATTGGCTTCCAGCTCCCGCGAGAGAACGGTCGGCACCGTCCAGTCGCCGCGCGACCGCTTTGCCTCAACTTCCTTTGCATAGGCCGTCAGCGCCGGATTGTCCGGATCAACGCTGAGGGCGAAGCGGGCATTGGCCTGCGTATACTCATGCGCGCAGTAGATCGTGGTGTCGGCTGGCAGCGCTTTCAGGCGCGACAGGCTTTTCCACATCATGTCGGCATCCCCTTCGAAGACACGCCCGCAGCCGAGCGCGAAAAGCGCATCACCGACAAAGGCCGTCTTCGCCGAAGGGATGTGATAGGCGATATGGCCGAGCGTGTGTCCGGGAACGTCGATGATGTTCACCTTCATGTCGCCAAGGCCGATCTCATCGCCGCCGGACAGGTCCTGGTCGATACCGGGTATCTTTTCAGCCTCGCCCGCCGGGCCGAGGATGCGGCAGCCGGTTTCCTTCTTGATGAGCTCGTTGCCGCCGGCATGGTCGGGATGCCAGTGGGTGTTCCAGATCTCATCGATGGTCCAGCCGCGATTGCTGGCCTCGATCAGATATTTCTCACCATCTGGCGTATCAATGGCGACGGTCGTGCCGCTCTCTGGGTCGTGTGCGAGAAAGCCGTAATTGTCTTTCAGGCAGGGGAACTGGTGAATTTCGATCATGATACCATTTAAAACCAAAGGCGGAATGTGAAACAAGGCTTGTATGAGACTAACGGCCAGCGATCTGGAAAAGTTCTATGCCTCCGGACTGGGAGAAACGGTCTGCTATCTGCTCCTCAAGCGCCTGAATGATCTCTGGGGCGATTGCGCCAGCCAGACTGTGTTGGGCATGGGGTACGCCCACCCGCTTTTGGCCGGCCTGTCGGCAAATGCGCAGGCCTGTATGGCCGTGACGCCGCACCATTGGCCTGCCAGCTACTGGGCCGGGACAGATCGCGGCGTGTCGACCTGTATCGCCGAGGAAGACCGCCTGCCCTTTGGCGACGGTGTCTTCGACCGGGTCATCCTGCTGCATGCCGTCGAGGAGGCGGAAAGCCCACGCGCGGTGATGCGCGAAGCCTGGCGTGTGCTGGCGCCGGAGGGGCGCGTTCTGCTGGTGGTCGCCAATCGCAAGGGGCTCTGGTCATTGAGCGAGGGCACGCCATTTGGACATGGACGCCCCTGGACACGGCGCCAGCTGATCGAATGGCTGAACGACCATCTGTTTCAGGTGACCGCCAGCACGACCGCCGTCCATATGCCGCCGCTGAATTGGCGGCTGGTGACGCAGGCCGCTGACGGATTTGAGAGTTTCGGAGCGTTCGCCGCCTCTGGCCTTGGCGGCGTTGTCATGGTTGAAGCAGTCAAACACCTCTATGCAAAACCGGGCGGTGGCGCCGTCGCGCCGGCCACGAGTCTGGCGGGTGGGCGCAAAGGTGTGGCACAATTGCCTAGAAATGAGGCAGCGCGTGAGAGCGTCCGGAAAGGGCCAATTTCTCACATTGACCGTCCTGACACGGCGCGCTTTCATCGAACTTGTTGAACAATGGGAGGCTCTGGGGCCATGAAATTAATCACCGCTATCTTCAAACCGAGCAGACTCGACGCCGTCATCGACGCGCTGAGTGAAGCCGGTGTTGCCGGTCTGACAGTTTCGGAAGTCCGAGGCTATGGACGCCAGCAGGGCAAGACCGAAGTCTATCGCGGTGCCGAGTATGAGGTCCGCCTGCTGCCGAAGGTGAAGGTGGAAGTGGCCTGCGCGACGGGCGACATCGACCGTCTTGTCGAGGCCATCATCAGCGCGGCAAATACCGGCACGATTGGTGACGGCAAGATTTTCGTCTCGGGCCTCGACAGCGTCACCCGCATCCGGACCGGCGAGAAGAACGAACAGGCACTGGGCGGCTAAGCCCCTTCTTTCTTTTTTCGGTATTCAGAAAACCGGCAGGAGTTTCGTGCTTCTGCCGGTTTTTCTATGCGCGCCTGAGATGAAGGATCACCTCGTCTGCGCCCCAGTTGAGGCGGGCAAGACCCGACTTGCGGAAAGCGCCGACAACACCTCCGCGTACGGGGGCCATGGCGACGGTGGTGAGGTTGAGGCTGTCTGCAAGCTCAATCATGTCGAGCGCGGTGATTGGCTGAAGGATATTTTCGGCCTGAGCCCAGCCCGGCCCCGGCATGCGGCCGGAGCGGATGAGCGAGAGGCGCCGCGTCCAGAGGCCGTAATTCCTGAAGGAAACAATCACGTCCGGCGCGATCCGGGCCAGTTCGCGCAGGACATGGGCCGGCCGGCGCATCTGCTGGATCGCCTGCGAGAGGATGGCGACGTCAAACCCATCGTCGGGAAAGACCTCCAGATCGCTGTCGGCATCGCCCTGGATGACCGACAGACCGCGCGCGAGGGCGACCCCGGCAAGCTCGCTGGAAATCTCCAGCCCGCCAACCTTCACGCCTCTCTCACGCTTCAGGAGGTCAAGAAGGGCACCGTCGCCGCAGCCGACGTCCAGAACACGGGCCCCCGGCTCAACGCGGGCGGCAATCGCCTTGTGGTCGGCGCGGACCTGCGGAAAGCCTGCCACTAGATGCCCCGCAATTCTGCATTGGCCGACAGGAAGCCAGTCAGCGCCTTTTCATAGATCGGCTCTTCCAGGAGGAAGGCGTCATGGCCCTTGTCGGACTCGATATCGAGATAGCTGACTTCGGCGCCGGCCGCAGCAAGCGCGCGGGTGATGTCGCGATTGGCCTCTGGCGGATAGTGCCAGTCTGAGGAGAATGAAAACAGGCAGAAGCGCACCGGTGTGCCCCTGAAAACATCGGCCAGCCGCCCCTCACGGCGCGAGGCGAGATCGAAATAGTCCATCGCGCGCGTCACATAGAGATAGGAGTTGGCGTCGAACCGGTCGACAAAGGAATTGCCCTGATAACGCAGATAGGATTCGACCTGGAAGTCGGCATCGAAGCTGAAGCTGGTGCGTTCGCGGTCCTGCAGGCCGCGGTCGAATTTCCGCTTGAGGGCGCTTTCCGAGACATAGGTGATGTGCGCGGCCATGCGGGCGATGGCGAGGCCGCGTGAGGGGCGTTTTCCCTCGGCGAGGTAATGGCCCTCACACCAGTCGGGATCGGCCATGATCGCCTGGCGCCCGACCTCATAGAAGGCGATATTCTGGGCCGAATGGCTGGCCGAGGTGGCAATGGGCACGGAGGTGAAGACCTGATCGGGCGCCTGCGCGGCCCATTCGAGTGCCTGCATCCCGCCCATGGAGCCGCCGATCACGCAGAACAGGCTGTCGATGCCGAGCGCCTCGATAAAGGCGCGCTGGGCGCGGACCATGTCGGCAATGGTGATGACGGGAAAACGCGTCCCATAGGGCTTGCCATCGGGGGCCTTGGACGCCGGGCCGGTTGTGCCCATACAGCCGCCGAGTACATTGGTCGCAATGACATGGAACCGGTCGGTATCGACAGCCTTGCCCGGCCCGACGATACGCGTCCACCAAGCGGGACGGCCCGTGACCGGGTTGGGCGAGCCTGCAAACTGATCGCCCGTCAGCGCGTGGCAGACAAGAACGACATTGGTCCTGTCCTCATTCAGCGTGCCCCAGCTCTCATAGGCGATATCGACATGTTCGAGGGTCTCGCCGCAATCGAGCTTCAGCGGCTCTGGCAGGGCGAGCACGCGCAGGGCATCGGTCTGGGGCGAAGCATTATCGGGCATCGCCGTTCTGGTGTCGGCAAGGCGCGCTCAAGTCAAGCCGGATCGGATGGCTCGCCTATTGGCGCATGCCGGAACAGCCCCGCTGCCGACACGTTGGCTGGGTGAGATTCAAGAGCAAGAAACGAGGAAAACATGCCGTATATTCAGGGTGCTGACAAAACCGACATCTATGTAAAGGACTGGGGTGAGGGACAGCCCATCATCCTGATCCATGGCTGGCCGCTCAATGCCGACAGCTGGGAATATCAGGCGGTGAAACTCGCCGAAGCGGGCTACCGCGTCATCTCCTATGACCGCCGGGGCTTTGGCCGTTCCGAACAGCCCTGGAGCGGCTATGACTATGACACGATGTCCGATGACCTTGACGCGATCATCAAGGAACTGGACCTGAAGGATGCGACGCTGGCCGGCTTCTCCATGGCGGGCGGCGAGGTCTGCCGCTACATGTCGCGCCATGACGGCAAGGGCGTGAAGAAGGCGGCGCTGATTTCGTCCATCGCGCCCTATATGCTGCAAACCGACGACAATCCGGACGGTGCCCCCATAGATGTCTTCGAAGGCATCAAGGCAGAGCTGCGCCAGAACCGTCAGCAATTCCTGGCCGGCTTCTTCAAGGATTTCTATGGCAATGGCACCGAGGGCGGCGGCGTGTCCGACGAAGTGCTGCACTGGTCCTGGCAGATGGCGATGATGGCCTCACCCAAGGCGACGCTCGACTGTGTCGACGCGTTCGGCAAGACCGACCTTCGCCCCGATTTCGATGCGATAGATGTGCCGCTCCTCGTCATTCACGGCACTGGCGACCAGACGGTCCCCATCGATGCGACCGGGCGCGAGGCTGTCAAACTCGCCAAGAATGCAGAGCTGAAGGAATATGAAGGCGCGCCGCACGGCCTGCCTGCGACACATTCAGGCCAGCTGACAACGGATCTCATTGAATTCCTGAAGGCCTGATCCGCGCTTGCGGCCCGGTCATTCACAGGCTCTCACTTGATTTTCGGCCCATCCTTGGCCCATGAGGATCAGCTTGAAACAGGGAGCAGTCTGATGACCGGGCCAAAGCCACTTTCGAACATTCTCGAGATCACGCCTTACAAGGGTGGTCAGAAGCTCGATCATGGCTGGAAACTCTCCTCCAATGAGAACCCGCTAGGGGCGAGCAGCAAGGCGGTTGAGGCGCTCACCAATGCCGCCCGTCATCTCGAGCTTTACCCCGATGGCTCGGCCTTTGCGCTTCGCCAGGCGATTGGCGCGAAATATGACATCGACCCGGACCGGATCGTCTGCGGCGCTGGCTCTGACGAAATCTTCCAGCTTCTGGGGCGTGCCTATCTGCAGCCCGGCGATGAAGTCCTGCAGTCGGCGCACGGCTTCCTCGTCTACAGCCTCGTCGCCCAGCAGGCGGGCGCAAAGCTGGTCAGCGCACCGGAAAAAGAGCTGCGCACCGATGTGGACGCCATGCTGGAACGCGTGACGGACAAGACGAAGATCGTCTTTCTGGCGAACCCG
>NVWP01000135.1 GCA_002733705.1 Henriciella sp. | reverse complement strand
AGGAGAACCTGAAGAGCAATATCGTCGTGGACCTGCGCAATATCTATTCGCCAGAAGACATGAAGAAGCGCGGGTTCGACTATTACAGCGTGGGCCGCCCCTGATGCATCTCGCGCCGCGGATCATGGTGACCGGCGGGGCCGGTTTTATCGGATCGTTCCTGTGTGAGCGTCTGCTCGACCGGGGCGCCGAGGTTTTGTGCGTGGACAATTTCTTCACCGGAACGCGGACCAATGTCGCCCACCTGATGGGCAATCCGCGCTTCGAGCTCATGCGCCATGACGTGACCTTTCCGCTCTTTGTCGAGATCGACCAGATTTACAATCTGGCCTGCCCGGCAAGCCCGATCCATTACCAGTTCGACCCTGTCCAGACGACGAAGACCTCGGTGCATGGGGCGATCAACATGCTGGGCCTCGCCAAGCGGACCAAGGCAAAAATCCTCCAGGCCTCGACCTCCGAGGTGTATGGCGACCCGGAAATTCATCCGCAGGAAGAGAGCTATTGGGGCAATGTGAACCCCATCGGCCCGCGATCCTGTTATGATGAGGGCAAACGCTGCGCCGAAACGCTGTGCTTTGACTATCACCGCCAGCATGGCACGCAGATCAAGGTCGCGCGGATCTTCAACACCTATGGCCCGCGCATGCACCCGAATGATGGCCGCGTGGTCTCGAACTTCATCATGCAGGCCCTGCGCGGGGAAGACATTACCCTTTATGGCGACGGCCAGCAGACGCGCTCCTTCTGTTATGTGGACGATCTGGTCGAAGGTCTGATCCGGCTCATGGACACTGACAGCAGTGTCACCGGCCCGATCAATATCGGCAATCCTGGCGAGTTCACGATCCGGGAGCTGGCCGAACTTGTTGTCGAGATGACCGGCTCACCCTCGAAACTGGTCAACAAGCCGCTGCCGCAGGATGATCCGCGCAAGCGCAAGCCGGATATCACCCGCGCGCAGCAGGCGCTGGGCTGGGAACCGACGGTCAAGCTGCGCGACGGCCTCGAAAAGACCATCGCCTATTTCAAGCGGCTGCACGAAGGCGCCTAGCCGGGCGGGCCTATCATTGCTAAAGCGCCTGCAGACACCCCGCAGGAGACCAATATGAAATTCTTCGTCGACACCGCCGACACCGAAGAGATCAAATCGCTGGCAGAGGCCGGCCTCATTGATGGTGTCACGACGAACCCGTCTCTCATCGCAAAGTCCAGCCGCAAGATGTCGGACGTGATCGCGGAAATCTGCGAGCTGACCCCCGGCCATGTCAGCGCAGAAGTCGTGGCGACGGATTTCGACAAGATGGTCAGCGAGGGCAAGAAGCTTCAGGCGATCGCGTCGAATGTGGCCGTCAAGCTGCCGCTGACAATGGATGGACTCAAGGCCTGCCGGACGCTGGCCGATGCGGGCACCGCCGTGAACGTCACGCTCTGCTTTTCCGCCAATCAGGCACTTCTCGCGGCAAAGGCGGGGGCGACCTATATCTCTCCTTTCATTGGTCGTCTGGACGATATGAATATCGACGGCATGGAGCTGATCGAGGAGATGCGCATCATCTATGACAATTACGGCTTCGAGACCGAAATTCTCGCCGCCTCGATCCGCAGCCCGAACCATGTGAAGCTCTCGGCCCTGGCCGGCGCCGATGTGGCGACTGTGCCGCCAAATGTACTGCGCGGCCTTGCGAACCACCCGCTCACCGACAAGGGGCTTGCCGCTTTCCTTGCCGATGCTGAAAAAGCGGGCATTGAGATCTAAAGCACCGCCGCGGCGGACCTTTTGAAGGCGCGCCGGACTCTGGCGGGCCATATTGCGAAAACAGACCAGTTGAGGTGATTTTTGACCGATACCCGATTCGATGTCGTTGGCCTTGGAAACGCTATTGTTGACGTCTTTGCCAGTGTCGAGGACTCCTTCCTCGCCGAGCACGAAATCCGCAAGGATGGCATGACGCTGATCGATGAGCCGCGCGCAGACGCGCTTGTCGAGGCCGCGCCGGAGGGCCCGCAGCTCTCAGGCGGGTCCGGTGCCAATACGATTGTCGGGATTTCGAGTTTCGGTGGCCGGGCCGGTTATATCGGCAAGGTCGCAAAGGACACGCTCGGCGATGTCTTCCGCAAGGACATGAATGAGAGCGGTATTCCGTTCGATACGCCCGCTCTCGAAGATGGCCCTGCGACCGCACGCTGTATCGTCTTCGTCACCCCGGACGGCGCGCGCAGCATGAACACGTTTCTGGGCGCCTCGGTCCTCTTTTCGCCGGCGGATATCAATGAGCAGATGGTGAAGGATGCCGCCATCCTCTATCTTGAAGGCTATCTTTTCGATCAGGAAGACGCCAAGGCTGCGTTCGTCCACGCGTCCGAGATCGCCCAGGCGGCGGGCCGGAAGGTCGCGTTGACGCTGTCGGACGGGTTCTGTGTCGAACGCCACCGCGACAGCTTCCTTCACCTCATCAAGAACCATGTCGATCTTGTCTTTGCCAATGAAGACGAGGCGCTTTCGCTCTACCAGACCGAAGACTTCGATGAGGCCGTCGAACGCATGCGCGCCGATACCGGGCTCGCTGCCATTACACGCTCGGAGAAGGGCTCCGTGGTCATCGGGCCGGAAGGCGTCGTGGCCGTGCCTGCCGAACCTGTCGACAAGGTGGTCGATACCACCGGGGCGGGTGACCAGTATGCTGCCGGTTTCCTGTTCGGCGTCAGCAAGGGCCTGCCTCTGGAAACCTGCGCGAAGCTCGGCCATATCGCCGCCGCCGAGGTCATTTCGCACTATGGCCCGCGTCCGGAAACCCCCTATGCGGATCTGGCGCGCAAGGCCGGTATCGAGATCTAGCCGCGCAACCGGTAGTTGACCGGTACTCAGCACGGCTAATTTTTTCTAAACCTATTGGGCGCTGTATATCTACATTTGGTAGAGGTATCGTGTCCCATGCGCCTGGCTGACAATCTTGAGCGTGAGCTGCCCTATATGCGCCGCTATGCCAGGGCCGTCACAGGGTCTGGCGAGCGCGGCGACGCGCTGGTCGAGGCCGCGCTCGTCTCATTCATCGATGATGTGCCGCCCGCAACAGGCCGTCTGGAAATATTCACGCGGCTGGAACAGACGATCCGTGCATCTGTTGTTGCGACCGCCGGTACGGACACGGCCTCCTTGCCGCGCCGCGCGCTTTTGCTGACAGCTATGGAAGGGTTTGCCCCGGGCGACGCCGCCCTCATCATGGGATGTGCAGATGAGGAGATCGGCCAGCTTATCACCGATGCGGAGAACGACCTTACCGCCTCTCTCGCCGCCGATGTCTTCATCATTGAGGATGAGCCAATTGTGGCCGTTCATATCGAGCAGATCGCGCGAAGCCTGGGCCATAATGTTGTCGGCCATGCCACGACATGTGAGCAGGCGGTCGAGGCCTGCCGCACGTTGAAACCCTCCTTGCTGCTGGTAGACATTCAGCTTGCCGATGGCTCGTCTGGCGCAGAGGCGGCAAACATCATCACCCGCGAGCTTGATATTCCGGTTGTCTTCATAACGGCCTTTTCTGAGCGGCTACTGACAGGCCGGATAGGCGAACCCATCTATCTGATCGCCAAGCCGTTCAGGCCGGATATGCTAAAGGCTGTCATGAGCCAGGCGCTGATCCAGAGCGCTGCCGACCAACCGTCTAAAAATTATCCGGCGTCCTAAAGGCGTGCCGGCCTGAAGGATGGGGGTGTCGAAGCTGGAGAATAAGTGCTTCGACTGACCTATGCGGGGGCCGTTCAGCCTGCTGCGATCAGAGCCTCTCTGGCATAATCAAGACGGTCATGCCCGAAGAAGAGTTCATCTTCGACGAAGAAGCTTGGCGCACCGAAAGCGCCGCGCTCAATCGCGCTATCGGTATTGGCCTTCAGCCGCGCTTTGGTTTCTTCGCTTTCAGCAAGACCTAGAATCCGGTCTGCGTCGAAGCCTGCAGATGCGCAGATCGCGCGAACCTGTTCCAGATCATCCGTCTTCAACGGCTCTTCGGCGCGCCAGACATGGTGAAATATGGTTTCGATGAAGCGCTTCTGCGTATCGGCATCGTCGGCAAGGCCGATCGCGGCGCGTAGCATTGGCCGGGTGTTCATCATGGGGAAATGCGGATTCATTCGAAACTCAATCCCGTAACGCGCGCAGCATCGCTGAAGATCGCGCTGCATGTACTTGCCCTTGGCCGGGACCAGGCCGGGCGGACGATTGCCCGTAGTCTGCATGACAGCGCCCAGAAATAGAGGACGAAACTCCACTCGGTCAGAGAGGTCCCCAAGTTCATGGGGCAGCGCATGGTAAGCCACATAGGAAAACGGGCTGATGAAATCGAAATAGAATTCAAGCTTGGCTGACATGAAAACCTCGTGCGTTTCTTTTTAGAACTTTTCTATCCACGGCCGCAGGTCAAGTTCCTGCGTCCAGGCTGACCGCGGCTGGCTATGAAGCATGAAATAGGCGTCCGCGATTGCATCCGGATCAAGGATGCCGTCCATATTCTTCAGTTTGTAGCGCTCTGGAAAATTGTCTCGGATGAAGGCGGTATCGATCGCCCCGTCGATAATGGCATGCGCGACATGAATGCCTTTCGGTCCCAATTCGCGGGCCATGGACTGAGCGAGCGCACGCAGGGCGAACTTCGCGCCGGCAAAAGCCGAAAACCCCGCGCCGCCTCTTACAGATGCAGTCGCGCCCGTGAAAATGATCGTGCCTGTCTCACGCGGGATCATCACTCGCGCTGCTTCGCGTCCTGCCAGAAAGCCCGCAAATGCTGACATTTCCCAGACCTTGCGGTAAACGCGAGCGGTCGTTTCTGTGATCTGGAAATTCACGTTTGCGCCAATATTGAAGACCAGAACTTCGATTGGTCCGACTTCGCGTTCGACCCGGTCGAACAACTGGATCATGTCGTCTTCCGACCGGGCATCGCAGCCAAACCCGACAGCTGAATGGCCCTTGGCCTCTATCTCGGCTATGAGAGGATCCAGTGCCTCGCGGGTGCGCCGCGTACAGACGGCGGTAAAGCCCGCCTTTGCGAAACGTCTGGCGATCGCCCCGCCTGTCGCATCTCCAGCACCTATAACAACGGCAGCAGTTTTCATGATCTTTCACGTTCCATTTTGGAACTTTAGCAAATCAGTCTATGTCCTGTCATCATGAAATGGGCCGAACTTGAAGAAAACTGGTGTCCTGTCGCACGCACGCTTACCGTGGTGGGTGACCGCTGGACCCTGCTCATCCTGCGTGACTGCTTCCTTGGCTATTCGAAGTTCGAGGAGTTCGCAGAGAACACAGGGGCGACCAGGCACATCCTCGCATCCCGTCTGAAGCGGCTTGTTTCAACCGGCATACTCGAGCGTACACTCTATAATGAGCGGCCCAAGCGCTATCAGTATGTGCTGACCGAGAAGGGCAAGGAGTTTGCCCCGGCCCTGCTTGCGTTCAGGGACTGGGGCAAGAAACATATGCCGGTGCGGCGGTCGGTGTCGGCCACTAAAGAATGAATTTCGACAGATCGCTATTGCCGGCAAGGTCGGACAGCTGGGCATCGACATAGTCGGCTGTGATTGTCACCGTCTCACCCTTGCGGTCATTGGCGGTGAAGCTGATCTCATCGAGCAGCCGTTCGAGGACGGTCTGCAGGCGGCGGGCACCGATATTCTCGACCGTGTCATTTACGCGGACCGCCACATCGGCGAGCGCATCGATCGCGGCGTCTTCAAATTCCAGCGTCACGCCTTCGGCCTCCATCAG
>NVWP01000003.1 GCA_002733705.1 Henriciella sp. | reverse complement strand
AGGTTCTGGTTGGGAATGACGATCAGGGTATCGACGTATTGTTCCAGTTCCTCGATCCCCGCTTCGGCCCGGGTCGCCGCCCGGTGCCCGGTCGCGGCAAATCCCGGACTGGCTGCGCGAGGGCCTGCAGATGTCCGCATTCGAGCTTCGCGGCTGGCCACCGCCACATCTGATCGCACCTGCCAGCTAGACACGCCATCTGATCTCAGACGGGCGCCGCCAGTCATGCCCGGCGGCCCGTCATCCCCCGGCGCAAAGCGTCACGCATCAAGCTCTGGATAGTGGCGGAAAATGCCATTGCTGAACGGCTGGCGGCGCTCGCTTTCCAGATAGGCCGCAATCTTCGGGCGCGCGCGCACCTCTTCTGCGAGCTTCATGACACGCGGATAATCCTCCTCCAGCGCGTTCATCGTGTTGGGAAAGGCGTGGCGCAGCCCCTCCACCGTATGGAAGAGGGAGAGGTCGGCATAGGTCAGACGCTCGCCGGCAAGCCAGCCGCCCGCCGCATCATTCTTCTCGATCACCTCCTCGAACCAGTCGAGGAATTTCGGGATGCGCGAGGTCCGGAAGGCATGAGCGCGCGTCTTTGCCTCTTCCTTCATGTCCTCATAATAGGCGCCCGGCCCCAGCGGATGGTGGCTGTCATGCGCCTCGACCACAAGGTCGGCAATGGTGAGCTGGATTTGGTGAATCCATAGCCGTTCGGTCTCATCGTCGGGGACGAGGCCGAGCTTCGGCCCGAGATAGAAGAGGATCGCCGCCACCTGGCCGACCGTCACCTCCCCATCGGTCAGGAAGGGCGGCGCGAAACTCGGTTTTGCGGGGTCTCCCGCATTCCAGTCGGGGCTCTGGTCGCGATAGTCGGCACCGGCTTCTTCCAGCGCGAGGCGGATATATTCCCCGCGCCCCGGAATGCCCTGCCAGTAGTGAAGCGTATAGGTCATGCAAACCGAATGCGCGCCGCGCCCGCCCCGTTCCCGCGCTCACCCGATGTCCCGGCAAAAAAATAGCCCGCACCCCATAAGGCGCGGGCTATAATCTTTGATGGGCTGGCAAGCGGCGTTACGCGACGCGCTCGACCATCATGTGCTTGATCTTGGCGATCGCCTTGGCCGGGTTGAGACCTTTCGGGCAGACCTGCGCACAGTTCATGATGGTGTGGCAGCGATAGAGCTTGAACGGGTCTTCAAGATCGTCGAGCCGCTCACCCGTCGCCTCATCGCGGCTGTCGATCAGCCAGCGATAGGCCTGCAGCAGCGCGGCGGGGCCGAGATACTTGTCGCCATTCCACCAATAGGACGGGCAGGAGGTCGTACAGCAGGCGCAGAGGATGCACTCATAGAGGCCGTTAAGCTCATTGCGCTGTTCTTCGGACTGCTTCCACTCTTTCTCAGGCTCCGGCGTATCGGTCTTGAGGAAGGGCTGCACATAGGCGTGCTGGGCGTAGAAATTGGTGAGGTCCGGGACCAGGTCCTTGACCACCGGCAGGCTCGGCAGCGGGGCGATGGTAATGGTCGACCCGGCAATCTCGTCCCAGCCCTTGGTGCAGGCAATCGTATTGCGCCCGCCAATATTCATCGAGCAGGACCCGCAGACCCCCTCGCGGCAGGAGCGGCGGAAGGCCAGGGTTGGATCGATATTGTTCTTGATCCAGATCAGGACGTCGAGAACCATCGGCCCGCAGCGATCCATGTCGACATGGTAGGTGTCCCATGTCGGATTGCCGCCCTCTTCAGGAGAGTAACGGTAGATCTTGAACGCCTTGGTGTTCTTGGCGCCTTCCGGCTTTGGCCATTCCTTGCCCTTTTTGGGCGCAGAGCCTTTGGGTAGTGTCAGCTGAACCATATCGCTCCCCTAATACACGCGCGCCTTCGGCTTGATATACTCAATGTCGTTGGACATCGTGTACTCATGCACGGGGCGGTAATCGATCGTGACCTTGCCGGCATCGTCGACCCAGGCAAGCGTGTGTTTCATCCATTCAGTATCGTCGCGGTCGGCATAGTCCTCACGCGCATGCGCGCCGCGGCTCTCGGTGCGGTTGGCGGCCGAGTTCACGGTGACAGCAGCCTGCGCGATCAGATTGTCGAACTCCAGCGCCTCTACGAGGTCCGTGTTCCAGATCAGGCCGCGATCCTTCACATCCATGCCGCCGACGCGGCCATAGATGCCAGCAATCTTCTCGACGCCTTCGTCGAGAACTTCACCGGTGCGGAAGACGGCGCAGTTTTCCTGCATCGACTTCTGCATGTCGGCGCGAAGCTTCGCCACCGGCTGGTCGCCGGTCGCATTACGGATGCGGTCAAAGCGGGCAAGGTGCGCATCGGTCTGGCTGTCGCGGATTTCCGGCTGGCTGGCGCCGGCTTCCAGCGTGGCGCCGCAGCGAAGACCGGCGGCGCGGCCAAAGACGACAAGGTCGATAAGCGAGTTGGAGCCGAGACGGTTGGCGCCGTGAACCGACACGCAGGCCGCTTCGCCGACAGCCATCAGGCCCTGAACCACACTGTCCGGGTCGCCGCCCTTCTTGGTGAGAACCTCGCCATGATAATTGGTCGGGATGCCGCCCATATTATAGTGAACCGTCGGCAGGACCGGGATCGGCTCTTTGGTGACATCGACGCCGGAGAAGATTTTCGCGGTTTCCGAAATGCCCGGCAGGCGTTCGGCCAGCGTTTCCGGCGGCAGGTGTTCAAGGTGAAGGTGGATATGGTCCTTGCCTTCGCCGACCCCGCGGCCCTCGCGGATCTCCACCGTCATGGCGCGCGCCACGACATCGCGGGAGGCAAGGTCTTTCGCGGAGGGCGCATAGCGCTCCATGAAGCGCTCGCCTTCCGAATTGGTGAGATAGCCGCCTTCGCCGCGTGCCCCTTCTGTAATGAGGCAGCCTGCGCCATAGATACCGGTCGGGTGGAACTGGATGAACTCCATGTCCTGAAGCGGCAGGCCGGCGCGCAGCGTCATCGCATTGCCGTCACCGGTACAGGTGTGCGCCGACGTACAGGAGAAGAAGGCGCGGCCATAGCCGCCCGTCGCCAGGATCGTCTTCTGGGCGCGGAAGCGGTGCAGCGTGCCATCGTCCAGTTTCCAGGCGGTAACACCGCGGCAGGCGCCTTCCTCATCCATGATGAGGTCGAGCGCGAAATACTCGATGAAGAATTCGGTCTCTTCCTTCACACACTGGCCGTACAGCGTGTGCAGCATGGCGTGGCCGGTCCGGTCAGCAGCCGCGCAGGTGCGTTGCACGGGCGGGCCTTCGCCATATTCGGTGGTGTGGCCGCCAAAGGGGCGCTGATAGATCTTGCCGTCTTCATTGCGCGAGAACGGCATGCCCCAGTGCTCGAGCTCATAAACGGCCTTGGGCGCCTCGCGGCAGAGATATTCGATGGAGTCCTGGTCGCCGAGCCAGTCGGAGCCCTTCACCGTGTCATACATATGCCAGCGCCAGTCATCCGGGCCCATATTGCTCAGAGACGCGGCAATCCCGCCTTGCGCGGCCACCGTGTGGGACCGCGTCGGGAAGACCTTGGTGATACAGGCCGTCTTGAGTCCCGCCTGCGCGGCACCGAGCGCGGCGCGAAGGCCGGAGCCGCCGGCGCCCACAACGACGACATCATAGGTGTGATCGACAAATTTATAGTCAGACATGGTGGCGTTTTCCTTCCGGTGGCGGGGCGGCTCTTAGAGGCCCGCCGAAATCCAGACCTTGAGGACCGACAGGGCCGTAGCCGCAAAGAGTCCTACGCAGGCAAATGTGTTCAGGATCAGGAGTCCCTGTTTCATACCCGCCTTTTGGATATAGTCTTCGATGACAACCTGCATACCAAGGCGCATGTGGTAGAACGCCGCGCCAAGCGTGAGAACCATCAGGATGGCATTCCAGGGCTGCGCCAGCCAGGCCGTCGCGCCTTCATAGCCGCCGCGGCTCGCCGCAATGACGGCATAGAGAAACCACGGGATCAGGAAGACAAGCGCGATGGCAGAGACGCGCTGCTTGATATGATGGCCGGTGCCGGACTTGGCGGAGCCGAGCCCGCGGGCGGCGGCGGCCGGTGTCTTGAAATTGGTGCTCATCCTCGTCCCCTAGAACAGATTGGTCGCGAGCGACCAGGTGATAGCGGCCGCAACGATGCCAAAGGCGAAGTTGACGATAGACCAGAGGCTTGCCGTCTTCGGCTCAAACCCGGCCTTCGGCCCGTCCCAGATCAGGTGGCGGACGCCATTGGCAAGATGGAAGAGGACAGAGACCAGCCAGAAGAAGAGCAGGATCTGCCCCACCGGATGCAGCATCACCGCCTCGACGGCGCCATAGGCCTCCGGCCCGGTCGCCAGCGAGATGATCCAGGCGCTCACCAGGAGCGCGCCGAGATAGTTGCCAACACCGCTGACGCGGTGAAAGATCGATGAGGCCATCGTCCAGTGCCACTTCCACACTTGAAGGTGTGGTGACATCGGGCGTGGATCAGTCCACTCTGAACCTGACATTGGGGTCTCCCGAAACATATGTCTTGTGACACCGGGTTCTAGATTGGTGCAGCGCGGTGTCAACGCGGCAAGAAAGGTCAATTGCGTATGATTTCCCGGACATTCATCAGTCTCATGGCACTTTCCCTTGCGTCGCCCTGTTTCGCAAGCGCACAAACCGAACCTGCGGAGAGCGCCCGGCCAGCGGGCATTCAGCCGCTCATAGAGGCATATGAAGCCCTCCTGCGGTCGGCCGATCCGGAAGAAGCTGCCCGCGCGCAGGATCGCGCGCCGAGGGAGTGGTCCGACATCAGCCCGCAGGAAATCTCTCGCATGGCCCGCGAGGCACGCGCCCTGAAGCGCCAGCTTCTTCGCCTTGATGACGCTTCTTCTCCCGAAGCAAAGATTCTCACCCACCTGCTCGACCGGCTGATTGCTGCCGATGAGTTCGACACGGCCCGCCTCCCTTTTAATGGCGACTGGGGCTTTCAGGCCGAACCGCTCTTTGTCGCGCGCCAGCTGCGCATCGCGAATGAAGCCGACGCCGAAGCCTGGATTGCGCGGCTTGAAGACCTGCCACGCTATTTCGACGACCACATCGCGAATATGCGCCGCGGCATTGAAACCGGCTGGACCTCTCACGCCGACCCGCTGGCAACGACGACCGCTCAAGTCCGCGAGCAGGCGGGTGTGAGCCCGGAGGAAAGCGGCCTCTACGCGCCGCTCACCCGTCTGCCGGACACGATCGATGCCGAAACGGCAGAGCGCCTGCAGGCTGAAGGGCGGGAAGCCACCGCCGCAGCCATCGCCGCCTATGGCAAGGCGCTGGCTTTCCTTGAGGAGGAATACGCCCCGCATGCCCGCCCCGAACCCGGCATCGTCTCGCTGCCGGGGGGGCGGACCTATTACCAGTCCGCCATTGAGGACCACACGGCGGGCGCAGGCTACTCACCCGAAGAGATTCACCAGCTCGGCCAGCGCGAGGTCGCGCGTATCCGGGCAGCCATGGACGAGATCATCGAAGAGATCGGCTTTGAGGGCAGCTTTCAGGATTTCCAGTCTTTCCTGCGCACCGATCCGCAATTCTATGCCGACAGCCCGCAGGCCCTGATGGAAAAGGCGGCCTGGCTGTCGAAACGCCTCGATGCGCTGCTGCCGCAATATTTCGGCAAGCTGCCCCGCCTCACCTATGGCGTTGAGCCGGTCCCGGCAGAAATTGCGCCCGGCTACACGACGGGGCGCTATTCCAGCGGCGATATGGAGAAGGGGATTTCCGGCACCTATCTGGTCAACACCTATGCGCTGGATCAGCGCCCGCTTTATGAACTGCCCGCCCTGTCTGCGCACGAAGCCGTGCCCGGCCATCACATCCAGATCTCGCTTGCCCAGGAACTGGAAGGCGTGCCGCGCTTCCGCCAGCAATATTACGCGACAGCTTTCGGGGAAGGCTGGGGCCTCTATGCCGAAAAGCTCGCGGGGGAAGCCGGTTTCTATCAGACGCCCTATGAGCGGTTCGGCGCGCTTTCAATGGAGATGTGGCGGGCCTGCCGCCTCGTCGCTGATACCGGCATGCACTGGTATGGCTGGAGCCGCGAGGAGGCCGAAACCTGTTTCAAGGAAAACTCGGCGCTCGCCCCGCTCAATATAGAAACCGAAGTGACGCGCTATATCGGCTGGCCGGGTCA
The DNA here is from genome assembly GCA_002733705.1 of Henriciella sp. Classification (GTDB taxonomy): domain Bacteria; phylum Pseudomonadota; class Alphaproteobacteria; order Caulobacterales; family Hyphomonadaceae; genus Henriciella. The sequence goes on along the minus strand of NVWP01000003.1, from coordinate 61,702 downwards.
GGCGACCGCCTACAAGATCGGCGAGCTGAAGATATTGGAGCTTCGCGCTGCCGCGAAAGAGGCGCTGGGCGACGATTTCGATATCCGCGAATTCCATGACACGGTTCTGGGCGCAGGCTCATTGCCACTCGACGCCCTGGAAGCCCGCATCATGGCGTGGATCGATGCGAAAACTGAGGCCACGTCAGGCGCCCGATCGCGCTAGCCCGGCCGCAGGAAAAATAAGGCATCGTCACTGCTTGCGCGGCCACAGGTCCCGCGCCACATGGGCGAGCCATGTATCGCTTCTTCGAACGCCGCATAGATCCTTTCCCGGAAGGCCGGGACGAGTTGCCGCCCGGCAACTTTCTGGCGTTCGTCTGGCATTATATTCGCGGCGCGGTGCCGTGGCTGATCGGTATGTCGATCTTCACCGCCATTATCGCGGTGGGAGAGGTGGCCCTGTTCGGTTTTCTCGGCGGGATCGTCGACTGGCTGGCAGAGGCGGACCGCGACGGTTTCGTCCAGCGTGAGGCCGGTACGCTGATCCTGATGGGCGGTGTGCTCCTCATCGGCCTTCCTCTGGCGACACTGATACAGGGTTTGATCGTCTATCAGGGCCTGATGGGCAATGTCCCGATGAGCGCACGCTGGCGCATGCACCGGCAGATGCTGGGCCAGTCCATGGGCTTCTTCGGGAACGAGTTCGCAGGCCGCGTCGCCACCAAGGTCATGCAGACCGCGCTGTCGGTTCGCGAGTCGGTGATGAAGGTGCTCGACGTCTTCGTCTTCGTAATCGTCTACTTCATCTCGGCGCTGGCCCTTGTCGCGAGCGCGGACTGGCGCCTGACCCTGCCGCTTATCCTCTGGGCTGTGGTCTACGGCTTTATCATGTGGTGGTACGTCCCGCGCCTCGGAAAGGTGGCCGAGGATCAGGCCGATGCCCGCTCCGTGATGACGGGCCGCATCGTCGATTCCTATACGAACATCCAGACCGTGAAGCTGTTTGCCCATTCCGGGCTTGAGGAAGACTATGCCCGGCAGAGCATGTCCGGCTTTCTTGGCACCGTTTACCGCCAGATGCGCATGGTCACGAGCCTTAACGCCATCGTCTATCTCAACAATTCGCTACTCGTCTTCCTGATCACGACGGGTGGGCTTTACCTCTGGCTGGGTGAGCTGGTGAGCGCAGGCGCTGTGGCCGCCGCCGTCGGCCTCGCGCTTCGCATAAAATCCATGTCCCAATGGATCATGTGGGAGGTGGCGGCCCTCTTTGAGAATGTCGGCGTCGTCTTTGACGGGATGTCGATGCTGAAAAAGCCGGTCGCCGTGGAAGACCGCGACGGCGCGGGCGCACTCCCGCCTGTCCGCGGCGCTGTGCACTTCGAGAACGTGACCTTCCATTATGGCAAGGGCAGCGGCGTGATCGAAGGGCTTAACCTCAATATCGCGCCGGGCGAGAAGATCGGGCTTGTCGGGCGGTCCGGCGCGGGCAAGACGACGCTTACCAACCTCCTCCTGCGCTTTTATGACGCCGAGGCCGGCCGCATCCTGATCGATGGCCATGACATTGCCGGCGTCACGCAGGATTCGCTGCGTTCCCAGATCGGTGTTGTAACGCAGGACACCTCGCTCCTTCACCGCTCTATCCGCGAGAATATCGCCTATGGCCGCCCGGGCGCGAGCGATGGAGATATCCTTGCCGCCGCCCGCCGCGCCGAAGCCCTCGATTTCATCGAAACCCTGGAAGACGCCAAGGGGCGTATTGGCCTGGATGCGCATGTCGGCGAGCGCGGCGTGAAGCTCTCCGGCGGCCAGCGCCAGCGCATCGCCATTGCCCGCATCTTCCTGAAGGACGCGCCCATCCTGATCCTCGACGAGGCGACATCCGCCCTCGACTCCGAGGTGGAGGCCGCCATTCAGGGCAGCCTGTTTGAGCTCATGCAGGGCAAGACGGTGCTTGCCATCGCCCATCGGCTGTCCACCATCGCCGCCATGGACCGGCTCATCGTGCTCGACCAGGGCGAGATTGTCGAACAGGGCACGCATGAAGAACTCGTCGCAGCCGGCGGGCTTTACGCAGACCTCTGGTCGCGCCAGTCCGGCGGTTTCCTCGTCGAGCCCGAGCCGCTGCCAGATACAGATTACGAAGAAGAGACGACCTGATGAAACTCACCATCCTCGAAACCGGCCTGCCGCCAGAGGCGATCCGCGATGACTGGCCGCGCTACCCGGCCATGTTTGAGGAGCTGATCTCCCCGCACATGCCGGGCCTGACCTGTGAGAGCATCGCCATCAGCCAGGGCGCGCCCTTTCCAGAGCTGGAAGAGGTTGATGCGCTTCTCGTCACCGGGTCCGCGGCCGGGGTCTATGAAGCTCATGACTGGATGAACCCGCTGCTCAACTATATCCAGCGCGCCGCCGCCAAGGGCGTGCCGCAGATCGGGGTCTGTTTCGGGCATCAGGCTGTGGCGAAGGCCCTCGGCGCGAAGGTCGAGAAGTCTGACAAGGGCTGGGGGCTTGGCCGCCATGTCTATGATGTCTGCGAGCGCCCGGACTGGATGGGCGATTTCTCCGACGACACTTTTTCGCTCGGCGTCAGCCATCAGGATCAGGTGCTGAGCCTGCCGCCCGGCGCCAGCGTCGTCGCACGCTCCGACTTCTGCCCCTATGCCGTGCTCGACTATGGCAGTGTCCCGGCGATCAGTTTTCAGGGCCACCCCGAATTCAGCCAGGGCTTTTGCTGCGCGCTCTACAATGTCCGCCGCAACACCGCCTTCAGCGCCGAGCGCGTCGATGACGCCTGCGGCAGCCTCGATACGCCGGTGGACAATTCCCTTGTCGGCGCCTGGATGTCTAATTTCCTGCGCCGGTCTGGTCCAGCGCAGGAGAGTTAGGGGTCTAGAAGGTCTTCGACACGGAGAGGCGGGCGGTGCCGTAGCGGGTGTCCTCGCCGGCCTCGAGGCCAAGGTCGAGGGCGCCGATCCAGCCATTCGCAAAGAGATAGCCGGTGCCGATCTCGCCGCTGAGCGAGTCCGTCAGCCAGCCGGCCGCGGTGAGGCGGAAGCGGCCATGAGACATAGAGGGAGATGGTGTTGGCCTCGGACTCGACCCGGCCGTTGCGATCGTCGCCGATCTCCGTCGTGCCGAAGCCATAGCCCCCGCCAAGTCCTTCATGCTAGTCGCAGAATTGCAACCTGAAATATATGAAATCATGATGATGAATACTCTACCCTCGCCACCGCAGGTGGCCCTCAAACCCTGCCGTTACAGCAGATTATAGGGAGTCGCAATGGAATTAAGGGTTTATTAGTGATTCAAATATGATCTATTCATAGTAGAACTATTTAAATACTGTTTCAGGCCGATCTAACACCGTCAGGATTAACCATAAGGCGCGCGGGCCGCCGGCACAAATTGGACTGCCCTCTAGCCATCCGCCGCTTAATTGTGCCAAGTGACAATCAGAGATTTGCCAGGGAGACTTTGGCTCATGATGCCGAAACCGCGCGCCGACATTGCCCCCAATTCAATCGAATATGAGACGCTGCCGCTGGTGAAGCCGACCGGCTTTCGCGAATATGATGCGCGCTGGTGGTTCGGAATTCCCGGCAGTGAGAAGCCGCCAGAGCTCAACCTTCTGGGGGCCGAAGCCCTCGGCCTTGGCATGGCGACGCTGTTCCATGAACTGGGAGTAACGCCGAAGGTCGTCACCGGCCACGACTTCCGCTCCATTTCGCTGCCGATCAAGAACGCGCTGAAGCTGGGCCTCGTCGCGGGCGGCTGCGAGGTTCTGGATATCGGCCTTGCGCTTAGCCCCATGGTCTACTGGTCGCAGTTCGAACTGGAGGCCGATTGCTGCGCCATGGTCACCGCCAGCCATAATGAGAATGGCTGGACCGGCGTGAAGATGGGCGCCAACAAGCCGCTGACCTTCGGGCCTGATGAAATGGGTCGCCTGAAGGAAATCGTCCTGAACGGGGACTTCCAGCCCCGCGCAGGCGGCGGCGCCTTCCGTGTCGACGGCATGCGTGAGAAGTACATTGCATCACTGTCGGAAGGCATCTCGCTGAAGCGCAAGATCAAGGTCATCGCGGCCTGTGGCAATGGCACGGCGGGCGCCTTCGCGCCGGACGCCCTGCGGGCCATGGGCGCCGAAGTGATCGAGATGGACTGCGATCTCGACAACACCTTCCCGAAATACAATCCGAACCCTGAAGACTCCAAGATGCTTCACGAAATGGCGAAAGCCGTGAAGGAGACTGGCGCCGATGTCGCGCTGGGTTTTGATGGCGATGGCGACCGTTGCGGCGTCGTGGACAATACGGGCGATGAAATCTTCGCAGACAAGATCGGCCTGATGCTGGCGCGTGACCTTTCAAAAGTGCATCCGGGGGCGAATTTCGTGGTCGATGTGAAGTCGACGGGCCTCTACAAGACAGACCCCGTGCTGAAGGAGAACGGCTCCAGCGTCGATTACTACAAGACCGGCCATTCCTATATCAAACGCCGCACCACGGACCTCGGCGCGCTGGCCGGGTTCGAGAAGTCCGGCCATTTCTTCTTCCGCCCGCCCATCGGGCTTGGCTATGACGATGGCATCGTGGCGGCCGGCGCGATCCTGCAGATGCTGGACCGCAACCCTGACAAGACGATGGCAGACCTGAAGGGAGAGCTGGGCATCGCCTATACCTCGCTTACCATGTCGCCGCACTGCGATGATGAGCTGAAATACGCCGTGGTGGACAAGATGGTCGCTGAATATGAGGGCATGGCGGGCAAGGAAATCCTCGGCCGCAAAGTCGCCGATGTGAATACGGTAAATGGCGCACGGGTGACGCTGGACGATGGCTCATGGGTCCTGGTGCGCGCCTCGTCGAACAAGCCGGAACTTGTCGTCGTGGTCGAGAGCCTGCAGTCCGATGAGGACATGCGCGACCTCTTCCACAAGGAGGTCAAACCCCGCCTTGGCAAGCATGAGGAAGTCGGCGCGTACAATCAGGAAGTCTGAGTCCAGCGCCCCCAGGCCGTCTGCAATCGTTTCCGGCGAGCTGGCCATGGCTGCAAGCCAGCTATGAGTGGTGAGGTTCACTTGACCTTGCCGCGTAAAATTAGCACCCATTGCCCACTTCTGACGGCAATCAGCATACAGGACGTTTTGCATGCGCGTAGCGATGATCGGGACAGGCTATGTGGGCCTGGTAAGCGGGGCGTGTTTTGCCGACTTCGGGCATGTCGTGACCTGCGTCGACAAGGACACCTCCAAGATCGACCGGCTGAAACAGGGTGAGATCCCGATCTATGAGCCCGGCCTGGACGATCTCGTCGCGCAGAATGTTGAGGCAGGCCGCCTCAGCTTCACGACAGAGGCAAAGGACGCGATTGCCGATGCCGACGCGGTCTTCATCGCGGTGGGGACACCGTCGCGGCGCGGCGATGGCCATGCCGACCTCTCCTATGTCTATGCCGCCGCCAAGGAAATCGCCGAGCTGATGGACGGCTTCACCGTCGTCGTGACCAAGTCGACTGTTCCGGTCGGCACGGGCGACGAGGTTGAGGAGATCATCCGCCAGGCCAATCCGGATGCTGACTTTGCTGTGGTCTCCAACCCGGAATTCCTGCGCGAAGGCGCCGCCATCAAGGACTTCAAGATCCCCGACCGCGTCGTGGTCGGCACCGATAGCGAGCGCGCCCGCGAAGTGATGCGCGAGCTGTATCGCCCGCTCTTCCTCAATGAGACGCCGATCCTGTTCACCAGCCGGCGCACATCAGAGCTGATCAAATATGCGGCGAACGCCTTCCTGGCCGTGAAGATCACCTTCATCAACGAGATGGCAGACCTTTGCGAGGCAGTGGGCGCGAATGTGCAGGAAGTCTCCCGCGGTATTGGCCTCGATGGCCGGATCGGGCGCAAATTCCTGAATGCGGGCCCCGGCTATGGCGGCTCCTGTTTTCCGAAGGATACGCTGGCCCTCACCAAGACGGCGAATGAGCACAATTGCCCCGTGCGGATCGTCGATACGGTGGTCGAGGTGAATGCCGCCCGCAAGCGCGCCATGGCCGACAAGATCATCAAGGCGATGGGCGGCGATGTGAAAGGCAAGACGGTCGGCGTGCTCGGCCTCGCCTTCAAACAGAATACGGACGACATGCGCGATGCGCCTTCGCTCGACATCGTGCCCGCGCTGATCGAGGCTGGCGCAACTGTCCGCGCCTATGATCCGGAAGCCATGCATGAAGCGCGGAAGCTGATGAGCGGTATCGACTATGCCGAGAACGCCTATGATGCGATCAATGGCGCAGATGCCATGGTCATCATCACCGAATGGGACCAGTTCCGCGCGCTCGACTTTGGCCGCGTCAAGGAGAACCTGAAGAGCAATATCGTCGTGGACCTGCGCAATATCTATTCGCCAGAAGACATGAAGAAGCGCGGGTTCGACTATTACAGCGTGGGGCGTTCGGGTCGGTGAAGGCCGAGCTTGCGCAGGTTACAGCACAGGTGTAGCAATGAAGCCTACTGCACCGGCGGAGAGGTGGTCAGTTCAATGCCTCTTGGCCGCCGCCAAAAGTTGATATGCTCCATCGACGAACAGCTAAGTCATTACCGGCGATCATCGCCTGATCACCTGCCCATTTAGCTTTCGCTTGAATCGCTTGCTCCAGGGATCAGGCCTGAGATTAGCCTGATCGTAGGATTTATCCTCCATACCGTCACCACGTACTCCCATCCTACGTGATTTTCTCACAGCGACATTCTCTTTGATAGCTTCGCGCGAATTGCATGCAGCCCGCCAAAGCGAAACGTTCGCCGGAACGTGCCCTGGCGAGTTTTTTCCGGCACGAAAATATTCATGCGCGATGACCGTGTCACCGACCTCAAGCGGCACATGACCTCGACATTCATTGCAGACGCACATTCCGTTTTGTGCCAGCCATAAGGCTTCGATCGAGACGGGCTGTGCAGGCAGGCCCATTTGCCTCGTCTTGTATCGCTGTCGCTTCTCATTGCGCTGCAGGCGGCAGCGCTCGCCAACTGGCACTTCGTGCCAGTCAAGTGAGGCGTCCGCCCCCTTTCCGGGGGAGGATGTCGATCTCATCAAACCACCTCCTGGCAAGTTGCCTGGCGCCTCGCCACAGGCATAATGATCGAAGGCGTGCCGCGAGAGCTCAGATCATCTGAAGCGGGCTGTGTGGACTGTGAGTGTCGTGAGTAGAGTGTCTTAGCATGGGTTACTGGGTGCGCTTGCCAGATGCGCATTGGGACAGCGCGGGTCAGTCTCTCGTACTCCGGCGATTTCTGGATCGTCGCCTTTACCTTTTCACTCAGCCTCTCGAAGGTCACCATGTCGATGTGCGTAGCATCCATTGAGAAGTATGTGATCGGATTGTGGGGGACACCCGGCGGTTGTTTACCTTTCTCCAGCCGAGAAATCCCTTGGAGACTGACGAACGCCCGGAAGCTTTGCGAGGACTGGGCTAGTGTGAGCATGCAAGGCTTGCCTAGGAGGTCCCGCGTATCGCAGCCGTCTTCTCCAAAGTCTTCTTCACGAAAGGGTATTCCTCGCCAGCTCTCGAGATGCCGTCGAAGCGTCGCTTTCTCGTTCATCGACCAAGTGTATTGCTGGTGAAAAGTGAACGGCGCCCCTGCATAATCGCCCTCTTGGATAAGCGCCTCAGGCAGTTCCCAAGAAAGCATCACCTTGTGTTGATCACGAGGTCCACCGGGGTGCTGATAGCGCTGCGTACCGAGATCGACGAAGCGATAGCAGACCGCGACATGCGTACCGGCCGGACACGTTTTAAAGCTGACATTGTCGGGTTTTGGTAATTGCACTTGCTTCTCCTAAGCCCAGGCTTCAATCTGGGAGCGAGCGACGTTTAAATCGCTGTCGCTCCAGTAAAAGGTATCGATATTTGGAGGGCACATTTCAGCCAGTCGTAATCGAGCGCGCTCTGCGTCTCCACCGCTAGCGGCCCATGCCGCCCTCAGGGTAGTTTGAAGGCCGCGAGCACGCCGGGCGAGATCGCCAATAGCTTCAGCAATGTGCTCGCAGTCTAGTTCGTGGATGATGTGCTTCTTCGCCGTCACATAAAGGAGGGAAGCCTTTTGCTCCTTGCGCGCATGTGCATATCCTGCGGCTTGCAGCACGTGATCGTAGCGAGGCTTAGAGGGAAGTGCCTTCGTCGTTTTCAGATCTATGCAATAACCGTTCATACAATAATCGGCGAAGCCGATCAGGGGGGCATCGACGCCGTCCAACCAGGTTTCAACGCGGATCTGCTGCGTTGAGGGCCTGCCAAGTTCGGCTACCGTCCAGGCATTAATGGCTTGTTCCAGCATTGGAACAATAAGGGCTCTTTCCTTGTCAACGGCGTCATCAAGATCGCCTTGGGCGTCGCGCTCAAAGGTCATCAATGCGTAGATCAGAGGGTCGACATGCGATCTTGTAACGTGCGCTGTCAGTCCGTCTTCGACCGCGCCTCCACGCCAGGCGGCGGGGCCTGCCTCTCCTTTGAGGCCGAAGATGTAATGAGCGACCCATGCGCCTCGATCGCCCGTCCATTTATTGATGGATGAAGCGGACAAGTGGGCGATGTCGAAGGCCTCGAAGATGCTACCCTGCATTGGCGTGTCCTCCGCAATTCGATGCCTCCGGTTCTGACTGTTCGATGATCGTCCGGAGCGTTGCGACATGATCCTCGATTAGGTCCAGGCTCACATTCAGCGAATTGTGCCGTTCTCTGATGCCTTGTGGCTCCGCCCAGACGCCGTGTTTCATGGCTAGACACATCTTGGTCTCTGCTTCCCTGATGCTATCGAGCAGCCGGGCGGCGATGATTCTGCACCCGCTTGTTTTAAGACGAGGTGCGTTACTAATTTCGTGTAATGTCATGGGTCCATCCTTTCTATTTCAATCTTTGGTGGACGGATCAGTGCTCGGCTTCCGAGTGCAGTCAAGACATTGGAGTGGTCTGCAAAATCTGCTGGATTGATTGAAAATTTGGGCCGGAGGATCCCTATTCGCTGAGCCGTTAGACAGGTAATAGCTTCGCAGCGGCGCGTTCGCGTCCGCGATGTTTACGAAGCTAGAAAGTGTTCGACTTCAGGGCGACGCTGAGCCTTCATAGCGTCACTACAGGGCATTTGGTGTGAGCGCTGGCGGCTTCATGCCTTCATACTGAGCTTGTCTCGGCGATGCTCTGACCTCTTTGAAGATACAAATCGGGAGTCGTTGATGACATCGTCACATACCTTGTTTTTTGAACGACCGCCCATGCCCGGTAGCAAGCTTGAAAAGCTTCTGCATCTCCTGCAGCGAGGCGAAACGATCATAAGGCTTGCTACAGCTCTGGGGTGGAAACCGCATACAGTGCGCGCTGCGATGACACGATTACGTCAGCGAGGGTATTATATCGTTCGCAATAGGCTCGCGGTGGGTCCGAGCGTGTTTGGGGTTTTGCGCGATAGTCCCTTTCAACTATAATCGGACCGGCACGGGTCTGAACGCGCAGTCTAAGATTCTCGGTCCAACCAGCTCAGAGTTTCACGTCGTTGCGAAACCCGATGTTTGACGCAGGCCCGGCTAGCAGGCCGCCAGGCTGGCATCTTTCCGATCACATCGTCGGCGAGAGTCGTATCCAGTACGACGCCACGCGCACGGCGGGCCGGCGTCGGGAAGGCGTTTCCGCACACCGGCCCAACCATAGCGGCTAACAGCATGACCCGGTCCAAGATGTAGTAAGAAGGGGACGTCTTCGACATTTGAGATCAACTCTCCAAGTCTAAGAAGGTGTTTAGCTAGGTCATCCACATGCGTCGGGCGGCCATATTCGTCATCGACCAGATCGAGTTCGGCACGCTGAACCACTCATTCAGAATCTTTGAAATAAAGCTGTCGCCCTCATTCGAAAAAAAGCCAGCTGACTCGCACAATACAGTGGCGCTCGCCTGCCGCGCGAACCTGCTTTTCGCCTTCGAGCTTGCTCGCGCCATGAACCTAAGCGGGTGACGCCGAGCGGCTTCATTGACAGGTTTGTCGGGGTGCCCTTCGCTGAGAACCATATCGGTTGAAACATGTATGAGCGGAATGCCCGCCACAGAGCGGAGCCTCGCCAGCGCCCCGCGCCATGCGCATTTATACGGTGAGCAAGTTCAGTTTCCGCTTCGGCGCCGTCTACATCGGTGTATGCCGCTGTGTTAATGACCAGCGTAGGTGCGGTCTGCTCGATCATAGCCGTGATATTGGAAGCATCCGTTATATCCAGCCGGTCGCGCCCGACGGCGTGGCAGCCAAGCCGCCCCAAGGCCCTGCCCCAGCGGCCAGTGCCCCCGGTCACAAGAATGCGACCCGGTGCGATCATGACTTGTATACAAAAGTTGAGTTTAGCGCCGATAGGCTGGGCCAGGTCTGATCGCGCTCGGAAGTGACAACCTCGCCTCGATACGGCCAGTCTATTGCCAGCGGTGTCATTCCACAAAAGCCCGCCTTCAGCATCCGGCGTATAATGTCCGTCTCCTTGTAGGAGACCAGTGCGTCAGGTGTGAGCGTCTGATATCCATGTGCAAACCCGGCCGGGACATAAAATGCCTGTGGACGCGTTGCGCTGAGCTTCACAAAAAGGCCGCGCCCGAACGTGGGAGAGCCTGTCCGGCTGTCTACAACCGCGTCGAAAATTTCGCCACTGACCGCCTGAATAAGCTTGACCTGGGCGTGCGGCGACGCCTGGAAATGAAGGCCGCGCAGTGTGCCGGGAACCGCGGAGAATGCCTGATTGTCCTGTATCCAGTGTTCGTCTGGCAGACCTGCTTAGACCCAATCGCGTCGGTTCCATGTTTCGCAGAACCAGCCGCGCGCGTCGCCGGCCTGTTTCAACGTCAGAAGGGCGGGGCCGGAGATATTAAATGTTTCCACAGACTGAATAGGCATGACGCTTGATTGCCTTAGCCGGATGTCAGGTCAATGGCTCGTTGCAATATAGCCGCTTACGCGACTAGACGTTTTCCAGAGAGGCATTGGAGAGCGAGGGTTCATGACGTTAACTATTAAGCCGGTCATTCTTTGCGGTGGCAGTGGTAAACGCCTATGGCCGCTATCCACACCCGCACACCCAAAGCAGTTCCTTGCTCTTCTGGGTTCAGATTCAATGCTTGAGGTCACACTCGATCGGGTACGCCGCAGCACGTCCGACCGTCTTTCATTTGCCCGTCCGATGGTGATCGGATCTGAACGCCACGCTGATCTTATCTCCAGGATGGCGAAAGACACTGATATATTATTGGAGCCGGTCGCGAGAAACTCAGCGGCGCCAGTTGCCGTTGCAGCGCTGTCGGCAGCGCCAGACGACCTGGTCCTGATTTTACCAGCCGATCAAGATATCGCCGATGTCGATGCGTTCCATAATGCGATTGTTGCAGGCGCTGAAGCGGCATCGAGCGGCGCGGTTGTGACGTTCGGAATTATCGCCGCTACTCCAGCGACCGGCTATGGCTATATCGAAGTGGCTGAAAAATTCGGGGACGTCGTCGATGTGGTCCGCTTTGTCGAAAAGCCGGACCTCGAAACAGCTGAGTCCTACATAGCCTCTGGCCGTTTTTTCTGGAATGCAGGCATTTTCCTCTTCCGCGCGGGCGATATGCTTGCCGCGTTCGAGAAGCATGCTCCCGATATCCTGAGAACCGTTCGTGTAGCGATGCCGCAAAACCAGGGTAACGGAGTGGCGGTGCTGGAACAGGCTGCTTTCAGGGACTGCCGGTCTGAATCCGTCGACTACGCTATTATGGAGCATCAGCAGAAACTGAAGGTCGTGCCGGTCGAGATGGGATGGAGCGATGTTGGCGACTATCAGGCACTTTGGAAGCTCTCTTCAAAAGACGAAAACGGCAATGTTGCGATTGGCGATGTACGGATCGTTAATTGCCGGAACTGTTATGTGCGCGCTGACGGAAAGGCGCTTTCGGTGTCCGGGCAGGAAAACACTGTCATCGTCAGCACTACAGATGAAATCCTTGTATGCGACATGTCTGCCGTCCAGACCGTCAAATCCCTTGCCAGGAAATGATAGAAGTCGCGCCGGTGTAGTCTGAATATGCCAGCAAGGCTGGTTTGATTGCGTGTGGTGGCCAGACTATAGAGCGGAAGGGCAGAATATGAAGCTTGTCGTAACTCTTGGTGCCGGATTTTTCAATCCTGCAGACCGTAAAGGGTAAAACGGATAGGCCATCACCCTACGAAACTGGAAAACTCATCTGTTCTGAGCAGAAAACGGATCATCTATTTCGCTTCATAGTTGGCTTTCTGATCAAACTCTGGGAGTGCGGCAGCCTGAATCATTTGAGAAAGTCCCAGTCAGCAGTCTCCTCGGTTTCACGCTTTTTCTTTTCCTTAGCGCGGCGCTCTTTCAGGGCCTTGCGCAGGAAGGCCCGCTCTTCATCGGTTGGCTTGAGGTCATCTGGATGCCCTTCAGGCGAAACGAAAAGTACTTCAATGGTTGACGGCGTGAGATCTTCCATGAGGATTTGGGGGCAGTATTTGTCGATGGCGGCCAGAACCTTGATGCGATCAGAGGCCTTGCCCTTAAGTCCGTCCTGGATGAGCTGCCTGACCATAACCTCAAGCGCGCTGATCGATTTGCGCTCACCGTCCACGCTTGCGACAATCTTTCTGGCCAGCTCCCTCTGCATCAGCGTGTTAACGTTTCTCGCCCCTTTGGGCCTGCCGCGCGGATTCCCCGACTGACCGGGCTTGAACTGGCCGGACTTCGGCGGCTTGCCGTATCCGACTTCGTCATCGCTATACATCTTCAGCTTCCTTTCTTTCAGCTTCGATTTCGTTGAAGGATTGCCCCCAGATTGCGTGCTCTGCCTCTTTGCCTGTCGCTTCCTCGTAGCGGCGGATGGCGACATCGACATAGCGGGGGTCAAGCTCGAGGCATCTCGCCTTCCGGCCCGTTTGCTCGGCGGCAAGGATGGTGGAGCCGGAGCCGGCAAACGGGTCGAGGATCAGCTCGCCGCGCGCTGTGACGTCCTGGATGGCGTCCGCGATCATCGCAATCGGCTTCACTGTCGGGTGCAGCTTCAGCTCGTCGCGGCGCGCCTGCACGCCCTTATAGTCCCAGACATTGGTCCGGTTGCGGCCATGCCGGCCAAGCTCGACATTGTTGCGGTGACCAGCGCCCGGCGTGCGAAAGACCGGCACCAGCTCATGCTGTGAGCGGTAAAGTGATCCCATGCCGCCCTGCATCTTGTTCCAGACGCAGAAATTGATTAGCTCCCCAAGGTTCGCCTCGCCGGCCTCGAGCAGATCGTCGATATGGCGCCAGTCCATGCAGACAAAGGCAACCGCACCTGGTTTCAGGCTTTGGCTCGCGCGCTGGCAGAATGTCTCGAGAAAGTCGCGGAACTGTTTGTCGGTCATCTCGCCGGACGCCATGACGAACTCGCCGTGCCTGACCTTGCCAAGCCCGCAGACATGACCGTGCACGGGCACGTTGTAAGGCGGGTCCGTGAACATGGCCGCAGCGGTTTCGGCCTCAAGGAGACGTTGGTAACTTTCCGGTGCCAGCGCATCACCACAAAGCAGCTTGTGTTCACCCAGGATCCAGAGATCACCCGGCGCGGAAATGGGTTGCCCCTTCGCGGGCTCGGGCGGCGGAGCTTCGGACGCGGCATCACCCGCTCCGAGCATGACGTCGATTTCACCGGTCTCGAAGCCGATGGCCTCGAGGTCAAAGCCAAGCTCCATCCCGGCGAGCTCGCCAAGCTCGATCTCCAGGATACTGTCATCCCAGCCTGCATTCTCGGCGAGCTTGTTGTCAGCAATTATATAGGCCCGCTTCTGGGATTCGGTCATATCCGACAGGCTGATCGTCGGCACCATGTCCATTCCAAGCAGGCGCGCTGCTTCAAGCCTGCCATGACCGGCAATGATGCCATCTTTGCCATCGGTCAGGATCGGGTTGGTCCAGCCAAATACCTTGATACTTTCGGCGATCTGGCGGATCTGCTTCGGGCTATGCGTGCGTGCATTATTGGCGAATGGCGCCAGGTCGCCGAGGCGGCGATGGTGGATCCGGAGATCGCGAATTTCGGACGTCATTGCTCGCTGCCCTCCATATCACCGGAACCGAGGCCCTTCATTCTTTGGAAAATCTGGCGATAGCGCTCGTGCATGCCGATTACCGAGGCACCTGTCGCATCGTCGCGAAACCGGAACACATAGAAAGTCGTGATCTCACCGGTTTCAGCGTCGTGATAGCTCATGCGCTGTGTCTGGACATGAGTAAGCCCTGGCAGCAGCGGAGGTTGTTCGTTTTCAAGAAGCATTTTTTGCCTTTCATTGTTGAATGAAGGCAGAATGACGCGGGACTAATATCTCGTCGTCAGAATAGTATGTACCGGCTCACCTTGAACGGCTACGCTGCTCTATGACGGATCTCAACGCCGATGCAACTCTAGTGTCTCGAGTCTTTGAATCTATCACCCGCATCATCGCGAGGACGAACCGGCCCCCGTGGCTTTGTGGGTCCGGCGTGTAATCTGCAGCCCTGCTGCGCGTGGAATGCGTGACCGGAGTACCGGTCATGGCTTCGTAGATCTCACAAAGCCTGGCGACAATGTGGGGAATCACACTTTCTGAGTCTGGGCCCTTTTGAGCTTTGAAGTCGGCAAGCGCGTCGCTAGCTGCCATCCTGATCTTTTCTTGTGGGATTTGGTTTTCGAGCAGGGCCTGGAATACCGACCGATCAGATCCGTCGGGAATAATGCCCTTCATGGCGAATAAGTTGTCGAGTAACTTACCCCGCGCCCGTTCATTGAGACCGTCGATTTCAGCCCAAGTATGAAACTCGCCCGCGAGGAATAGCTCGATCGACTTGCGCGCTTCGGCGCGCGAAAACGCGGCGGCGCCCCGGTTCTTCCATCTCCAGTAGCGCTGCTGCGAAGACCGGGTTTCTTCAACAAGATTGTCGATCGCTTCTCGTTCGGCATCTTGCGCGAACTCCTGGATCAGAATCCGGGCAGCCTCCTTGTCGAATACCTTCTCGGGACCCTCACTATAACCATCTTCTCCGGAACGTGGATCAGTCTTTCTGGGCATGGGCTTTACCATATTCCACAGGGTCGGACGGGTGGACAAAAAAAGGTTGTTACACGCTCAATCAAATTACCTTAGTTCTTCCCGTCATCGAGCAGCTTCCATGTCGGGATGTTCAGCGGCGTTGCGATCTTTTCGAGAACCTCGACTGTCGGGTTACGGACCCCTCGCTCTACGCCGCTCACATACGTCCTGTGGAGCCCGGCCGCATCGGCAAGCTCTTCCTGCGACAGGCCCGCGTCCTTGCGATAGTCGCGCAGGTTCTTCCTGAGAATGTCGCGGATGCCCATGCATCGAGAAGGCGTCGATGCATCATTTTGGTCTACAGACTATGAGTCTCTTTTTGACTGGACTTCCTGCAGCTTCGAAGCAATGCATGGTCCTGAAAGGAGCCAATGCAGACCATGTCGCTTGCCGACCATACCGAACACTCAAGCCTGAGGGAGAAGCTCATCGAACATCTCTTCCTCGGCGAAGTCCTCAGGGAGCTCTGGCGGCGCGGTCGGCGGGACGTGGAAGTGCTACAGACTCAGGTCGACAACAACGGCTACGATCTGGTGATCGAAGCTGGGGGCGTCATGCGGCATGTCCAGCTGAAGTCGTCTCACAGAACAGCGAAGACCAGGGAGGTTAGTGTCCAGACTGCCCCCTGCCGCAAACCATCCGGCTGCGTTATCTGGATCTGGTTCGACCCCGATAACCTCGTCTTCGACCGTTTTCTCTGGAAAGGAGCAGTCCCGGGACAACCTCTACCGGATCTGGGCGAAAAAGCGGTTCGGCACACCCGCGCCAATAGCTCGGGGATTAAGGCTGAGCGGCCAAGCCTCCGCCGGCTGACAAAAGCGGATTTCCAGCAGCTAGAGAACTTCGGCGACCTAGTTGACGCTATGTTTGGGAATAAGGGGTAAAGCTGCGAAACTAAAATGAAGCCTAACACAATCAATCAGGGTAATTAAATTCGCTCCTTTTGGGCATAAATTTCCCTGCTAACCATATCTAATTCCCTGATATATGAAGCGGTAGTTCTCTTTTAGTATTCTGAAATATAGAGATATTTTTTAGTTTTCGATTATTTTTTATCAGTGAATTTGCACGATTTTCCCTGTTTCGTGTCCAAATGGCTCGAAATCTGCTGTATTTTGATCCGCTAGGGGGCAAATGTTTTGGGCGACGCAATAATAAATACTTCGCGCACACCTCTTAAAGGCCGGCATCACGCCGGTTCTCCTCGTTCCATGTTTCGATAAATTATGACCGATCATCGCCGTGGCGGGGTCACATTGATGAGCGACGGCGGCGAGAGGGAAAGTTTCAACCGACTTGATTGGTATAAGAGCTCAGGGCCTTCGGCGCTGGTCTATTGGCCTTCTGCGACTTCCGGATTTATGGCGATCAGGTTGACCACATAGACAAGGTCCGCGTCCGAAGGCACGACCTCGTCAAGACCGGCGTCGCCATAAGCGATGGCGGCTGGTAGATGGCCGATGAAGACGTCGCCTTCCTTCATCAGGCTGAGCAGCTGCGCAAAGCCGGGAATGAGGTCGCCAGCGGGGGCAACGAGCGGGGCCTGCGCGCCCCAGGTCGACGCCACGAGCGCGCCTGTCTCAGCCACACGGGCCTCATAGTCGATTGCGACAAGATCGTCGGCGCGGGGATGCATCCCTGCGGTGCCGCCGTCCTCGATCTTGAAATAAGTCAGGCCCGAGGGTTCCCGCTGGATCCCTTCGCGCTGCCGGTCCCAGGGAAGAAAGTCATCCCATAGCGCGGGCGAGACGCCAGCAGGCGGCGGCAGGTTTGCGACCTCTTCAGCATTGAGGAATCCATCGAGCCGGATCTTGAAGACGAGGTCGGAACTGGCGGGAATGGCTGTGGTCGGCGAGGTATCGCCATAGGCAAGCTCAGCCGGAATATAGACGAGCCACTCATCTCCAGGCGTCATCTTCTTCAGGATCTCTGTCCAGCCTTCTATGACCTGGTCGATAACAAAGACGGCGGCCTCACCCCGGTCATATGAACTGTCGAATTTGGCGCCTGTTGCGGCGAGATAGCCTTCATAGGCCACGATCACCGTTGCGCCGTCCAGCGGGGACTCGCGGTCTTCCGGTCCGGCTGCGATCTCTATCCAGCGAATGCCGCTCTCACTGGTCTGAAGACCCGCGCAGCCTGTAGGGAAGGGGGGCTCGAAGTTGCTGGAGCCGCGGCCATAGTCCGGGCAGGGCGCGTTCGCTTTCGCTTCTCGCTTGGCATCCAGGTCTGCCGATGTCTGCTGGACTGAGGCCCCTGTATCGCTCTGGGACGCTGGCGCCGGCGTCTGGCATGCAGTGAGGACGGCCACGGAGGCTGCCAGAGCGGTTACAAAGCTGGCGAGCTGGCTGAGCCCGCGTTCCGAATGAGCCATAGCGACCCCCTCACCATCTAAACGCGTCATGCCAAGCAAGATTTATTCCGTTGGCAGAACATCGATCAATTCGACCTCAAAATTCAGGTCCGCATTGGGCGGGATTGCCCCCGGATAGCCCCGCTCGCCATAGGCGATTCCAGAGGGAATATGGATCAGCCAGCGATCCCCCGGCTTCATCATGGACAGCGCCTCCTGCCAGCCGGGAATGACGCCATTTGTCTGGAAAATGATCGGCTGGCCGCGCTGATAGGCGCTGTCGAAGACTTCCCCGTCTTCGGCAAAACGGCCTTCATAGAAAACCACCACGGAGTCTTCCGGCGCGGGACTGATTCCGTTCTCAGCGCCGCTTTCAAGAACCACATATTCGAGCCCGGACTCGGTCGACTGGACGTCTGGATTGGCGGAGTCCCAGGGTGTATACTTGTCCCATGCCTCTTCGTCGGCAGGTTTGGGGGTGAAGACCTTTTCAAGCGCCACACGGAAGATGAGGTCATCGCCGGGCTTGATGATGCCGCCGGGGCGCGGAGACTGGCCATAGGCCAGCTCGGAGGGAATGTAGAAGACGTATTCGTCGCCCTCCGACATCAGCTGGAGGCCTTGCGTCCACCCCGGTATAACCTGTCCCACACCGAAGATGGCCGGGCGGCCTTCATCGAAAGTCCCGTCAAAGGTCGTGCCGTCCGTCAGGCGGCCTTCATAGAAGACCTGAACGGTGGAATCGATGCCCGGAGATGCCCCATCCTCAGGGCCTTCTTCCAGCACCACATATTGCAGGCCGCTATCGGTTTCCTGAACGTTTGGCGCGTCCGGGTCCCAGGGGAAGAATTCATCGAAGCTCTGATCCTGCGCGTTGCACGCGGTCAGCAGGACTGCGCAGAACAGGCCGGTCAGGGGTTTCAACATGATGTCATCTCCATGGCGGGCAGTTTATCGGTTTCATCATAAGAGCTTAGGCAAGCTTTGCCTGCCTGTCACCTGCGGCGTGTTCGGTCCGGCACCAGCTGTATGTCAGTTCTGGCGGGGTGGGTAACCTGCGCGTGACAGGGCATCGATAATGTCCTGGGTGTGCTGGGCGTCGCGGGTTTCCATGAGGATGTCGAATTCGGCGCCCTTGGCCGGCACGTCGAGCGCGATCCGGTTGTGCGCCACCTCCATGATATTGGCACCATTGTCGCCGATGATCTTGGAGACCAGCGCCAGCAGGCCCGGCCGGTCGTCCCCGATGATCCGGATGCGGGCAAGCCGCTTTTCACGCACCAGCGCGCGGGTCAGGACAGAGGCGAGCAGGCGCGTGTCGATATTGCCGCCGCACAGGATAAGGCCGACCCGCCGCCCGGCGAATTTCTCCGGATGGGCCAGCAGTGCGGCAAGCCCGGCCGCGCCGGCGCCTTCGGCAATTGTCTTCTCGACATCCGCGAACAGGGTGATCGCCCGTTCGATATGTGCTTCCTCGACCAGCACGATCTCATCGACCAGCGCCTTGACCACCTTGCGGGTCAGGTTGCCCGGCGTCTTCACCGATATGCCTTCAGCAATTGAGGCGCCGCCGCTTTCCGCTTCACGGCCCTCAAGGACCGCCAGCATGCCGGGATACATCGATGCCTGCACACCGATTACCTTCATGTCCGGGCGCAGCGCCTTGGCAACGGTTGCCATACCTGAAATGAGCCCACCCCCGCCAATCGGCACGACGAGCGTGTCGAAGTCGGGGCCCTCTTCCAACATTTCCAGCGCGGCGGTGCCCTGCCCAGCCATGATCAGCGGATCGTCAAACGGGTGAATCCAGGTCAGGCCTTCGCGCTCGCGCACCTTCTCGGCGAAAGCCTTGGCCTCGTCGAAGGTCTGGCCTTCGAGAAGGACCCGTGCCCCGAAGTCGCGGGTGTGCTGCACCTTGTTGAAAGGGGTCGTGGTCGGCATCGCAATCGTCACCGGAATGCCGAGCCGGCGGCCATGATAGGCGACCCCCTGCGCATGGTTGCCGGCAGAGGCTGCGATAACGCCTGCCTCCTTTTCCTCATCACTGAGGCGGGCGAGCTTGTTCAGCGCGCCGCGTTCCTTGAAGGCGGCGGTGAATTGCTGGTTTTCGAACTTCACCCAGACTTCCGCCCCGGTAATTGCGCTCAGCGTCTTGGACAGGCGCATCGGCGTGTGCTCGATCTGTCCCTCCAGCAGGCGGGCGGCGTCTTTTACATCATCAAGGCTTATCGGCAGCTTATCGCTCATGGTTTTCAAGTCCGGTGGCAAACGCGGCGCACCCTATTGAGGGGATCGGGGCAGGGCAAGCGGCTAGAACGGCGCTCATGGCTTGCCTGTATTTTCCCCATTGTTTAAGCGCGATCCCAGTCATCGAGGAGTTGCGAGATGAAGAGCCTTACCCTTTCCGGTGCCGGTCATGACATAACGATAGGCACGGGCCATCCACTGACGGTGATGGCGGGCTTGAATGTTCTGGAGAGCCGCGATCTCGCGATGCGCATCTGCGAGCACCTAAAGACCGTCTGTGATCGTCTCGGCCTGCCCTATGTCTTCAAGGCGAGCTTCGACAAGGCGAACCGCTCCTCGATCAATTCCTATCGCGGCCCCGGCCTTGAGGAAGGGCTTCGCATTCTGGCTGACGTCAAGGCAGAGTTTGGCGTGCCCGTGGTAACCGACTATCACACGCCTGAGCAGGCGGCTCCGGTTGCTGAGGTCGCGGAGATCGTCCAGGTGCCGGCTTTCCTCTGCCGTCAGACCGATCTTGTCGTTGCCGGCGCAGAGGCCGTCATTGCGCGCGGCGGTTGGCTGCATGTCAAAAAAGCCCAGTTCCTGGCGCCGTGGGATTGCAAGAACATCGTCACCAAGGTCGCCGAAGTGACAGGTGACAAACGCAACCCGACCATTCTCTGTGAGCGGGGCGCGAGCTTTGGATATAATAACCTTGTCGTCGACATGCTTGGCATCCCGGCAATGAAGGACCTCGATGTGCCGGTGACGATCGATGCGACCCACGCCGTCCAGCTGCCGGGCGCAGACCCCCGCACCTCGGGCGGATCGACGGGCGGGCGCCGCGAGGGGGTTTCCATCATTGCGCAGTCTGCCATTGCGGCGGGCGCCGACGGGGTCTTCCTCGAATTCCATGAAGAGCCTGACAAGGCGCTTTGCGACGGGCCAAGCTGTCTGGACCTGCAGAGCGCTGAGCCACTGCTCGCCCGGCTCAAGGCCATCCACGAAATTGTCTCAAAGGCCTAGGCGCCGTTCAGGTTTGGTGGGGGTTTGCAGCACATAAATGACGCGCTGGCATTGCCTTGCGTCCCGAATGGGACATCTGCCATGCACGCGAAGTTAGGCGTCCAGCCAGGGCGTCCTGTCGAAATTGCCGGGTGAGTAAATGTATCAGGTTCTTTCCTGTATTCAGGAAGATCACGGTCTTTTCTATGTGTTGATGGCGGTGTTTGTCTGCACGCTGGGCGCGGTGTGCGCGCTCGTCGTGTTTCATCGCGGACTGGACAGCACAGCCGAGCGCGACCGTCGGCTCTGGGCGGCCGCCTCCGGGATGGTGACGGGGCTCGGGGTGTGGGGGACACACTTTGTCGCTATGCTTGGCTATCACCCGGGCTTCGAGGTGGCCTATGATGGAACGGTCACAGTCCTGTCGGCGCTGGTGGCGATTGCCGGTTTCGTGGCGGTCTCGCAGGTCCTGATCACCGGGTTTGGGCCACTGCGACGTGCGCTGTGCGCCTTTCTGGCGACGCTCACGCTCGTCACGATGCATTTCTATGGGCAAAGCTCGCTGCGCGCCTCGGCGCTCATGGAATATGATTCCGGCTATGTCGTCGCAGCCGTAGGCTTATGCGCGGTATTTTTTGGCCTCACCTATATGGTCGGGATCAGCACGACAAAGAGATGGCGTAATCTGTGGGGCGTGGTCTTCACGCTTCTTGCTGTGGCGAGCGTTCATTTCATCGGCATGGCGTCCATGGAGGTCTTTCCCATCCGCGGCCTTGCCGAGGTTGGCTGGACGCTTAGCCGGGGTGACCTCACCACCTTTCTCATTGCAGGCGTGGTGCTGGTTCTCGTCGCGACGATGATGGGGGCGGGGCTGGACAGGAAGGTGTCGCGCCTGCGCATTCAGGAAAACCGGCGCATCGGCATGCTGGCCGATTCCGCTTCGGAAGGGATCGTCATCGCAGATGCCGAGGGCCGGGTGGTCGAAGTCAACAAATCTGCCGAAAACCTTCTCGGCGCACAACGCAGCGAGCTTCTCGGCCGGCCGGCGCGCCCTCTTGCGGGTCTGAATACGACCCTTTCCGGCAGTCCACGCTACATTGAAACCTCCCTCACCAATAGCGAGGGGCTTTCCATTCCGGTTGTGGTGCGCACACGCGATCTCACCCACAGGGACGACGGTTTTACCATCTACGCGATCAGCGATCAGCGTGAACGTATGCGCCGCGACGCCGAGATTCGCGCGCTTGCTTTCAGCGACCAGCTGAGCGGGCTCGCCAATCGCGAAGCCTTCCAGCGCGAACTTATTGCGATGATCGACGCGGGGACGGGCGCCCACACAGCCGTCATCCTTCTGGATCTGGATGAGTTCAAAGGCGTCAATGATCAGTTCGGGCACAGCGCGGGTGACACAGTGATCATAGAGACCGCAAAGCGGCTGGGCCAGCTGGTGCCCAAGGACGGCCTTGCCGCGCGTCTCGGTGGGGATGAATTCGCCGTGCTGACCGGGCGCAGTATTCCGGCTGCAGACGTTGAGGCGTTCGCTGGCGAGTGCGTGGAAGCCCTTTCCCAGCCTGTTCTGCATGAGGGTCTGGCTATCCGCTCGAGTGCAAGTGCAGGTGCCTGTATTATCGGCGCAGAGGCCTCGGATATAAGCGAACTTCTGAAGTCTGCAGATCGGGCGCTCTATGCAGCCAAGGCTGATGGCCGGCGCCGGGCGCGCGTGTACGACGAGGACCTGCACGAGCGCTTTGAGGCCCGGCGGAATGTGGAAATCGCGCTCTCCAAAGCGGTCGAAAATGATGAGTTCGTCCTGTACTACCAGCCCAAAGTTTGCGCGGCGACGCGTAAGGTTCTCGCCTATGAGGCGCTGATCCGCTGGGAACGTCCGGGACACGGCCTGGTCATGCCTAATGATTTCATCGACGTTGCCGAGCAGAGCATGGTGGTCAACGATATCGGGCGCTGGTGTATCATGGAGGCGTGCAAGGCGGCCGCTGGCTGGGAAACTCATCTTGGCGTGTCTGTAAACCTGTCGGCCCGCCAGTTCCTCGACCCGAACCTCTATGGTGATGTCCGCGAAGCGCTTCGAAGCTCAGGGCTGGAGCCGCACCGGCTGGAACTGGAGATCACTGAGACGGCGATCATTCACAACATCCATGTGGCCGCCAGCCTGCTTGAAAAATTCAAGAAGCTCGGAGTTCAGATCGCGCTTGACGATTTCGGCACCGGCTATTCATCCATGCGCTTTGTCCAGCAGCTTCCTTTTGACAGGATCAAGATCGACAGGTCGTTTGTCATGGCCATGGACACGGATGAAAAGGCGTTTGCTATCGTGGACGCTATTCTGCGCCTGGGTCAAAGTCTCTCCATCCCGGTGGTTGCCGAGGGTGTTGAGACCGAAGCGCAGGCGCTTCGCCTCTTGGAGGCCAATTGCCTTGAATTTCAGGGCTTTCTCATCAGTCACCCTGCGCCAATGCCGGTCGCACTGGCCGAAATAACAGGTGAGCAGCAGGTGAGCGGCGCCGGTTGAGGGTGGCTCAGGCTGCTTTCGTCTTTGCCGCATAAAGGCCTTCGACGCCCTGATAGGGATCATGCTCGGCCACAAGGTGGCCGGGCGTCACCTCGATCAGTTGCGGATTGTACTGCTCGGCATCCGGGTCGTCGATAAGTGCCGACTTCATGAAGCGAAGCGGTGCGCGGCTGTCGAGCGGCGAAGGCAGGTCGCCGCGCAGCTTGATCCGGTCCTTGCCCCGCTCGAACGCCGGGTCCGGCGTGGGAACGGCGGAGATGAGCGCTTTGGTATACGGGTGACGGGCGTCTTCGTAGATGGCGTTCCGGCCAGCCACTTCGACCACTTTGCCAAGATAGAGCACCATGACCCGGTGGCTGATCTCGCGCACCACAGAGAGGTCGTGGCTGATGAAGATCATGGCGAGGCCGAATTCCTTCTGCAGCTCGATCAACAGGTCGACGACCTGCGCCTGCACCGAAACGTCGAGCGCGGAAACGGCCTCGTCGCAGATCAGAAGTTTCGGGCGCAGGATCATCGCCCGGGCAATTCCGACACGCTGGTTCTGGCCGCCTGACAATTCATGCGGGTAGCGATTGATGAGATGCGGCTCCAGCCCCACGCGGGGCAGGAAGTCCCGCACCATCTTCTCGCGCTCTGACTTTGACAGGTGGGATTTGTGTACCGTCAGCGGTTCGGCGATGGACTGACCGATCGTCATGCGCGGGTCGAGAGAGGCGAGCGGGTCCTGAAAAACGATCTGCAGGTCTTCGCGCAGGCTGTTCATTTCCTTGCGGCCGGCCTGTGTGATGTCGCGGCCCATCCAGGCGACTGTGCCGGCAGATTGAGGAACGAGCTTCAGTACGGCGCGGGCCAGTGTGGACTTGCCGCACCCGGACTCGCCCACCACGCCGAGGGTTTCGCCCGCGCGAAGGTCGAAGGAAACGCCATCAACTGCCTTCAGCATCTTCGTTCGGCCAAAGAGACCGCCGCCGACATTGACCGGAAACTGGACCTTCACATCGCGTGCCTTGACGATGGGCTCTGAGGTTTCAGCTGGAGGCTCCCCCAGTTTTGGCCGGCCTTCGCGGTTGGGCTGGTCAATACGGGGCACGGCATTGAGAAGCATCTTCGTATAGTCGTGCTGCGGGCGGTAGAAGATGTCATCGCTGGTGCCGCGTTCGACGATTTCGCCATGGCGCATGACGATGACCCGGTCGCACATGCGCGCCACGACGCCCATATCGTGCGTGATAAGGACGATGCCGGTGCCGGTATCCTTCTTCAGATCATACATAAGGTCGAGAACCTGCGCCTGAACCGTCACGTCGAGCGCCGTGGTCGGCTCATCGGCCAGCAGAAGTTTTGGATTGCAGAGCATGGCGATGGCGACCATCACGCGCTGGCGCATGCCGCCCGACAGCTCATGCGGAAACTGGTCGAGGCGGCGGCGGGCTTCAGGAATGCGGACCTGTTCGAGCCAGTCGGCGCAGCGTTTTGTGGCAGCCTCGCCTTTCATGTTTTCGTGCAGCGCCAGCACTTCGCGCATCTGCGCGCCGACAGTGAGGTGCGGCGTAAGTGAGGTCAGAGGGTCCTGAAAGATCATCGACATCTGCGCGCCGCGGATCTTGCGCAGGGTGCTGGCTTTTGCGCCAACCATTTCAGTGCCCTGAAACCGGATCGATCCCGACACGGCGCCATTTTCCGCAATGAGGCCCATCGCAGCCAGTGCGGACTGGCTCTTGCCGGACCCGGATTCGCCCACGATCCCGAGACATTCGCCGGGCGCGACATCAAAGCTTGTGCCTTTCACCGCATGGACAGTTCCGTCCGGCGTGTCGAAGTCGATTTTAAGGTCGCGGACGGAAAGGATCGGGTCGGTCACGTCGGGGTCTGGTCCTTGCGTGGATGCACTTGCTTCAACGGGCCCGAGAGGCGGCGGCAAGTCAACAGGTTGCACCAGTTGGGACGGGGCCTCGACGCTTTCGGGGGGCACATGGGCAGTTTGCCGCGAGACTTGTGCTTGCACGACGGCGCCTCTCCGTCCTACCAGTTGCGGGCAATCTTACGAATGAGACACTGACCGGGAGCGACCGCCATGCCAGTAATGACTTTTCTCAACACCTGTATCTTCGACCACGGGGCCATCCAGAAGCTGCCGGGCGTGCTCAAAGGAAACGGGGTCTCCAAACCCTTCATCATTACTGATCCAGGTATCAAGGCGGCCGGTCTTCTGGATACGGTTCTGGGCGCGCTTGGCGGTGAGCCGGGCGGGATTTTCTCTGACACGGTGGCCAACCCGACCGAAGATCAGGCCATTGAGGTCACCGAGCTTTACAAGTCCGCAGGCGCGGATGGCATCATCGCGCTTGGCGGCGGCTCTTCCATGGACCTTTCGAAGGCCGTGGGCCTGCTGGCATCTCATGGCGGTCCGCTGGAAAAATATGCGGCCATGTCGGGTGGCTCAAAACATATCGGCAAGCTTCCGCCGCTGATCGCCATTCCGACCACGGCAGGTACCGGTTCTGAAGTCTCGGTCGGCATGATCACCACGCTGAACAATGGCCGCAAGGAAACCTTTGCGTCCCCGAACCTGATCCCGCCCGTCGCGATCTGCGATCCGGATCTGACACTCGGCCTGCCGAAGATGATGACGGCCGCAACTGGCATGGATGCGGTAACCCACTGTATCGAAGCCATTCTTGTACCTGCCTCCAACCCGCCAGCCGAAGGCATCGGCTATGACGGCCTCACCCGGGCTGTTGGCGATGGCTGGCTGCGCCGCGCGGTACGGGACGGCAGTGACAAGGAAGCGCGCTGGAACATGATGATGGCCTCCTATGAAGGCGCGCTTGCCTTTGTGAAGGGGCTTGGCTCCGTCCACGCACTGTCGCATGCGGCAGGCCGTCTGCATGACAAGAAGCTTCACCACGGCACGCTGAACGCGATCTTCCTGCCGCACCTGCTTCGTTTCAATGACGGTTCGGCGGATGGCAAATATGAGCGGCTGCGCTTTGCGATGGGCCTCAAGCCCGGCGCTGATCTTGGCGAGGCGATCGAGAAGCTGAACGAAGATATCGGCATCCCCACAACGCTGAAGGAAATCGGTCTCGACGCTTCCGACGGTCCGGGCGTGGTCGAATATGCGTTGGCGGACCTCGCGCACCGCGGCAATGCCAAACCGGCGACACAGGCCGATTACGAGAAAATCTACGAAGCCGCGCTTGGCTAGGCCGTTCGCCTAGCGCTGACAGGCGCCGCAATAGAAGCTTGAGCGCCCCGACTGGACAATGCGCCGGATCGGGGCGCCGCAATGCCGGCAAGGCTCGCCTTCGCGGTCATAGACGGCGAAACTGTGCTGGAAATATCCTAGCTCTCCGCTGGCGGCTTTGAAGTCCGAGATGGACGAGCCGCCTGCTGCGATAGCCTCACGGATCACATCATTGATCGCGATCGCAAGGCGGCCAGCCCGTGCGCCGGAGACTGTCGAAGCTTTGCGCCTGGGGCTGATGCCCGCGCGCCAGAGCGCCTCGCACACATAGATGTTGCCAAGACCGGCAATGACGCGCTGGTCGAGGAGGACCGATTTTATCGGGCCCGACTTGTTCGCCAGCGCCTCATTCAGCCAGGCATGGGAAAATTCGTTGGAAAGTGGCTCAGGCCCAAAGCCCGCAAGACGCGGATAGACATCGAGCTGGGAGAGGGGCCAGATCTCCATGAAGCCGAAGCGGCGAGGGTCGTTATAGGTGACCGTCTCACCGCCTTCCATCGTGAAGACGACGTGATCATGTTTGGTATCGGGCCCGGTTTCATGGTGGAAATTTCCGGGCCGTCCGCCCCCTGTAATGGTGAACCGTCCCGACATTCCAAGGTGCATGATGAGTGCATCACCGGTGTTCAGCTGGGCCACCAGGTATTTAGCGCGCCGGCTCAGCCGTTCGATCCGCTTGTCCACAGTGCGCTCCACGAAATCGGTGGCGAACGGAAAGCGAAGATCAGGCCGGCGCAGTTCGACCGACAGGATGCGCCTGCCATCCATGACGGGGGCAAGGCCGCGGCGAACTGTCTCGACTTCAGGCAATTCTGGCATGGAAAGGCGATATAGCGTTTCACGAGAGCTACCACTATGGTCGCCGCGCATGACTGATGAAATCAAGACAGACAAGACCGTAAGCTTCGGCTTTGAAGAGGTCTCTCCCGAAGAGAAGGTGTCCCGCGTGAAGGGCGTCTTCCAGTCGGTGGCGGGTCGCTATGACCTGATGAACGACCTCATGTCGGCCGGGGTGCACCGGCTCTGGAAGCACGACACGATTGCCAAGCTGAACCCGCAGGCGGGCGAACACCTGCTGGACGTGGCAGGCGGCACGGGCGACCTCGCCAAGGCGTTTATCGATCGCGCTGACAGGGCAGGCCGCCGTCGCAGGCGCGATTCGCAGGCGCAGGCGACGGTCTGCGACATCAATGAGGCGATGCTGAATGCCGGGCGCGCCCGCCGCGACATGGCCGCCTATGAAGGGCGCCTCGACTGGGTGTGCGGCGATGCGCAGGCCCTGCCTTTCGAAGACAAGACGTTCGACGCGCTGTCCATTGCTTTCGGCATCCGGAACGTAGCCGACCGGGCGGCGGCCCTTTCAGAGTTTCGCCGCGTGCTGAAACCTGGTGGGCGTCTCGCCGTGCTTGAATTCAGCCATATGACCGCGCCAGCGTTTCAAAAGCTATATGACGCCTACAGTTTCAGCGTCATTCCTAGGCTGGGAGAGGTGATCGCTTCCGATCGCGAGTCCTATCAGTATCTGGTCGAATCCATCCGGCGCTTTCCGAAACAGGAAGCGTTCAGAAAAGAACTGGACACGGCCGGTTTCGCGGCCGTGTCCGTTACAAATTTCTCAGGCGGTATTGCCGCGCTTCATTTTGGATGGGCGGCTTGAGGGGACTACTCGTCGGGCGTATCGACGGCCACGCCGTCCTCGCTGACCGAGATCGAAAGGTCAGCGTCACCGCCAGCTGCGCTGCTCGGCTGGCCGGCGAAATACCAGATGCCGAAGCCGATGACGGCCACGAGAAGGGCGCCTACAAGAAAGTAGAGAAAACCATTGTTGGATTGGGCGTTGTCAGCCATCTGTCATCTCCTTGTTGTGGCGATCAAAACGCCGATGCATTGAAGCCGTTCCCGAAGACTGGAGACTTTCATTGCTGAAAGCGCTTGCTGACTATGGCCGGCTGATGCGGGCAGGCACCGCCCTGGTGCGCCACGACGTGATCCTGCCCGGCGAATATCAGACACGTCTGCCGCTACCGGCGCGCATGGCGGGGCGGGTGCTGCGCCTGTTCGGTGGCCGCGCAACCGGCCGCCCGGGCGAGCGTCTCGCCACTGCGCTAGAAAAGCTGGGGCCTGCCTATATCAAGCTCGGCCAGTTCCTGGCGACGCGGCCGGATGTCTTCGGGGCTGAAACGGCTCAGGATCTTTCACGCCTGAAGGACAAGCTGGACCCCTTCAGCATGGACGCCGTCCACAGAATCCTCGCCAGTGAGTTTGGCGAGGAACAGGCCGAAAGCCTGTTTGCTGGCCTCGGTGAGCCTGTCGCGGCAGCCTCGCTCGCGCAGGTCCACAGGCTGGAGACCTCAGACGGGCCGAAAGCGGTCAAGATCCTCCGCCCAGGTGTGGAAGCCATGATCTACCATGAGCTACGCGCCATCCGCCGCGCCGCGCGCACGGTCGAGCGTGCCTCGGTCGAGAGCCGCAGGCTGGAGCCGGTCAAATTCACCGAGACGGTCGCGACCTCAATGGAGAAGGAACTCGATTTCCGTCTTGAGGCCGGCGGGGCCGACCAGATGCGGGCGATCTCGGAGCAGGAAGACTGGTTCCGCGTGCCCGCCGTGGACTGGGACCGCACGGCACAGCGTGTGCTCACCATGGACTGGGTGGAGGGGATCCCGCTGACCCGCCCCGAGGCCCTCGACCAGCCCGGGCTGGAACGGGTTGAGCTCGCCAACAAGATCACCCGCGGCTTCCTCTCCCATGCCATCGGACACGGCGTTTTCCATGCGGACATGCATGAAGGCAATATACTCATCCTGCCGGACAATGAGGTGGGCCTTGTTGATTTTGGCCTGATCGGACGGATCGGCCTTAATGAACGTCGCTTTCTTGCGGAAATACTGTGGGGCTTTATCCGCCGCGACTATCAGCGCGTGGCCGAGGTTCATTTCGAGGCAGGCTATGTCCCTGCAAACCAGTCCGTCGGGGAGTTTGCGCAGGCGCTGAGATCCATTGGCGAGCCCATCCACGGCAAGCCGGCCGAGGATGTCTATATGGGGCGCATCCTGCTGCAGCTCATGGACTATACGCGCACGTTCGGGATGCGTCTGAGGCCGGAGCTGGTCCTCCTCCAGAAGACGATGGTTCAGGTCGAGGGGGTCGCCCGCTCCATCGATCCGAAACACGATATCTGGAAAGCCGCCGAACCCATCGTGAAGGGCTGGATTGCACAGAATTTCGGGCCTTCTGGCGCAGCGAAGCTGGCTGCGCGCCAGACCCGTGAGGTGACCGAACGGCTAAAACGGCTGCCTGATGTCATGGATGCCTTTGAAGACTTTCTGGAAAGGGATCGCGTCCGCGAAGCGGCCGATACAACCCCGGCAGGGCCGCCCTGGTGGGCGTGGTTCGGCCTTGCCATAAGCCTTGCGGCAATTGCCGGACTGACCATCTCTCAGTTCGCGTAGCACGAGAATGAGCTGGGCGCTCGCGGCGTTCGTGTTAGGTTAATTGCGGATTAACCGAAACAACCTGCTCACGCTTCCCCCGGAGAGCCGCTCATGAAGTATATTACAGCCCTTGCCGCCGCCCTTTTTCTGCCCGCCATTCCAGCCGCCTCGGCGCAGGCTTATGGCTGTTCGGAACTGAGCGGCGGAACCTATACGCAGACCTGCGAAACCTCTTCCGGGGCGGCCACAAGGATCATCCGGGTTGAGCGTCAGGCCCGCGGGCACCCGGCCTCTGCGGGCCAATACACCTCAAGCGCCTATGTCGATAGCTATACCAGTTCGCAGGTGAGCCGCCATCCAGGCGCCTATGCGCATGACGCCAGTCCTTACAGCTATTCTCACGCCTATCCGGTGCGCCATGCGGACGGGGCGGCAACGAGCTATGGTTTCGAGTGGTGGGCGTCTGACCGCTATTATGGGCGCGATTATTATCCCACCACGGCCTACACAGCGCACCAGCCCGTGCGCCATGGCAGCGATGTCACCGTCTATCGCGGCAGTGGTACCTATACATATGGCGCCGCGCGGCCCTGCAGCTATCAGTCGGCGCCGGTCTCGACGCGCACCTATACCGGATGCGGCGCCACGACCTACAGGTCGGACCGGCGGGTCACGACCTATTCTGCACCGACCTCCTATACGGTGCCGGCCGGGTCCTATGATTATGCCTATGAGGATGAATATGCGTATGCGGACGAGTCCAGCTACGGCTATGAGACGGATTATGCGCCGGTCGTTGCCCGCAGCTCCGGTTACTGTCAGCAGGACATCACGAAACTGCGTGACGACCGGCAGGGACGAGCGCGCTATGAGGTCTGCTTCCGTGACCTGACGCCGGTTGGTGGCGAGCGTGTCGAAGTTCTTTATTCCCGTATCGAGCGCGCGGCCGATGAGGCCTGTGACGTCAATCGCAGCTCCATCGCCCGCTGGGCAAGCCAGCGCTGCGAGGCCGATGCAATTGACCGGGCTGTGTATGATACCGGGCTGGAGGCACTTGCGAGCTATCACCGCGTCCGTACAGGCCGGGCGACGCCGCGTGTCCGTGTTGGTCCGCTGCAGCGCTACTAGGCAGACGCAGGGCGACAGGTGAACCTCTCACAGGCCCGGCGTCGATTTATAAACCAAATTTGTGTTAGGGAGAGGCCGGGCAACCGGACACCCTGTCATGAGCAGCAAGCGTATCCTTCTCATTATCGGCGGCGGCATCGCCGCCTACAAATCGCTGGAACTTATCCGTACGCTGGCAAAGCGCGGCATTTCCAGCCGATGCATCCTGACCAAGGGCGGGGCGGAGTTCGTCACCCCGCTGTCTGTTTCCGCGCTTTCCGGCGATAAATGCTATAGCGACCTCTTCAGCCTCGATGACGAAGCAGAGATGGGCCATATCGAGCTGTCGCGCTCGGCGGACCTTGTCGTGGTCTGTCCTGCGACCGCTGACCTGCTCGCCAAGGCATCTGGCGGACATGCAAATGATCTGGCCTCCACCACGCTTATGGCAACGGACAAGCCTGTCCTTATGGTGCCCGCCATGAATGTGCGTATGTGGGAACACGCTGCAACGGCGCGCAATGTTGCGACCCTGCGTGCGGACGGCGTCGATGTGATGGAGCCCGATACCGGCGCCATGGCCTGCGGCGAGTTCGGGCCGGGCCGCCTGCCGGAGGTCGAGGTGATCGCAGACCGCGTCGAGGCGAGTCTTGCGCGGCTGACCGGCCCGAAACCTCTGGAGGGCCGGCATGTCCTGCTGACGGCCGGGCCGACACGCGAACCGATGGACCCGGTGCGCTATCTCTCCAATCATTCCTCGGGCAAGCAGGGCTATGCCATCGCTGGCGCGCTTGCAGATCTCGGCGCACGGGTGACGCTGGTCTCCGGCCCTGTGTCGCTCGCGCCGCCGCGCGGTGTCGATCTGGTCCAGGTGGAGACAGCTCGTCAAATGATGGCGGCGTGTGAGGCCGCCTTGCCGGCTGATGTGTTCGTCTCTGTCGCTGCTGTTGCAGACTGGCGTCCGGCGACGCGGGCGGACCGGAAATTGAAGCTGAAGGAAGAGGGCAAGGGGCCACCTACGCTGTCGCTCTCGGAAAATCCCGACATACTGGCCACGATTTCCCGAATGACAGAGGGACGGCCTGAGCTTGTTATCGGCTTTGCAGCGGAAACGGACTCGGTAGAAGAAAATGCGGCCCTCAAGCGCGAGCGCAAGGGTTGTGACTGGATCGTCGCCAATGACGTCTCCGGCGATGTCATGGGCGGCAGCGATAATGAGATTGCGCTCGTCACCGCTACAGGCGTTGAGCGCTGGCCCCGTATGGGCAAGCTGCTGGTCGCCCGCCAGCTTGCCGAGCGCGTGGCAGACTATTTCGTAGACTCCGGCAAGCCACGTGTCGCTGCAGAATAAACGCGTTCCTGCTGCAAAACTGTCTTTTTTCTACCCTGTAATCAGCCTCTAAACCGGCTACCGGAAAAAAGTCAGCGAACTGCGCACGCAGGGAACGAAAAGCGTTGACTCCGGTTAGCCATGTCGCGTGATAAGAAATTATTCGTGATTGCGCGAGTAGACTGAAGGCTGAGCAAACCGGACCCGACATGAAGCTTATTATCGGCTATTTCACCCTCATCGCCGTCATGCTGGCGAGCCTGTATGTGTTTGCGAACATGCAGGCCTCGGCAGAAGCCGATACAGATGAAGCGCTGCCTGATCCGGCCCTGCAGAACACCAGTTCTGAGGCACAGCCTGCGCCGGCCGGACAGAGCGACATCGTTGCCTACGCGATCTGATCGTTTTTCAAGTTGACAGCCGGGGGCGACTCCGGCGCTTTGCGCCTCATGCAAGAGATCAAAGTCGCCGTGAAAACCCTGCCCCATTTTGAGGGGCTGCCGTTTCCGAAATATGAGACCGAAGGCGCTGCGGGCATGGATGTGCGCGCGGCCTATGCTGAGGGTGAAGCCTTCGAGCTGAAGCCCGGGGAGCGCACCATGGTGCCGACCGGGCTCTCTGTTGCCATACCTGAGGGCTACGAAATCCAGATGCGGCCGCGCTCCGGCCTGGCGGCCAAGCATGGCCTGACCTGTCTCAACAGCCCGGGTACGATCGACAGCGACTATCGCGGTGAGCTCAAGGTCATCCTGATCAATCATGGCAATGAGACGTTCCGCATCGCTCGCGGGGAGCGGATTGGTCAGATGGTTCTTGCGCCGGTGACGCAGATTGCCTGGGAGCCGGTCGACAGTCTGCCGGAGACGATGCGCGGCGAGGGTGGCTTCGGCTCCACCGGGCGCTAGCGCTCACGCGGCGCTCTGAGCGATTTTTCTTGAATTACTGACCTGTCATGCTTATTATCGAATTACGATAATAAAGGATCGCGTCATGGAAATCACCAGCCCATTTACGATGGTCGTTGTCATTGTCCTCATCTGCGTGGGGGCAGGCGTGATCAACAATTATCTCAAGACCAAAGCGAGCCGCGAGGATGATGCGGTGAGCCAGGCAAAGCTGGATGAGATGCGCCGGGATATAGAGCGCCTGACCGAACGCGTCCGTGTGCTTGAGACCATCGCCACCGACAAGGATGAGCGACTGCGCGAGGAAATCCGCCGTCTGGCCTAGGGACGGCCCTCAAGCCACGACAGGATCGCATCGGCGATCTCATCGGGTTTTGCCGGCAGCAAGGCGTGACCGGCCCCTCGATCCGCACGCCCGTCACTGGGCAAGCTCATTGAAGTCGCTTGCTTCCCGGCCGGCGCTGGGAAACATGATGACGGGCGCCTGCGCGCTTCCTTCAGCCTCCAGCTCGTACCAGACCAGCGTTGCGCCTGCTGGTGTCGTCATGGTGTTTCGCTCACCAATCGTCGCGCGAGCGGGGGCGTTGGGGTCATGGGGCGGCATGGTCGTACAGCTCCAGAGAAGGAGAGGGAGAAAGAGCAGGGCAGCGCAAAACGGTCTAGAGAAGGACATCGTCACTCTTTGCAAATCGGGCGAGAAGATAGGCATCTGTTTCCTCCACCGTTTCAAGCTTTCCAAATGCAAAGGCGTTGCGGTCGATGACCATGTCGCGCGGGCGAAGGGGCCGGGAAATCTCGAGGCCTTCCAGGTTACGGGCGCGTGAGAAGGCGACATAGGCCTGGCCATGGGCGAACATGCCCCGGTCGAAATCGATGAAGACCTTGTCCAGTGTCAGGCCCTGCGCCTTGTGGATGGTCACCGCATAGGCCAGCCTCAGCGGCACCTGTTTGAAGGTCCCGACCACTTCGCGGGAAACCTTCTTCGTTTCAGGGTCCAGGGTGTATTTGTATTTCTCCCAGGCAGCGGGTTCGATCTCATGGATATGGCCGTCGAGTTCGACCCAGACATTGTCGCCCTTGAAGCCTTCGACAGTCGCCAGAGAGCCATTTACCCAACGCCCTTCCGGGTCATTCTTGATGAGCATGACCCGGGCGCCTTTCTTGAGTTCGAGATCGGCTTCGGTCGGGAAGGATTTTTCGTCGAACTGTCCCTGAACATTCGCTTCAAACTCGTGCGGCTTGCCGGGCAGATCCGCGAGCCGCGCCTGATTAATGCGATAGGCATTGGCGTTGTTGGGTGTGAGCACGACATGCGTCTCGCTCGCTTCAACGGCAGAGCGGCCAGATACAGCTTCCTGCAGAAGACGCTCATCGGTCGGAGCAAGCCGTCCCTGACGCATCGCGCCGAGCAGGGCAAGAAAACGCGGATCCTCCTGGCGGAAGACGTGTTTCAGCGCGAGGAGGGCGAATTCAGCCTGCTTGAAAGCGGGCGCATTGAAAAAGTAATGCCCGCCATAGCGTTCATTCAGGATTTCGGCTTCCTCGCCGCGTGCGACGGGCGGCAGCTGGTGCAGGTCGCCGGACAGGATCATGCGGACCCCGCCAAAGGGGCGCTTGTTGCCCCGGTTGAGCTGCAGGCTCTTGTCGATGGCGTCCAGCATGTCGGCGCGCACCATCGAAATCTCGTCGATGATCATCGTCTCGATCGCTTTGATAAGGCGGGCGCCGCGCAGCCGTTTGATGTCGGCTTCCTCGATGAGGCGCGGAGGGAATTTGAAGAAGGAATGGATCGTCTGGCCGCCTGCATTCATTGCAGCAACCCCCGTCGGGGCCAGAACCACGGTATTCTCGCCCGCCTCAGCGAGGAAGCGGCGAAGCATGGTGGTCTTGCCGGTGCCAGCGCGGCCGGTGAGGAACAGATTGCCCTGCGCACCGGCGCCGCGCGCCACCCATTCGGCAGGCGCGGCGTAGACAGTATCGGGCAGGGTCTTGGTGTCGGACATTTGCATTTCACATAGCCTTAGCCGTATCCGGCCTGCTAAGCGAGGGCATGGTTCTTACTCCGCAACAGCTCGACCGTCACAAGCGCCACATCCTGCTCAAGGAGATTGGCGGGCCGGGTGTCCAGAAGCTGCTGGGCGCGAGGGTTTCGATCATCGGGGCCGGGGCGCTTGGCGGTCCGTGCGCGATGTACCTTGCCGCAGCGGGTGTCGGTGAGATCGAGCTCTGGGATGCCGACACCGTGGAGCGGTCGAACCTGCAGCGGCAGATCCAGTTCACAGAAGCAGATATTGGCGAGGCAAAGGTCGGTGTCCTGGCTGACAGGCTAAGAGCCGCCAATCCCGATTGCCGGGTGAGCCTGCAGCCTCATCGCTGGCACGTCGCGCATAAACTGGCGGGCGACATTCTTATCGATGCCACCGACAATTATGAAACCCGTTTTGAGCTTAACCGCGTTGCCCATGCCAGCGGGCGCTATCTCGTATCCGGCGCGGCCACACGCTGGTCAGGCCAGATCTCGGTGTTTGCGTCCGGCGTGGTTCAGGAGGCGCCCTGCTATCAGTGCTTTGTACCAGAGCCCCCGCCCGATGCAGAAGCCTGCGAGGACGTCGGCGTGGTCGGACCTGTCACAGGTGTTGTCGCTTCGCATATGGCGCTGGAGACCCTGAAACTTCTGACAGGCGCCGGGCGACCGCTTGTGGGAAAGATCAGTGTTATCGATGGTCTTGGCGGTGTTGCGCGCCAGATCGGCCTGCCGCGTGATCCTGCCTGTCCTGTCTGTGGTTCTGGTAGCTAGCCGACCCCGCGGTCTAGCCGCTGAGATCAGGCGGCCGACGCCTTGGCAGCTTCCGGGCAGAGAATCTTGCGGATCTCGGCCTTGTCCTTTGCCTGGCGGAGCGCCTCGCGAACGCTTGGCTGGCGCAGGGTGCGGCTGACCTGAGCGAGTGCCCGGAGATGGTCGGCGCCAGACCCCACCGGGGCGATCAGCATGAAAATGAGGTCGCAGGGGCGTTCATCGACAGCATCGAAATCGACACCGGATTCGAGACGTACAAATCCGCCCAGCGGCTTGCTCAGCCTGTCTATCCTGGCATGCGGAATGGCGACGCCTTCGCCCACGCCTGTCGAGCCCAGACGCTCGCGTTCCAGCACCGCTTCGAAGATGTCGCGCTGGTCCAGCTTCGTCTTTGCTGCAAGAGCCTGGCTGAGAAGCGTCAGGGCCTGTTTACGGCTGTCGGCCGCCACAGGATCAAGAATGACGCCCCCTTCAAGAAGGCTGGTAAGATCAGTCGCCATAACGCGTCCGGAATTTCTAGGATTTGCTGTCGGAGGCGGGATCGACCCACCCGATATTACCGTCGGCACGCCTGTACACCATGTTCAGCCCGGAGTGTTTTGCATTCCGGAACATGAGTGCGGGGGCATCGGCAAGTTCAAGCTGGAGGACAGCCGCCGAGACCGTCATCGTGCGAATTTGTGCGGCAGCTTCTGCCACAATAACGGGCGCATTGCCGTCTTCGCCGGTATCGGCTGGATCTTCATCCTCCCCTTCCGCCGATCCTTTAAGCACGAAGGCTGAAGCCGGCTCGCTGGGGAAGGGCGTCTGGCCGTTCTTGTGGTGATCCTTGAGGCGGCGCTTGTAGCGGCGCACGCGCTTCTCGATCTTGTTCAGCGCTTCATCGAGCGCGACATACGGATCTTCAGCCTTGCCGGTGGACTGCAGGATTATGCCTGACGGCAAATGAATGTTGCAGTCGATCTCGGTCTCATGGCCATTCGGGCTGACGGTGACGTGACCGTCAAAATCCCGGTCGAAATATTTTGTGACGGCTGCTTCAAGACCAGCTTCAATACGAGTCTTGAGCGACTCGCCGAGGTCCATCTTCCGTCCTGCAATCTGTATCTGCACGGAACTCTCCGATAGTGAGGTCCAACTATAGACGCCTCAAACAAGGATTGCGAGGCGTCGCCTCCTTAAATTCGTCACCCGTTGAGTCAATCACCTGCCCGCAGAGTGTGCAATCAGGCACTTGCGCGCAGCTGCCTTCGCCGCTGGACGCTCGACGGGATATTCAGGCTTTCACGATATTTCGCGACAGTCCGGCGCGCGATTTCAATGCCAAATTCAGTAAGGATTTCAACGATCTTGTCGTCCGACAAAATCTTGTCGCCCTCTTCATCGATCAGCTGCTTGATGCGGTAGCGGACCGCTTCGGCAGAATGCGCATCACCGCCTGCCGTGCCCGGAATGGCAGCGGAGAAGAAATATTTAAGTTCAAACAGGCCGCGCGGTGTCCCCATATATTTGTTCGAGGTGACCCGGCTGACCGTGGACTCATGCATGCTGATCGCGTCTGCAACCTGCTTGAGATTCAGCGGCCGCAGATTTGCCACGCCGTGGGCAAAGAAGGCGTCCTGCTGGCGTACGATCTCGCTTGCGACCTTCAGGATCGTGCGGGCGCGCTGGTCCAGCGACTTGATCAGCCATGATGCGTTCTGGGCGCATTCGGAAATGAATTCCTTCTCGCTCTCGCGCATGGGCAGGGCGCTCACCTCGGCATAATAGGCCTTGTCCATCAGGACGCGCGGCAGCGTGTCTGAATTGAGCTCCACTGCGTACATACCGTTCGGCATCTCGCGGACAAAGACGTCGGGCGCCACAGCGATTGTCGCGTCACTTGCGAATGCAGAGCCGGGGCGCGGGGTCAGGGCGCGAAGCTCCGCAATCATGTCGAGCACGTCTTCCTTGTCGACACCGCAGAAGTCGCACAGCTTCTTGATGTCATGTTTGGCGACAAGGTCGAGATTGTTGACCAGCGCTTCCATGGCCGGGTCCAGCCGGTCGCGGTCGCGCAGCTGCAGGGCCAGGCATTCGCTGATATTGCGGGCCATGACGCCAACCGGCTCAAACCCCTGACAGACCTTGAGGACTGCCTCGACATTGGCGGGGTCGGCGCCGAGCGCCTCTGCGACCTCCTCAAGTTCGGTCTTGCAATACCCGGCCTCGTCGGTCTCATCGATGAGACGGGCGCCAATCAGCTGGTCGGCCTGTGACAGCCCCGACATGGCGAGCTGTCTGTGGAGGTGCTCATGCAGGGTCGTTTCCGAACTCACAGAGCCTTCGAAATCATAGTCCTCGCCGGTAAAGCTGCCACCGCTGCCGGCTTGCGACCAGTCGGTGCGGGCGGAGGGACCCGACATCTCATTAGCTGTGGTGGCGCTGTCAGATGTGGTGCCGCCCTCGTAAAGGTCTTCCTTGGGCGCATCCATTGCCTCGCGCGCCTCATGGAGGCCGGAATTGTCGTCGAGGTTCAGCTCGTCGCGTTTGGAGGTGCGCTCGGTGCGTCCGCCTTCGGTGTCATCGCGCTCGGTGCCTTCGCCATGTTCAAGGAGCGGATTGCGCTCGATTTCAGCCTCGACGAACTCGGCAAGTTCGATGTTCGACAATTGCAGGAGCTTGATCGCCTGCTGCAATTGCGGAGTCATCACCAGGGACTGGCCCTGGCGCATGTCGAGACGTTGTGAAATGGCCATTGGCGTTACGCGGCGAACCGTTCGCCCAGATAGACCCTGCGCACATCGTCATTGGACAGGACATCCTCAGGCGCGCCTTCGAACAGCACACCACCATCATAGATGATGGATGCCCGGTCCACGATCTGAAGCGTCTCGCGCACCTGGTGGTCGGTGATCAGCACGCCTAGTCCGCGTTGCTTGAGATAACCGACCAGATCGGAAATATCCGACACGGCGAGCGGGTCGATACCGGTAAACGGTTCGTCCAGAAGCATGAAACTGGGTCTGGAAGCTAGGGCACGGGCAATTTCCACGCGGCGCCGTTCACCCCCCGAAAGGGAGGTGGCCGGCTGGTCGCGCAAATGCTCAATGTGCAGCTCTTCCAGGAGGGCTTCGACTTCCTTTTTGCGGGCGGCCTTGTTCTTTTCGACGAGTTCGACAACGGAGAGGATATTTTCCTCCACACTCATCCCGCGAAAGATTGAGGCCTCCTGCGGCAGGTAGCCGACGCCCAGGCGCGCGCGCTGATACATGGGCAGACTGGTCACGTCTGCTCCGTCAATCTCGATCGTCCCGGCATCTGCGCCGATCAGACCCATGATCATGTAGAAACACGTGGTCTTGCCAGCACCATTTGGCCCGAGCAGACCCACAACTTCCCCGCGTTGCAGCGAAAGCGAGACATTCTTGACGACGCTACGTTTGCCGAAGGATTTGGCAAGTCCGCTCGCTACGAGGCCTGTGGCCGCTTCCGTCATAAGTCCCATTCCCTTGCTTGGCGCGGAAGATTTGCGCCTGCCGATAACCTAGATCAACAGGCTTAATATCCGCTTAGATCACATCTCTCAATTTGATGCTTCTTCATCTTCGCCGCTCGCGTCTTCAGCAGCTTCGCCTTCTTCACCGGTGTCTGTGCTGTTCGGCGAGATATTAAACTGGACCCGGCCGTCGCCGCCATCAAGAGTGGTGCGGCCTTCTTCAAGACGCATGACAAGGCGGCTGCCGGTGGCCACATCCTCGCCGCGCACGACGACGACATCGCCTGTCATCGTGATCGTGTCCGCTTCGGCATCGTAGATCCCGCGATCGCCTGTCGCCTTTAGCTCCGGGGTCACATAGAAGACTTCGCCCTCTGCCACCATCGAGCGGATGTCGCCAAAGCCACCCATGCCCGTAGCGTCCTCGTCGCCGCTATTTGCATAGTTGATGGTCACCCGGTTGGCGCGAAGGCGTGCGTCGCCCTGCATGATATCGACTTCATCGATCAGCACGACCTGACGCTGGCGCTGGCTCACTTCGCTGGTGCCGGCGTTCACGCGGATCGGGCCGCCTTCGCCGGAAATCTGGGCAAGTGCAGCCGGTGCCAGCAGCGTGGCTGCGGTCATGATCGTGGCCAGGCATCTCATCATCTGGGTCTTACTCCTCGTCGCCAGTGTCACTGGCGGTGTTTCCTGCCGGGGCTGCCCCCGATCCGTCGCGCTTGTTCGGGAAGATGGTCATCTCGACATTCCCCCGGCAGCTCAGCCGGTCCCCGTCCTCTACAATTTCATACGTGTCACAGGTCACATCGCCAAGAGGGCCGGTTCCGACGAGCGGATCGATTCCGTCAACGCGGCCTTCTTCGACGAAGACCCTGGCCGATGTCGACCGGAAATCATAGCCGCGCGTATCCACCAGGCGTACAGCCTCAAACAGGTCTACGGTCTGGTCGCTCTGGTCATAGAGGCCGGAAGGGGCATCGATTTCCGTCCCGTTCTCGGTCACAAGACGGGGGTTCTGAAGCTCGATCAGCTCTGGGTCGGCACGCCGGCGCTGGGCTGTGTCCGCCGTGATCATGATCGACTGGCCGGCTATATCCCGCCCGGTGAAGCGCGCATTGACCATGGTGACCACTTCATCCGAGCTCAGCTGTTCAAGCTGCGAGGGGCCGCGCGAGACAGCATTGGCAGCAAGATGGCCAACCATGATGCCGGCTGCGATGGCAGCGCCGGCGGTGAACATCAGACGCAGAAGAGAGACCAGCGAAGACCGCCTGCGCGCCTGCGCCAGCGTCATCTGGCGACGTGGCTCCCAGAGGCTGAGTGCGCTGGAGGAATCGATGGTCAAATTCGTCTTTCGTCCTGTTTTCTTGTCCCGGCCAGGGGGCGGGTTTCATATTTTTAACCCTGCCGGGAAATTGAGGCGATAGTCTGTTCCTAGCTGTGCGCGAAGATGTCCACGCCATCCCAGCCTTCCAGATCGAGTTTTGCCCGTACAGGAAGGAAATCGAAACAGGCCTGCGCAAGTTCAAGGCGTCCCTCACGTTTCAGCATGTCTTCCAGACCGGATTTGATGGCATGCAGGTGAAGCACGTCATTGGCGCAGTATTGCAGCTGGGCATCGGTCAGCTCGCTCGCGCCCCAGTCGGAGGATTGCTGCGCCTTTGACATGTCGACGCCCGCGATCTCGCGCGCGACATCTTTAAGCCCGTGCCGGTCGGTATAGGTGCGGCAGAGTTTCGAGGCGATCTTGGTGCACCAGACGGGTGTGCAGTCGATGCCCAGCCAGTGTTTCATCATGGCGACGTCGAAACGGGCGAAGTGGAAAAGTTTCAGCCGCGAACTGTCGGCCATCATCGCCTTCAGGTTCGGACAGTCGAAGCGCCGGTCCAGCTGGACGACATGTGCCGTGCCGTCACCGGACGAAAGCTGGACGACGCACAGCGCGTCGCGGAAAGGGTTGAGGCCCATGGCCTCGGTGTCGACGGCGATCTCCCGGCCAAGGTCGAGACCGGCGGGCAGGTCGCCCTTATGCAGCGTGATATTGTTCATGGACTGACGCCTTAGCCATTCTGGACGCTGAGGCAAACCGTAAACTGAAGCCGCCGGTCACGGCTTGCGGGCAGCCGAGCGGAT
Organism: Henriciella sp.; assembly: GCA_002733705.1. Taxonomy (GTDB): domain Bacteria; phylum Pseudomonadota; class Alphaproteobacteria; order Caulobacterales; family Hyphomonadaceae; genus Henriciella. The sequence continues at coordinate 20,053 of NVWP01000003.1, read as the reverse complement.
ATCGCGGTTGCGATTGGCCATCTGGACGCTGACAACATAGGCCTTGTCGGACTGCATTCCCGCCAGGATCAGGCCGGCCTGGTCGCTGTTCATCAGACGCAGGAAACCTGCGGCAAAGCCGGGATCCATCTGATTGAAGATCATCGCCGCCTGATCGGGTTTCATGGCGCTGTACATGTCGGTCAGATGTTCGATGTCGGCTTCGGCGTTGACCGTCATCTCGTCCCAGCGCGTCTCGACGGCGGACTGCAGGGCGGCAAGTTCTTCTGTCTGACGGCGAAGCTCTGCCTCACGCGCACGAAGGTCGATCTCGCGCTGCTGGAGCTCGGCGCTGCGCGTCTGGAGGGTGGTCTGGTCGCTGGCAAGAGCGGCGGCGGCCTCTCCAGTAAGGCAGAATTCAGAGGGCGACTGCGGGCCTGCCTCGGTTGCGGACGCCGGATGAAGCATCGCTTCAGCGCCCGCCAGGCTGGCCGCGCCCTGCTGGGCTGCGGGCGGTGCAGGCTCATCGGCCCCGCTAGACGCGATGCTGCGTTCATCGGCGGTGTTTTCCGCCGAGGCCAGCCTGTCCGGCAGGATGCGCGTAATACCGCCCACGGTGAACAGGACACCGAGCGTGATCAGGACATGTGTGCGCGCTTTTCCAGCCATTCTCTTGAAGCCCTAATTGGTGTTGCGGGTGACCCAGGAGTCGTCATCCTCAAACAGGAAGTCGCCGCCGCGTGCCACGTTCTGCAGGCGGGTCTGGCGCGCCCGCATCTCATCGATAAGCTGTTCAAGGCTGCCATCGCCAGGGCGACCAGAATGGGCAAGAGGCGGGTTTCTATCGCTATGCGTCTCACCCCGGTCGCAGGCTTCCAGCCGCTCGATCATGTCGCCGAGACGCTCACAGGTCTGATCGGCTTCCTTCATGAGCTGGCTGAGGCGGCTGGCAAGCTCGCCGGCCTGGTTGCGGGTTTCCTGTGTCGCGGACGAAACGGCCGATACCGACTTGTTCATGGCCATGATTGTTGCGCCAAGCCCGTCGCGTGTGTCCTGAAGGGATTTCAGACGACGTGAGAGCTGTACACAGTAGATGCAGGCGGCAAGCGAAACGAGGAAAAGCGCGATATCGATGGGCTGGATGTCTGGCATGGCGCTACCTCAGCATGAATTCTGTGATCAGGACGCCGCGCGCCCGCTCTGCGCCCAGCACGAGTTCGGCGCGGCGCGAGAGCTGTTCCTTCAGGTCGGGATAGAAGCTCTCAGCCTCGAAATCGGAAATGTCGATGGCGCGAAGATAGGTCAAAAACGCATCGGTCAGCATTGGCGCTGCGCCTTCGACGTCCGCTGCGCTGGCCGTCGGGGTCATGACGACCGCGCGTAGCTTCACATAACGGTTGTCGGCGCCATCCCCGACCGCGATGAGCATGTCCTCAAGCTCGACATAGCTGGTGTCGGCAGAGGCAAGCGGCGCCGGTCCCGCCGCCATTGCGCCGGGGGCTGGGCAAGCGGCTGATTCGCTCGCTTCCGAAGGGGCGAGAAAATAAACCATCGCAAACGAAGCAGCGCCGCAGACCACTGCAAGAATTGCCGAACTTACAAGGATATTGCCGCCTTTTGAGGACGTATTTCCCTTGCCGTTCTGCGCCGCAGTGTCGCGTTCGTCGTCCATCAAGCCCCTCTCAGCAATATAAGGATTTACGAGGCTGCTTTAGTAAATGCCCGGTAAAGGAAGCGTTAATGATTTCGCCCGAAATATTAATCATTCCAGTTACCGGGGTTGATGAGGTTCGGGGCCGTTTTCTGCCATGAAATTTCTTGAGACATTGAAATCACTGCCACTCAGCCGGCAGCTTGCACTGGCTGCTGCAACGCTTGGCGTTGTGCTGGCGATGGTCTTCCTTGTGCAGGGAGCAATGAACGAGCCCAAGTCGCTGCTCTATTCCAAGCTTGAACCGGCGACGGCTGGCGAGATTATCGAGGAACTGGACCAGCGCGGCGTTGAGTATGAGCTTCGTGGCGACTCCATTTTTATCGCCCAGAGCAAGCGCGATCAGGTCCGCTTTGCGCTGGCCCGCCAGGGTCTGCCGCAACAATCTGTCCAGGGCTACGAACTGCTCGATGACGTCAACGGCTTCTCCGTCACGTCGGAAATGTACAACGCCGCCTACTGGCGCGCGAAGGAAGGTGAGCTGACACGCACTATCCTCGCGATAGAGGGCGTATCCTCTGCACGTGTCCATATCGGCGCGAATCTTGGCTCTGGTTTCACCCGCTCGCAGAGCCCTCAGACGGCCTCGGTCACGCTCAACACCACCCATGACCTTTCCCCGGGCCAGGCCGAGGCCATCCAGTATATGGTGGCGCTGGCCGTAGCAGGCCTGGCGCCTGAGGATGTGGCTGTCATCGATCCGGTTAAAGGGCTTCTGGCCGGCCCCAACGTGGCCAAGGCGTCGCAGCCCTCCGTGGTGGCCGAGGGGCAGGCCAGCATGCTGGAAGAGAAAATCCTGCGCCTCATCGATGCCCGTGTCGGCGCGGGCAATGCGCGCGTTTCGGTCAGCGTGGATGTGAACCGCCAGCACCAGACGATTTCCGAACGCACGGTCGATCCGGACTCGCGCATCGTGCGCAGCCGTTCAGTCAATGATGTCAGCGAAACCAGTGCAGGCAGCAGCGGGGCCCTCAGCGCGGCCAGCAATCTTCCGCAGGGTGAAGGCGCTGGCGGGGGTGGAAACTCCAGCACGATGCGAAATTCGACGGAGAGTGTGAATTACGATTTCAATGAGAGGCGCACGGAAACCGAGCTGCTGCCCGGCGAGATCGAACGTGTCTCCGTCGCGGTCCTCCTCAATGAGCAGGCGCTTGGGCTGGGCGCTGAAGGGCAGGATCCGGCCGTCGCCGCAAATGAGATCATCGCAGACTTTGAACAGCTTATCCTGTCGGGGGCGGGTCTGAATTCAGAGCGCGGCGACACGCTCACAGTGGAACTGATGCCATTCCAGCAAGCTGCCGTGCCAGAGATGGTAACGGCGCCTGGAATGGCCGAAACCCTCGTCCAGAACTATTTCTGGTCGGGTCTTCAGGCCCTTCTCCTGGGTCTTGTTGTCCTTGGTCTGGGGCTGGGTGTTGTGCGCCCACTGCTGACACAAAAGGGCACAGCCAACTCCGCGCTGGAAGGTCCGGGCGCGAGCCACGGCCCGACAGTCCTTGAGAAGGAGCCTGCAGATCCTTTCACCTATCTCTCCGACTATACCCGCGAACGTCCTGATGAAACCGTTGCACTTCTTCAGTCGTGGCTGAACGAGGACAGGAAAGCTGCCGTAAATGAGTGAAGCCGTCTTTTCGAAACTGCCCCGCTTTGACGGGTTGACCACCCATGTCGGCGCGCGCCCGCGTCTTGATCGTCAGGCCCAGCCGCGTGAGCCGAGTCTCGAAGATCAGGTGCGCGAACAGAGAGGCCGTATAGAGCAGGAGCGTCAGGAGCAGGAAACCCGCTATAATCGCAAGATGGATGCGGTGGAGCAGACGCTGGCACTGCTTGCCGGGAAGGTGGAGCAGGTCGAGGCTGACGCCCGTGAACAGACCGCCGCTTCCGTGGCCTCGATTGCCGAGCGCCTGTTTCCGAAACTGGCGCGGCGCTTCCTGGCCGAAGAGATCTCCCTTCATCTGGAAAAGATGATCCCGCCTGGCCAGGTCTGCATTGACATAAAGGCCGAACCACATCTGGCTGAGCAACTGTATGAAGTCCTCCAGCGCTCTGCCCATCTGGCGGAGATCTGCAATGTCGTGCCGCAGGAAAGCTCCGGCGGCAGCCGTGTCGATGTCTCATGGAAGAGCGGTGGTCTCGACTTCGACTTTGACGGTCTGCTGGAGGCCTGCATCGGGCGTCTGCGCAGCGAACGGTCCAGTGAAGGGGAGATAGGGTGATGGGCAACGCGGAAGCCAAGCCGTCCATTACAGATTTGGGGGACCGGCGGGACGACTCGCCGGTGAACCAGTTTCGCCGCGCCATCTATGGAGTGCCGGTCACACTGACGGTCTCGGTTGGACATCGCCGGCTCAGCGTTCAGGAAGTGCTGGACCTCACACCGGATTCGGTAATCGCGCTGGACTCGCGCATCGAGGACCCGGTGAGCCTCATGGTCGATGACAAGCTCATCGCGCGGGGGGAACTGGTCGAGACCGATGATGGCGGTATTGCCGTCAAGATTACGGAAATCGCGGAGGAGGCCGATGCTTCTGAAGGCTAGAGAGGGAGCGCTTGCCGCGCGCCTCGCCAGCCTTCTCGCATTTGCCCTCTTCTTCAGCTTTGCGGCCAGTGCGCAGGATGCCGGTGACGCGGGCGCGGCGCTCGACACGCTGCTCGGTCAGGGCGGTGAAGGCGGGCTGAGCGGCACGGTCATCATCCTGTTCCTAGTGGTCACGGTGCTCAGCCTGGTGCCGGGTCTCGCCATGATGGTGACCTGCCTGCCGTTTCTGATCATCGTCTTCTCCTTCATCCGTCAGGCGCTCGGCATCCAGCAGGCGCCGCCCAACATGATGCTGATGGCGCTCGCCATCTTCCTGACCTTCTTCATCATGGAACCGACCTTTACCCAGGCCTGGGCCAATGGCGTTTCGCCCTATATCGATGGCGCCATCGACGAGGCAGTTGCCTGGCAGCAGACAACCGACCCCTTCCGGACGTTCATGACTGCGCGTGTCGAGCCGGGGACGGTTTCGATTCTGGGCGATGCCCTTCAGCGGCCAGTGACCGAAGGGCAGGAACCGGCATTTCCCTTGCTGGCGACCGCCTTCATGCTGTCCGAAATCAAGCATGCCTTTCAGATCGGATTTGTCGTCTTTCTTCCATTTCTTGTTATTGATCTCGTCGTAGCCTCGGTGCTGATGGCCGTCGGTATGATGATGGTTCCGCCAACCGTCGTGTCGCTGCCATTCAAGATCGGTTTCTTCGTTCTGGCTGATGGCTGGCTGAAGATCACCGAGGCGCTGGTGAGAGGGTATGCCGGATGAATGATGCGGTTAAGACGCCAGGATCGAACGTGACCCCGCTGCGTCCGCGCCAGCAGGGTGTCGCGACGAATCTACAGGCGATTCCGCCGGCCCGCCGCGCAGCCGTCGTGATCGCTATGATGGGAGAACAGGCGGCAAAGCCCATTGTCGAAAAGCTGGACGATGCCTCGCTCGCTCAGGTGGCTGCGGAGCTGGAAGCTGTGTCCTATCTTGGCCGGGAGGAGCTGACGGAGATCGTGATGGATTTTCTTCAGGCGCTTCGTCAGACCAGTGGCTCGTTCCGGGGCGGCAAAGCACGCGCGAGGGAGATCGTCTCCGGTTTCCTGGATGAGAGCCGCGTCGATGTGGTTTTCGGCAACAGTCAGATGCCGAAACAGAAGGCGGTGTCGCAGTCGAGCGATGTGTGGTCGCGCCTGGAGGGGCGAAAGCCGGCCGCAGTTGCCGCCTATCTCATGCGTCTCACGCCGAATATCAGTGCGATTATCCTGCGAAACCTCGACGTTGCTTTCGCTTCGGAGGTGGTCGGGCATCTGGAAGAGCCGATGCTCGACAACACGATCAGCTATCTGGTCGGCGGCGACCAGGTGGACGCTGAGATCGTGGACGTGGTCGCCCAGATGGTGGAGATCGAATTCCTGAACCAGGTTCAGGAGGTCGAGGAGGAGGACAATGAAGCGGCCGAATCGGTGGGCGAACTCCTGAGCTTGCTGCCCAGCAATACACGCGCCCGGATCATGTCCTTCATCCGCACCGAACATGAGGACAAGTTCGCGAGCATCGAGAAAGTGATGTTCACTATTGAGGGGCTGCCGGAAATCCTGCCCCGCCAGTATGTGCCGGTGGTCTTCAGGGAGATGGGCGAGGATCAGCTGATACCTGTCCTCGCTTCCATGAAAGGCCCCTCCAAGCGCGTCCAGGACTATCTTCTGGAGAATATATCCTCACGCCTTGCCGTGCAGTACCGCGATGCGCTCGAAGCGCCTGACCTCAAACCGGTTGAGGATCCTGAAGCCGAACAGCGCAGCTTCCTCACCGCCTTGATGGGAATGAAGCGTCGCGGCCTCATCGAGATGGAAAAGAAGAAGAAAGCCTGACGGGCTTTCTTTGCAGATAGGGGGCCGTTAAGGCGCTCGCCTTTTCACCCTCAGACCTAGCGTACGATCAGGTCCGCATGCAGCGCGCCGGCCGCCTTCATGGTGCGAATGATGTCGCCCATTTCCTGTGGCGAAACGCCGAGCGCATTCAGCCCTGCGATCAGCTGCGAGAGCGTCACATTGGCGTCCAGCGTGGCAATGTTCCGCGTGCCCGTCTGGCCGATCTCGATCCGTGAGCGAGGCAGGACGATGGATTCGCCATCTGCGAACGGGTTGGGTTGGGAGACAACAGGCGTTTCCGTGACCTTGATCGAGATATCGCCCTGGGCAATCGCGACGCGCGAAATAGTGACATCCTTGCCAAGGACGATGGTGCCGGACTGTTCGTCAATCACGATGCGTGCGGGCACGGCGACCTCGATTGGCAGGTTCTCAATGCTGGCAAGAACGCGCGAGGGTGAGCCCTGCAGGCTGCGCAGGTCGATATCCACTGTGCCGGGGTCGCGCATATAGGCCACAGGAGAACCGACCGCGGCATTGATCGTGTCCTCGATCCGGGCCGCCGTCGTGAAGTCGGGGTCGCGCAGGGCGAGGACCAGGGAGTTGCGATCATTGAACTGATATGGGATTTCACGTTCGACACGGGCGCCGCTTGGGATCGCGCCCTGGGTGGGCGTTCCCTTCCGGGCCCGCGCGCCGGCGGCCTGCACATCGATACCGGAAACGATGATGCTGCCCTGGGCCACCGCATAAACTTCATTGTCGGCGCCCTTGAGCGGGGTCAGCACCAGCGTGCCGCCCTCGAGGCTTTCAGCGTCACCAATCGAGGAGACCGATACATCGACGGTGGAGCCATTGCGGGCAAAGGAAGGCAGGGTTGCCGTGACCAGGACGGCGGCGACATTATCCGGCTTGATGTCCTCGCCCTGCACATTCACGCCAAGGCGTTCGAGCATGTAGGTCAGGGAATCCTCGGTAAACGGTGAATTGCGAACCGTGTCGCCCGTTCCGTTCAGGCCAACCACGATACCATAGCCGATCAAATCGTTCTGCCGCACGCCTTCGACATCGACCACATCGCGTATCCGGGTCTGGGCCTCGGCGGTGGGGCAGACCAGACCTGGCAGGACGAGGCAGGCCAGTGCGAGAAGGGTCATCAGAGGCTTCATCGGATCACCTTAGGAAGTTCATGAGGGTGAGCTGAGACAGCCTTGCCGTCAGCATGTAGGAGGCTTCGAGACTGGCCTCCAGAGATTTGAGTTCGGACGCCGCTTCGTACTGGTCACGCGCAGTCATGCCTTCCAGCAGATTGTTGAGCACCAGCCTCTCCTGGGCGAGGCCTTTCATGCCGTCGGCGACACGTCCCTGAAGGATACCGGTGGCAGCGCGAAGCTGCGTCAGGTCGGCATCTGACTGGACCAGTCTGTCGGCTGAGTTTGAAATGATGTCCAGCGTCTGGCCGGTAGAGAATTTGTCCAGCGCATCGCCCGGCTTTGCCATGGACAGGATGCCCAGATTGCGAAGCGTGCTGGCAATGGCCGGATCGAGCCCGGTTACAGCGTCTCCATCCGAAGATGTCTTTGAGCCACGATAGAATCTGTTGGCAAAGTCGCCTGTCTCTGAATCGAAATAGGCATCCATTCTGGCGTCGAAGTCTGCCTTGTCGCTGGCAGCGTCGGCAATGGCGCGCAGATCTTCCAGAAAGGCTTCGCTTGAGCCGAATGGCGCCTTGTCTGTCGCGTCGCCTGAAAAGAGAAAGCGCTCGCCATGGCGCGCATTGAGTGAAATCAGCGCCGCATCGAGCTGGGCGCGGGCATCGCCGGCCAGCGCTTCGCGTTCGACCGGCGAGCCTGCGCTGAGCGCGTCCAGAGCCCGAACGGAGATTGCCGCCAGATTGTCCTGCATCCGCTCCAGGCTCTGCTGGGTGATATCGAGGCGTGCCTCACGAAGCTGAAGCAGGCTGGTGTCGCGGTCGATGGCCTCGACAGCCTGCTGCGTCAGCATGGACTTGCCGATCTGGCCGGACAGGTGCGCTGTCGGGTCGGCGGCCTTACCGGTCACCGCTTCGCTTGATGTCTTCTCAATCCGCTCGCGGATATTGGAAATGTCACGGCTCAGCTGACTGGTGATCGAACTGCCAAAATAGGACGTGTTGATCATTCTAGAGCTCCATCAGCTTGAGCATCATCTGGTTGGCGATCTCAATGACGCGGGCATTAGCGGCGTAGGCCTGTTCGATCTCCAGAAGCATCTGCATCTGCGTGTCCACATCAACGCCGGTTTCCCGGCGCTCTGCTTCTGCCATGATTGAATGCTGGGCGGCCGTTGACGCCTCTACAGCTTCGCTCGAGATGCGCATCTGTCCTGTGCGTGTGGCAAAGCCTGCGATGAGGTTGGAGGTAGTGTAGCTGCCTTCGAAGCCACCGGCACTCAGGGTGCGATTGGCCTGAAGCGCGTCCAGCATGGAATTGAAAAGCCGCCCATTGCCCGCATCACCAGGTGTTGTGGCGTCGAGACCATCCCGAAGGCGGGAGAGTTGGCCGCCCTGAAGTGGGTCGATCAGCGGGTTGATGGCGAGACGTCCGGCAAGGCCGGTTAGACTGCCTGGATTGGTATCGATGAGAAGGCTGGTATTCGCACCCATGCCATCTGTATCTGCACCGTCGAGCCTGGACAGAAGGTCGCCAGCCACCGTGTCCAGCTGTTCGTTAAAGGCAGGAAGGTCGGTGTCACGCAGGGCAAAAAGCGCGCCGAAGAGGCCGCTGGAAACAGCGCCGTAAGACGGCTGGCCAGGGGTAATGTCCACACCGCCAACAGACATGCCGGAAAGCGCGCCGCTTTCAATACTGTCGCCCGGCCCAACGGCAGAGGCGGGGGAAAACTCGATCTGGCGGGCGCTGCCCGCTAAAAGGAAGACCCCTTCCTTGGTGACGATATCGATGGCGCCGCCCTGGCGCTTCACCGTGTCGACGGGAAGGAATTCGGAAATCGTATCCACATAGCGCTGGCGCTCATCCATGAGAGCGGCGGCACGCGCCGATGTCCTGTCGATGCCCGCAAGTTTGACGTTCAGCGCCTCGACTTGGGCGAGCGCGTCATTCACGGTCGCAACGCCGCTTGCAATCTCGCGGTCGGCATCGACCCGTTCGGACGAGACAAATTGTGAAAGGCTGCGGAATTCAGAGGCCAGCGCTTTCACACTGTCCACAACCGCATTGAGATTGGCCTGTGATTCCGGAGTGGCCGCCGCATTGGAGAGGGCGGACTGAAAATCCGACATCATGGCGAAGAGGCCGCTTCCATCCACACTGTCGCCGAGCCTTGCAGACAGGGATGCCCAGCTGGAGGCCAGAACGCTTGCCTGCGCAAGATCGCTGCCGGAGGCCATCCGCTGGGCGGTCAGCGCATCATTGGTCGACCGGCCGACACCGTCGGCCTGAACGCCGGCAGGATTGGTGGAGGTCGTGATTTCGCTGACCAGCACCGAGCGGCGAACATAGCCGGGCGTCGTCGCATTCGAGACGTTGGTTGCGACCATGTCCGCGCGCAGGCCGGTCACTTGCAGACCGGTGCGCGCGGCATTGATGGCGTGTGAAAGGCTCAAGGTTCAGCCTCCGCTGTCGGCGATGGGCCTAACGCTTCAGATTGGTGGTTTCCTGAAGCATCTCATCGACCGTCTGGACGATTTTCGCATTCGACGAGTAGGCCCGCTGCGTTTCGATCAGATCGGTCAACTCGGCGGCGATGTCCGTCGTGGATTCCATGAGTGAGTAGCCAGCAACCTCGCCCACAGGGCCAGTGCCAGCATCCCAGAGATAGAGATTGCCGCTTTCGGCAGAGACCGAGAAAGCCTGGCCGTCCTTAGCGCGCAGACCGTTCATGTTCGGCACGTCTCCGACCGGGATCTGGTAGAGCGCGCGCCGGTAGCCCGAATTGTAGACCGCCTGGAGGAAACCCTTCTCATCGATTTCAACCGACTGGAGGTCGCCGATTGGTGCGCCATCCTTTGTCACATTGGTCGGCGAGAATGGCGCAGAAAGCTGTGTGACGCCCGCAGTGCCACCCGGCTTGCCGACCATGATGTCCACATCGCCGTGCGGCAGGGTGAGGCTCATGATGCCGGTCGCCTCGTCATAGGTCGTGCCGGTGGCCGCTGTGACGGCCTTGATGCGCCCGCCTTCGTCCACCGAGTCCGTAAACTCCAGCTGGAGTTCGGCAATCGCGTCGGTCCCGGTGCCGGCGCTGTCATAGACCTTGACGGTCCACATATTGCTGGCCCCGTCCGTCGGCACGCTGGGTTCGAAGGACAAGGACAGCGTCTGGGCGCGGCCGATATTGTCGAAATACTCGATTGGCAGGTCGTAGGGCTGACCGCTGGCGCCCGCCAGCGTGGCGTCTGCCGGCAGGTTGATGCCAAGATCGATCCGTGAGGTCGGCGAGGCCACATATTGCGAGGCGGAGATGTTGACCGGCTCAAGATTGGCGCCGCTATTGCGGCTGACTGTGCCAATGCCGCCGTCGCCATCGACTGACCAGCCAAGCAGGAACATGCCGCTCTGCGTGCGAAGATTGCCTGACTCGTCTGCATAGAAGGAGCCGGTCGGAAGGAGCATGAGTTCGCGTTCGGAGGCCAGTGCGCTGATGCCGCTACCATCGGTGACCGGCAGCAGGCCGCGCCCGCCGACCGCGATATCGGTGGAGTTGCCGGTGTTGATGAGTGAGCCGGTCTGGGAAATATCCTTGAAGGTGTTCACCGTCACGCCGCCCGCCGCATAGGCAGAGGCCTGCTTGTTGATCACCATGCTGGAAAAATCCGCAACGCTGCGCTTGTAGCCGTAAGTCGAAGAGTTCGCGATGTTGTCGGAAATCGTGGACAGACGGCTCGCGTTCGAATTAAGCCCCATTACTCCTGCATTCAGGGACGACGAGATACTCATTGACAACTCCTTTGTCAGATTTCCTCTGAAATTGGAGCTGAATGTTTAATAAGCGGATAACTATGATCCTGCCGCCTCCGGCCCGTTGGTCATGATCGTGATCGAGATGCGCCGGTTGCGCGCGGCAGACGGATCCTCCGGTGTCAACGGATCGGTATCTGCACGGCCTGAGACTTCATGTACGCGCGCGAGGGGGAAGCCATTCGCGATCAGCATCTGGCGCGCCGTATTCGCCCGGTCTGAGGACAGGCTCCAATTGTCATAGCCGCCCTCGCCCCGGAAGGGCCGGTTGTCTGTATGACCCACGATCTTGATCTCGTTCTCGAATGTATTGAGCGAGCCCGAGACAGCGTCCAGAAGGCTCGTCATCAAGGGCGTTGGTTCACTACGGCCAAGTTCAAACAGGGGCCGGCTTTCTGAATCGACGATTTCAAGAACGATGCCCTCAGGTGTCATCTTGACCATCAGATGTTCGGACAGGCGCTGGGGATCCTCACCCAGTTCCTCTCTTAGCTGCTCAAGCCCTTCAGCTATGGAATCGGTGTGGCGCCGCTGCTCCAGCGAAGCCCCGTCACCGACGCCCGTTGCGCCGGTTCCGACTTTGACCACACTGTCTTCAGCCATGAGAGAACTGCCATCGAGACCGTCTGCGCCGCCGCCGGAGACCCGGCTGACCGGGATGGACGGATTGAAATAGTCCGCAATGCCCTTCCGCTGGTCCTCGGTTGTCGCATTGAGGAGCCACATCAGCAGGAAGAATGCCATCATCGCGGTAACGAAGTCGGCATAGGCGACTTTCCACGCGCCGCCATGATGGCCCTCGGCCTTCACGACCTTCTTACGCTTGATGATCGTTACATGTTGAGCGTCTGATGATGACGATTGTGCCATTCGTGCGACCCGCTTTCTGCAGTTTCAGCCGCCTTCCTAACAGAGAGACTCCAACGCATCGTCTAATTGCGTGCGCCGATTGGCGGGGCTTCTCTAACGAAACGTTTACCAAATCTCGCCACACCCGAAATCGAAGAAGGGGCCAGGGTGCTGAGGGGCAGGCGTGTCGGAAACACTGCTGAAAATGATGAGGTCAGCAGGCGGTATATCCCCGTCATTGCTTCAGTGTGAGCCCCTCTGGGCTGCCATGCTGGACGCATGTGAGACATGGTCGAACGATGTCCTCGGCTTTGAAATGAAGGCTCAGCTTGGTGGCCGCCGGCAGGTCACCGTCAAGGAAGCGCAAAGCCGCATTCGTGAAAAATTCGGCTATGTCTGTTTACCATCGGGGATTGGTGGCCTGCGCGCCATCTCTCTCTCCGCGGATCTGGCTGAACGCTTTGTTGCGCGCCGCCTCAAGGAAGACCTCTCTCATATAGAGATCGCGCCGCCGCTTTTTCTGCGCCTGATGTGCGACAAGCCAATGCGGCGCCTGATGGAGGGGCTTGCCCAGGACGTGCCCGCCGGCACGCCCCTTCCGGACGATTTCATGGTGGCTGATCCGGCCGGGGTCCCGGGCGGCCTCGATGACGGGAACGCCCTGATCGCCATTACGGTGAACCTCTTTGCAAAGGGGGCGCTGGAGCCGACAGGCAATGTCCAGCTCTACTATAATCTGGAGCCGCTCGTTGCGCATGCAGAGCAACTGAAGGCGACGAGGGTTGAGACCGTGAAACCGCGCGCCGCGGTCAACAAGACCGGCCTTATAAAGTCTATCCGCTGTTCGAATATTGGCCTGGATGCCGTCCTGGCGAAACTGAACCTCAGCGTCGCCGACTGTTCGGGCCTCAAGGTCGGGCAGATCGTACCGCTCGATGATGCCGAAAGCGGCAAGCTTTACGTTCATGCCGAGACGCTGACCGGTAGCGCCGAAATCGGAAGCGCCGAATTAGGCAACTGGAAAGGCCAACGCGCCATAAAGCTTACCTCGCCCTTACGCGAAAGCTTCATTCAGGAGATATCGGGTGCCTGAATGTCTTGAAATACCGCGCATGACCTGCGCGAGGGAGGTATAAGTTGAACGCTATACTTGGCATTCTCGTCACTGTGGCCATGGTTTTTGGCGGCTACATGCTTGCAGGCGGCCATATGGGGATCATCACCCACGCCCTGCCATTTGAAGGGATGATGATCGGCGGCGCCGCCATCGGCGCTCTGTTGGCGGCGAATGATTTCGGCACGATCAAACAGACCGGTGCAGATGTCGTGGCGGCGTTTACCGGCGCCAAGTGGAAAAAGAGCGACTATCAGGACCTGCTCTGCCTGATGTCCGAGCTGCTCAATATCCTGCGTCAGAACCCGATCGATATCGAGCAGCATATCGAAGACCCGCATCAATCGCCTCTCTTCCAGCGTTATCCACGCATCCTCAAGGATGAGGACGCCATCGACATGATCTGCGACACGATCCGTTCGATGCTGATGAATTTCGACAATGTCCATCAGGTCGAGGAGCTTCTGGAGAAGCATCTGGAAGCACTGCACGAAGACAAGCAGGCCGGCGCGCACGCCTTGCAGAACATGGCAGACGCCTTGCCGGCGCTCGGTATCGTCGCCGCCGTTCTCGGCGTCATCAAGACCATGTCGTCAATCGACAAGCCGCCGGAAGTCCTGGGGGGCATGATTGGCGGCGCGCTGGTCGGCACCTTCCTCGGCGTCTTTCTTGCCTATGGCCTTGTCGGTCCGTTCGCGTCCCGGGTGAAAGCCATCCGGACCGAGGAGCACTTCTTCTATTCGATGATTGGGGAGGTTCTCGTCTCCAACCTTCACAAGAACCCGGTGAATATCTGCGTCGAGGTCGCAAGACGTCATGCCCCGTCACGGGTGCGCCCATCCTTCAATGAAATCGAACAGGCATTGAGGGGGTTAAGGCAGGCCGCGTGAGAGGCATCGTTGGCATATGTCTTGGCGCGGCATTCCTCGCGCAGGCGGCCCTCTCACAGGAGCCGCCGCAATCGTCTGACCGTAACGACGAAATCGAACGGCTGCCCGGAGAACTCGACAGCTTCGTTCAGGAAGCGATCCGGGAAGGCCTGCTGAAACCGGCCCGCAGCCCCCAGCCGGATGAGGCTGTTGAGGTTGAGGATGTAGCCAATGTTGACGCGCCTGAAGACATTCCGTCTGCCATGGAGGTTGCGGCCGAAGCGTCAGCCCGGACCGGTGCGGAAGAGTATCTTTGCCCGGACGTCTCTCCGCTTGACCTCACCGAGTTCGTTGACTTCGTCTCCTATAATGATCTGTCGGCCTGGCGCTCTGTACTGGAGGATAGCGAGCCCACAATCGCGTCGAGACGTGTGATGGCGCGTGCCTATATCTCGCTGGGCCTGATCGCTGAGGCTCGCTCAGAACTTGAGGGCGATATGGGGCAGGGCGGTGTCGCCCTGCGACAGCTGATCGAACTTCTGGAGCGAGGCGGTCGCCCCGATCCGGCCTATCTTTCTCAAATTGCCGCCTGCCATGAAGACGACGGTGTCTGGTTTGCAATCGCCCTGCTCAAGGCCAATGACCCGGCTGGGGCCGACCTTTTGGCAAACCATTTTAACGCGTTCCGGCGTTTGCCTCTTCGTCTTCGGGCCGACGCCTCCCTGATCGTTATCCCCGCGCTGGACCGTCTGGACCGGCCGATCCTTTCAGAACGGCTGATGACGAGTTTTACCGCTGAAGAGATTGCGGCGAGCCGTCAGTTGCAATTCGTGAAGGCGCTTCAGCGTCTTGCAATGGGCACGCCCAGCGCCGCGGAGACGGTTCGGGAGTATCTGCGCCGCGCGGAATACCGCAACGAGGCCGCAGCCGCGCTCCGCCGTCATGGCAAGGCTATCTCCAGCGATGTCGAACGCGACATCGTCGATCAGTATGTAGATGCGCTCGGCAGCCTGCCGGCTGAGGCGTCCGTTTCAGACAACCTCGCTATCATCCTGCAGGATCTCAACGAAACGGTTGGTTACGACATGACGCTTCGCCTCGCAGCGATTCCAGCGGCTGCGGATCCAGCGTCGCGCGCGCGCCTGGCCGGGCATTTCGAAGCGATGATCGACACGGATCTCGAAAGCAACGTCTTCCTCGTCAATCTGAAAGCCATGGATGCCCTGCTGAAGGCGGGTCCTCTGCTGGAGGCGCGTGAGGGAACCGATGGGCGCTATGCAAAGGCGTCCGCCATCGCAGCCAATCTCGGTCTGCGTACCATGTCGGAGAAACTCTCCTCGCGGCTTGAGAATGATACTGCTCTCGGACTGGCGCAGGCTGAACTCGCCTTCCAGCTTGAGGACCATGAGGGACTCGCCCGTCTGACCGAAGCCTTCCCGGAAAGTATCGCCATCCGCAAGGTTGCGCTTATCGACGCCATCCGGCGCGGCGATTCACAGGCATTCGGCACGCTTTCACGTGGAATTCCAGGTGATGCCGAGACCGCCCTTATGCTGATCGAGGCCGATGCGGCCGCGGGTCACTGGATTGTCCCTCAGCGCTTCTATTCGATGGCCTCCCAGAGTGAGGATGAAGACGCACAAATGCGCGCGCTGCGCATCGCCGAAGCGCGCCCGGCCGCGACCAATGGCCAGGATGAACAGATTGCCCTCACGGACGTCTCCACGCGTCTTGAAACGCTGCGCCAGTCGCTCGGAACCCTGCCCAAGGAGGCCCGCTGATGTCGAATGCGATTTATGCCGCACTGGCTCGCCAGACCGGCCTGATGAATGAGATGCAGGTGGTTGCGAACAATCTCGCGAATTCCAGCACGACGGGCTACAAGTCTGACCGTGCCGTTTTCGCCGAATTCGTAGCGGGCACGAATAATAATCTGTCTGATCTTTCCATGGGCACGCTGGCAGGCCACACGACCGACCTTGAGCAGGGCGGTCTGCGGTTCACGAACGGGACTTTTGATCTTGCCGTCCAGGGGGAAGGCTATTTCCTGGTTGAAACACCGCAGGGCCAGCGCCTGACCCGCGCTGGTCACTTTCAGCTCAATGCCGAGTCCGAGCTTATCGACTCGATGGGCAACCGCGTGCTCAGCGCCGGCGGTGGCCCGGTACAGATCCCTGAAGAGGCGACCAATGTCAGCATCGCTGGCGATGGCACGATCTCATTCGATGGGGTCATCATCGATCAGGTCGGCGTCGTGCAGCCGGAAGGCCAGCTCACCCGCGCGGGCGGGACGATGTTCGCTGCTGAAGAGGGATTTCAGCAGATGGAAGAGCCGCGTGTCGTACAGGGCGCGCTTGAGCAGTCAAATGTTTCGCCGGTGCTTGAGGTTGCGCGCATGATTGAAGTGCAGCGAGCCTATGAGGCCGGTCAGGCGCTGATCGAAGGTGAGGACGACCGGATCGCCAAATTCATCAGCACCTTACGCCAGCTTTAACCCACAGGACGTGGATCGAGGGAGGACCCTATGAAATCACTGCAGATCGCAGCCACGGGCATGGCGGCACAACAGCTACGTGTCGACGTGATTTCCAACAACATTGCGAACATGAGTACCGCAGCCTATCGGCCGCGAACGGCGGAGTTTTCCGACCTCATGTATCAGCAATACCTGACCCCCGGGACGATATCCTCCCAGGTGGGCACGGTGGTGCCTGCGGGCGTCCAGCTCGGGACGGGGGTCAAACCTGCCTCGGTGTCGATGGAAATTACGCAGGGGTCGCTGCGCGAGACCGGTTCGGAACTCGACATTGCCATTGATGGCACGGGTTTCCTAGAAATCCAGTTGCCCTCGGGTGAGTCCGCCTACACTCGCGATGGCAAGCTGAACCGCAGTCCAGAGGGCCAGCTCGTCACCAAGGACGGTTATGAACTCGCCGACGGCATCGTCATCCCGGAAGACGCCCGGCGCATCTCGATCAGCACCGATGGCGAAGTTGTGGCCTATTTTGCATCCGAGGCAGAGGGCCAGCCGATCGGGACGATTTCGCTTGTGCGCTTCGTGAATGAAAAAGGCCTTGAGGCGATGGGCGACAACATGTTCCGCGAGACCGAAGCCTCGGGCGCGCCAAACCGACTGGTCCCGGCAACCGAAGGGGTCGGCATGCTCCGGCAGGGCTATCTTGAGGAATCCGGCGTCGACGTCGTTCAGGAAATCTCCGAACTGATCGAGGCCCAGCGCGGCTATGAGCTCAATTCCAAGGTCATCTCTGCGGCCGACGAGATGCTCGCCGCCACGACGAGAGTGAGGTAGGCCGATGAGCATTCTCTCCACACTCGCGGGCGGCCTCCTCCTGACCATTGCCAGTTCAGGCAATGTCGTTGCCGAGGACGTCATCCGCTCCGGCGAAGTCATTACCCCCGGTATGCTGGTCACCGAAGATGGGGCGCCTGTCTTCGACAGCCCCCTGATCGGCCGTGAAGTCCGCCGCACTGTATATGGTGGCCGGGAAGTGACCATGGACAATACCCAAACGCCGCGCCTCGTCACCCGTAATCAGGTCGTGACGGTCAAGTTCATCCAGGGCGGCCTCGAGATTTCGACGACGGCGCGCGCCATGGAGGAGGGCGGGGTCAATGACACCGTCTCGCTGATGAATGTGAACTCAAGAAAACTTGTCACTGGCACCGTCCAGGCCGGCGGGTGGGTGCTTGCACAATGAGACCAGCTTTTTCCCTTCTCGTAGCAGGTTTTCTCTGCAGCGCGTGTGCCTCCGGCGTCAGACAGGATATGACGCTCGCCAGCGTTCCGCCGCCGCCACCACCCGCGGTGCAGACCTTCACCGAATTCCCGCAGGTGCCGCTCAATAATGACACCAATTCGCTCTGGACCACATCGGCAAACTCGCTGCTGAGCATGCGCCGGGCGAAGTCTGTGGGTGATCTTCTGACTGTGGTTGTCGAGATGGACGACCAGGCCAGCATGCAGAACTCCCTGCAGGCCACACGCGGCACGAATGAGGACTTCAATCTGGATGCCCTGTTCGGTCTGCCCGAATGGGCTAATGGCGTTTTGCCAAACGGGGCGAGCGTCTCGCCCGGCATCGACTATAATCGCAATTCCTCGCTGAATGGCAGCGGTGCAATCAATCGCGCGGAGAAGGTGACGTTTCGCCTTGCAGCCCGCGTTATCGGACTCGAGCCGAATGGCAATCTCGTTATCCAGGGCTATCAACGCACGCGCGTGAGTAATGAAATTCGCGTTCTGACGGTGACCGGGGTCATCCGCGCACAGGACATTACCCGCATGAACACCGTGACCTATGAGAAAATTGCCGATGCACAGCTGTCTTATGTCAGCTCAGGCCAGGCAACGGAGCCCGTCAAGAAGCGGCTGGTGCCACGGGTTCTCGACACAATTGTTCCCTTCTGAGGTTCGTCTGAATGAAACAGATTATTCCCGCCATTATTGCTGTGCTGTTTGTTGTAATCGGTGCGGCCGGGGGCCTTTTCCTCAAAGGCGCTTTTACTGGTGGTGAGGCTTCTGCAGCCAGCCAGGCCGGGCACGGCAAAAGCGGCAGCGGACATGGCGGGGACGCATCCGAAGATGCGGCGCTCACGGGCGAAGTGACCTATTACAAGTTCAACCGCGAATTCGTTGTTCCTGTAACGCGCGGGGAGCGGGTCGACAGCCTTGTCATTATCAATCTCAATCTTGAAGTCGACGACTCGATTTCGGGCATGCTGTTCGGCATGGAGCCGAAACTTCGGGATAATGTGATGAGTACGCTCATCCGGCTGTCGAATGAGGGCGAGGTCCTTGGTGATCTCACCGATCCGGAAAACTATGAGACCATCCGCTCCATGATCCTGGCCAATCTGCGGGAAGTCGTCCCACATGGGCTCGAGAACGTTCTCATCCTCGACATGGCAAAGCAGCATATCTGACCTGCTCTGCCCGATATAAAGAAAAGCCCGGCTTCCTTGGCCGGGCTTTTTCTTGCTCAAGGAAAACGCTATCAATCGACCTTGCGTACCTGGTCGAGATCTGCGGTCAGTCCGGATGATGTCCCCAGCCGGAGCGCGCCGTTTTCGGTGCTGACAGTCGTCACCTCTGTGACGATCTGTGGGGCAACCGTGCCCAGAAGCGTGTCGCCTTCATAGACTTCGATGCTGAATTTATAGACCTCGCCCGGCGCGGCCGTCGCGTCATTGTTCAGGTGGCCATTCCAGCTCTGACGGTCCGCGGAGAGGTCGATCTTCTCTTCAAGGACCTCTGCACCGCCTGAGGTTTCTATCTTCAGCACCCCGTGGGTGGCCTTGGCGGGAGCGTCGACCATGAACTCAATATCGTCGCCGGAATAGGGCACCCATGATGAGGGCACTGTTACCGTCTGGCCCAGCCACTCGCTTGCATACATCGCATGAAGGTCGCCGATCATGCTTGCCACGCTTTTCAGGCTCTCATTCGATTGAACCTGTTGTTCAAGCGTCGAGAAGGACGCGAGCTGTTCGACGAACTGCGTGGAGTCCAGGGGCGACATTGGATCCTGGTTGCGCAACTGCGCCGTCAGCAATTTGAGGAAGTTGTTGAATTCCTCCCCCACGAACTGGGTGCTCGCATTCCCACTCTTGCCAGAGCCGCTCGCGCTAGACTTCGCGCTAGACTGGCCTTTCTGGCTCTCCTGAGAGGCCTGCGCGCTCTGGGCAATCTGGGTTGCCTGCGCGGCATTGATGACGCTCATCTGTAAACCCCTTCCTAGAGTTTGATGTTGAGGCCGCTGGCGCCAATTTCGAGGGGCGCGCGGGTTTGCGGCATTGCAGCTGGAACGAAGGCGGCCGCGATCTCCTCGTCGCCTGCGCTGCCGGTATAATCGATAAAGCCGTCTGGATGCTGGCCTGCGCCGCCCGCAAAACCTTCGCTGAAGGACATGTCACGCGCGGAGAGACCATGCTGCTCCAGGGACTGGACGAGATCGAAATGCATCAGGCGGAGCTGGCGCATCGCATCGGCTGTTTCGGCTCGCACCGCGACCTGTTGCAGGCCCTGGGCATCAAACTTGAACTCAATTGAGACCCGGCCAAGCTCTGGCGGGTCGAGCTGGACTGTGATCCGGTCCGGCTTGTCCCCACTGCCAAGCTTGTTGCTCACAATATCGACGAGGTCATCCGGATCATCGC
>NVWP01000134.1 GCA_002733705.1 Henriciella sp. | reverse complement strand
TTCATCTTCGCGCTCGACGGTGCCGTATTTCACGACCGTGGCGGATTTCTCGCCCTTGCGGACATGACCCCCAAGCTGCTTGGCCTGATTGAACGTCATCCAGCGAGCTGAGCTGTAATCCTTGGCCATCGCCGTGGCCCAAAGCATCAGGATGTTGATGCCCCGATAGGCTTCGCCGTTGAACCGTTCCGGCAAGCTAACCGATGCCCCGCTGCCGGTCCAAGGCTTGCGCCAGGGCGGCGTTCCCGTCTCGATCTGCGCGATGATCTGATTGGTGACATGGGTGTAAACGTCAAACTTTTCTGCGGTCATTTGTGACCCTCCTTTGAGTGACGCGGTCCGGGCCTCTTTCCCTTTCCGCCAATGGGCGGGCCTTCCTGTTCTGTTGTTTGGAATGCCCATGCATTCCGAACGGCAGAGCAGGTAAGGGCAAAGCCCGTCCTGCGGCCTGGCGGGGCCGTGACAACCGGGTGGAGGGCGTGAATTTGGGAGGGAACCGCGCGCCTGCGCGTGGGAGGAACCGGAATTCTCGACCGGAACCGACGCCCTCGGGCGGCGCTTGCCGGTTTTCTCGGACCTGCCAGGATGGCAGGCGGATCAATAAGATTTGGAAACTGTCAGGGATGGGGTGAGCGGGCGTCAGCCCGTCGATCCCCTGCCCTGTCTATCGCTCAAAGCGAGACCGGCACACTGCCGGGATCACACAATTTCTAGGGCTGTTTATCATTGGGGTTCATCAACTTATCCAACAAACTCAATGCATGTGTACTGATACCCCCGCCCGGAATAATCGAAGTACTGGCTCTCCTTCGCGCTTCGAAACTCATTCCAAGCAAAGCCGGAATCCTGCGGCAATGTGCAGGATTCACCATTGAGGTGGGCTGTAAGAGCGTGGGAGGCTTTGGGTAGTTCATCTCCAAAGCAAAACGCTGATATGTACGGAGCTGATTTGCTTTTGCTGCCCCAAACAACCATTCCATCGCGCGACACGATAAATGCAACGGGTTTGCTGGACAGCCCGACAAACCGCAAAGCACTCGCCTGGAGTGAGCACTCGAAACGGTTTCCTATCTCGCATAGAGAATCCGTATTCCAGCCAATCCCGCTAAACTCATCTCTGAGAAGGTTGGCAGGCATAAGTAGCCACGACGCAAACACGTTGGCCTCGGTTTCTATCTTATCCCTGAAATCGTTCAGGGTATCATCGCTGTCTTCGAAACGATCCCGCAAGCCCCGATGGCACATGAAGTGTCCCAACTCATGGGCATATGTGAACCGTTGACGCCGCTTGTTCTCAATTTCCGAGTTCAGCAAAATCGTCCACTTGTCGGTGTTCTTTGTTTTAACAAGACACCCTTCGAAGGAGTCATAGCTGCCTATCTTGGTTTTCAGTTCGCCACCAAAATCGCTGTTCTGAAGTGCGCCATCAATGAGCTTTGAAATATCCAGTGGGTAAGTGTTTGGGCCGTGGCCCTGCCAGAGCCTTGTAAGACGGTTGGCCTCTTTCATCGGAGGGCTGCTAATCTTCGTCGTCAAAACCTGAAACTATCCTCTCAATCGTGCGCTTGTCATTCTCAGACAGCTTATGGAATTTTCTAAAAAAGGCATCCTCGATTTGTCGGTCAGAAGGCTCGTCTTGCGTATCGTCCAGGAAGAACTCTGGCGAGGCCCCAAAATGATTTGCGATCTTTAGCAGCAACTCAGCGGACGGCTTGGCATTCTTCTTGTTTTCGAGCTGCCAGACATACGCCTTTGATGACCCTAGGACCGTCGCCAGCTCCTCCTGCGTCATGTTCTTGGATGTTCGGATTTTTCTGAGCTTTTCGCCAAATTTTTCTGACATGCAAGATTCTCTCTGTTCGCGGGTTGACAGAAGTATAGCGATCACTATATCTGACCTCAAGTGTAGCACTAGCTATACTTATGTAAACTAAAATGGAGAACGAAAAGATGGCTGACAGAAAAGTTACCGCGTCGGGAAAAGACAAGGACGGCGACATCACCAAGCTTTGCAAATCAGGCGAGGCATGGTCCCCACGGATGAAGGCTGACGCGATCCGCGATATCGAAAACGGCACGCATACCTACTACGTCCAGCAGGCTGGCACGTCTCGTGTCGACATCACCGTGGTGAACGGAACGACCGGCAAATACCTTCGTTCGACCGCCGATAAGTCGTCGAGCAACAACTTGGACAATCTCCCTGATTGCTAAGCCTATGACCCTACAACATCAGGGCTCGCAGATAGCATCTACCTCTGCGGGTCCGTTTCAACCTGGCATCCTTGAATGTCATAAAAAGAAGGATATTACCTCATGCCACAGGATCATCAGATCACCTGCATTATCCCAGACGGCGCGGACTCTGACCGGCGTATTGACAGCATCAGCGGAGCCACTGGTTCAAAGAGTGGTGGTCCTTGGTGCATTAAGCTCGATGTTGCCATCAAAGGTATCGAAGACGGCACTTGGCGCTTCTGGACCAGCGTAAATGGCAACTCGGTCTGGGTCATCATCGCTACGCGGAATGGAAAGAAATACCTGAAAACCGAAGCGGATGGTGCCGAACCGAATAACCTCCTTAGTCTGCCGCGCTGCAAATAGGCCTTGGGGTGCGCAACACCCAAGTGCCTAGCCTATCTCAACCCTAACCGGCTCAGGACACCACGCCTGCTTTCCTGGCCCTCCAAAAGCCGTTTCTCGAATTCGACATTCGACGGCAGGCTTACCAGGGTCAGACGCCACAACGTCTTGTCGTGCGGCCAGCTCGGCGGACGCCAGTCCTGACGTTCCACCCCGACTATCTCCATGCAGTCTGGAAAGTGCAGCCACGGAACCTGCTCGCCACTGGGAGAGTTGCCAACCTGTTCCTGTGGGGCATCGAGGAACGTGAACCCATCTGCCTCCGTCCCGTCCAAAAAGAGGAACCGTGCGGTTTCTTCCTCGCTCGGGCAAAGCCCGCTCACGGCAACCCAGTCACCGCAGGTCGGGGCCTTCACGGCGTCCAGAACAACGCGCCATTTCTTCATCTTGGCCACCTCTCTGCAAACGTCTTTCACCGTTCTCTGTCTCTGTCGCGATCGCGGCCCTGCCCGCGCTCGGACGCATTATCACGCCCGCGCCCGAGAATGTCATCCCGCCGCCCCTGGTCACGACCCTCGCCGTCGCGAGCGGCAATGTCCCGTTCTACCGCCGCTGCATCCCGCTCCTGTCCGATATCGCGCACACGCCCAAGGATGGCGTCCCGACGATCTCGGTCTGGATCGTCAGGCGCAACCCTCTCCCGCCCGACATCCGGTGCTTGAACCTCGGGTCGATCAACATCGCGCCCCAATACCGCCGCCCGACGCGCATCCATGTCGCCCCGATCGGCACCAGCCTGCGGCCTCTCAACCTCGCCCATAACCCTCTCCTTGATCCGTGACATCGCCGCCTCGGCGCGGCCCCAAAGCTGATCCAGCCGCTCGCGCGCGGTGGCAATGAAGGCGCGCCCCCGCTCCATCAGCTCAAGCCGCAATTCCAACTGCCGCCAGCCCAGCTCCTGGCGCTGTGCATTGCGCGCCTGAGCCGCGCGGAAAGCCTCGCCGCGCTCTGTGACGATCCCGCGCTTTTCCTGAGCATTGGCCGATGGGCCGATTTTTGGCTCGGGCTCGCGACTGAGCTCAACCACTTTTTTCTCGTGTTCCAGTGCAAGCTCTTCCTGCCCGCCCCCGCGCGCCCGCTCGACCTGTTGCTCGGCCTCGACGCGCTGAACATCAAGGGACCGGTGGTCGATCCGCTCCGACCGCCCTGCCTGCTCAAGAGCTGTGTTCGCATCCCGCGCCCAGGCTTCGCGCCAGCCCATCAGCAGGTCCGGCGCATTCCAGCTGCGATCCTTCTTCCCGAACCCCTCGCCGGTCAGCTCGCGCATGGTCAGCATGACGTGTGCATGGGGCTGACCTTGGCCATCACGGGCCTTGCCCTCGTGAACGGCTACATCCGCGATCATACCGCGATCGACAAACTCGCGCTGGACGAACCCGCGCAACAACTCCAACCTCTCGCCCCGATCGAGCTCACGCGGCAGCGCCACTTCGATCTCACGGGCAAGTTGGGCATCGCGCCGTTTTTCAACCGCCTCTACCGCATTCCAAAGCTGGTCGCGATCGCGCATCCAGTCGGGCGCATTCTCGGGGGCCATGATCTCGGAATGCACGACCCCGCCTTTGCGAGAATAGTCATGCTCCAACCCTTGCCGGTCATCCCGCAGCCGCCCAGCCGTCCGGTAGGCGGCGGCTGCGACCGATGACCGGCCCCCTGCCCGGCTGATCACTTTCGCACTGAGGTGATAGATAGCCACGGATCGAGCGCCTCTCTTCAAAACAGGGTCCAGCGCCTGGTTGCGCTGGTCGGGAGCGTGAGGGTGAAACCCTCGTTCAGGTGGCATCGCCGCCTTGGGGGGAAGCCGTCCGGCGCGGGGGTTTACCCCCATGAGGACGCGCACGTTGTCGAAGACAATGTATAAGCGCGCATTTAAATCTTTTCAACCTATCAATCCGCCACTACATTCGCCCCAATTATGCCCGAGGTTGCCCCATGTCCCAAAGCCGCCATCCTGACGCCCGGATCAAAGAACTGGCCGCCAAGAAAGCCCAGCTCGACGCCCAGATTGCAGCGCTCGATTCCCGGCGGCGTCTCTCTCAGAAAAAAGACGAAGACCGCATCAAATGGCTTCTGGGCACTTTGGTCTTCGACCGTTTGAGCGCCGAACCTGCTCTTCAGAGCATCGTGCGGCGCGACCTGCCAGACCGCCTCACCCAGCGGGATCGCGACCGGGGGCTCTGGCAGATTCTGTTTCCTGACGCGCAAGAGGACCGGTCATGAGTTTTGTTCTGGAAGCCCGCCACTGGGTGATCATGATCGGTGCTGTGATCCTGGCCGCCGTCGCCCTGATCCTCGCTCCGCAAGCGGTCGCGATCTACCCGGTGACCACCTATGCCTTCCCGATCATCGCCGTGGCCACCATCATCGATACCCTCGGGACCACCGCTGAGCGCCACAGGACACCCCTGAAGCTCCTCGCATGGGTCTGCCTGTGCGTGGCCGCCCTCACTGCCCTGACACCCCTCAGAGGGCCGCTCAGCGACATACTGGCGACTGTCCAGGCATGGACGGGCGCTGGCTGGCCCCTCCCCCGTGCCATTTGGGAAGGACTCAAGGGGCTGGCGCGGTATTCTGATCCGCAGAAACAGGCCATGGCGATCTCCTTCGCGCTCGGGGCCTTCGGCGTGGCTGTCGCTGTCAGCACCCCGCTGGTGGCTATCTTCAATCCGCGCATTGGCCGCAACCGCAAATCCCGCACTGGCCCGTGGCAAGCGGGATGGATGGACCCGCGCGACATTGCCCAGCTTGTGCGCAACAAGACCGGCCTGCCCCTCGCCCTGCACAAGGGCAAGCTCCTGCGCTACGTCAAAAACGATGCGAAGGGCTGGCGCGGCGGGCATCACCTCGTCGTCTCCGGCACACGGGGCGGCAAGGGCGTCAGCGCCGTGATCCCGGCGATCCTCGATCACCAGGGGCCGGTCGTCGTCCTCGACATCAAGGGCGAGAATTTCGCCGTCACGCGGCGACACCGCGAAGAGCTCGGGCGCAAGGTGGCCGTCCTCAACCCCTTCGGCCTCGTCGAGGATGGAAAGGATCAGTTCAACCCGCTTGACTACATCCGGCCCCACGAGCTGGCGCGAGACGTGGCCCTGGTTGCGGACGGCCTGGTCAAACCCGAACAAGGCGACGGGGCGCATTTCTCGGAAATGGCCCGCCAGCTCGTCGCGGCGGC
>NVWP01000133.1 GCA_002733705.1 Henriciella sp. | reverse complement strand
CGCGCTCCTATCCGCGCGGGCGCGATTTTGCCCATGTGCTCGGCTATGTCGCCAAGGCCAGCAGTGACGACCTTGCCCGGCTGACGGAGAATGTCTCGCCGGAAGAGGCCGCGCTCCTGTCGCGTCTTTTCAAACATCCGGACATGAGAACCGGCCGTTCGGGCATCGAACGGGCAGCCGAAAGCTGGCTGCGCGGTCAGCCGGGTTTCCGCCGGCTCGAAACCAACGCCGCTGGCCGTGTCATCCGCGAGCTTGAAAGCGACGATCTGGCGCCAACGCCGGGCCGCGATATCGGTCTGACGGTGGACGCGGAGCTGCAGCGCGCCGCCATTGAGCGGTTCGGTGACGAGAGCGGGGCGGCCGTCGTCCTCGATATCGAGACGGGCGCTATCCTCGCCTTCGTCTCGACCCCTGCCTTCGACCCGAATGATTTCGTGAACGGCATCTCCTATGCCGACTATAATGCCTTGCGCGACAATGATCGCTCGCCGCTCTATCACAAGGCCTATGACGGCACCTATCCGCCCGGCTCTACCTTCAAGATGGTCGTTGCGACAGCGGCTCTGGAAGCGGGTATCGACCCCAATGAACGGGTTTATTGCAACCGCTACTACCGTTTCGGTAACCGCACCTGGCACTGCTGGAAACCCGGCGGCCATGGGGCGGTGGACATGCACTGGGCGATCAAGGGCTCCTGCGACGTCTATTTCTACGACATCGCCCGCCGTGTCGGTGTGGAGCATATCGCGGACGTTTCGCGCCGGTTCGGCTTCGGCCAGGTCTGGGACCTTGGCATGACGGGCGGTCGCGGGGGCACCGTCCCCGACGATGCCTGGAAGCGCAAGGCGCTGGGCGAGCCCTGGTATGAGGGCGAGACGCTCAATTACGGCATCGGCCAGGGCTATCTGTCGACAACCCCGCTTCAGCTCGCGCTCATGTCCGCGCGCATTGCCGCCAAGGGCCGCCTGATCGAGCCCTTCATCATTGGCGAGGGGCCACGCCCCGACAAGCCCATTCCGGATGCGGCCCCGCTCGATCCCGACCATATGCAGCGCATGATGGATGGCATGTATGGCGTGACCTCCGAAGCGGGCGGGACGGCCTGGAGGTCCGGCGACCTTGGCCTTGGCGGGCCGCGCCTTGCCGGCAAGACCGGCACCGCCCAGGTGCGCCGCATCAGCGAGGCAGAGCGCCGCTCCGGTGTCCTAAAGGGCGACGAGATCGACCGCCGCCTGCGCGACCATGCGCTTTTCGTCGCCTATGCGCCGGCCGACGACCCGAAATACGCTATTTCCGTAGTTGTGGAACACGGCGAGGGCGGCTCCAGCACGGCCGCTCCCGTGGCACGAGATATCCTCGCGACAGCCATTCGCCGCGACTCACGCGCTCCGGCCCGCTGGCAGCAGACCGCTTCGACCGGCGCCTCCGGCAGAAGCGGCGGCGGTAATCCTTGATGGCGCGGGCTGCGCGCGCCTCTGCTATCCGATTCGAAGACCGCACCTTTTCAAGCGTGCTGGGCGAGTTGCCGTGGGGCCTTGTCCTGATGCTGATCACTGTCGCGGCGATCGGCGTCGCGGCGCTTTATTCCTCGACCTTTACCAACCCGCCCGAGGCGGCTCTGCCAGCACGTCATGCCGTGCGCTTTGCGATTTCACTGGGCCTCATGTTTGTCATCGCCTTCATTCCCATCGGGATCTGGTTACGAGCGGCCTGGCCAGCCTATTTCGTGACGCTCGCCATGCTGCTCGGCGTGGAATTCTTCGGTGTCACGGGCGGCGGCGCGACGCGCTGGCTGCCGCTTGGCCCGATCAATGTGCAGCCCTCGGAGTTCATGAAGCTTGCCCTGACCCTCGCGCTGGCGCGCTATTACCACAATAACCTGACCTTCCAGTCCGGCCGCTTCTTCATCCACCTCCCCGCCCTTTTCATGATCCTTGTCCCGGCCGCGCTGATCTTCAAACAGCCGGACTTCGGGACCACGCTCGCCCTCATCGCATCGGGCGGCGTCCTGATCTTTCTCGCGGGGCTCTATTACCGCGTCATCATTGCCGTCGTTGTGGCGGGTATTGCCAGCGCCTGGCCGGTCTACATGTTCGTGCTGCAGGATTATCAGCGCGAGCGGGTGAACACCTTCCTCGCCCAGCTGACCGGGCAGAGCGTCAACGCGCTTGATGACGGTTACCAGATCGAGCAGGCAAAGATCGCCATCGGCTCCGGCGGCTGGCAGGGCAGGGGCTTCATGGAGGGCACGCAGGCTCAGCTCGACTATATTCCCGAACAGCATACGGACTTCATCCTTACGGTCATCGCAGAGGAGTTCGGCTTCCTTGGCGCGACCGGGCTGCTTCTGCTCTGGGCGGCGATTCTCGCCTGGGGGCTCTATATTGCCGGGCGTTCGACGAGCCTGTTCGGGCGGTTCGCGGCTGTGGGCTGTGTGGCCACGGTGGCGTTCTTCATCCTTTTCAACGTCGCCATGGTGCTCGGTCTGGTGCCTGTGGTGGGTGTCCCCTTGCCGCTTGTCTCATATGGCGGCACAGTCATGTTCACGACAATGGCTTGCTTCGGCATCCTTCTCTCCGTCCATATCGGACGCGACGACAGGCTCGCGACCCAAGGGGCAATTTAACCTCTACGCGGCGAGATGCGTTGACCTTTGTCCCACTAAAGCTAGTGTCCGCCGAAATTCATTTCACGAGGGGTGCGAAATATGGAAGTTGGCCGCAAGACTGAGACATGGGGGTCGAAATTCGGCTTCATCATGGCCGCCGTAGGTTCATCTGTCGGTCTCGGCAATTTCTGGCGCTTTCCCTATACCGCTGGCGAGAATGGCGGCGGGGCCTTCATCCTGATCTATCTGGTCTGTGTGGCCTTTGTTGGCCTGCCGCTTCTGATGGCGGAATACTCCATGGGCCGCAAATCGGGCATGTCGGCTATTGAGGGTGTGCAGTCGCTGGCACGCGCCGAATCGAAATCTCTCAACTGGGGCATCGTCGGCTGGGTCGGCACGCTGACCGCGACCTTCATCCTCAGCTTCTACATGGTCATCTCGGCCTGGCTGATGGCCTTCACCATTCAGGCGCTGGGCGGCAGCTTTGAAGGCATGGACGCAGCGAGATCTGCTGCGAACTTCAACAATACGATCGGTCAGGGCGAGCACCCGCTCGTCTCCAAATGGTATATGCTGCTCCTGCTCGCCATCTTTCTTGTCGCGAACATCTTCATTGTCGGGCGCGGCGTCAAAGGCGGGATTGAACGGGCGGCGACGGTCCTCATGCCCGCCTTCTTCGTCATGCTGGTCGTGGTGGTCGGCTTCGGCCTTGCCAATGGCGATGCCGCACGGGCGGCTTCCTTCCTGCTGACGCCGAAATGGAATGAAGTGGGCTTCAATACCTTCCTGGAAGCGATTGGGCAGGCCTTCTTCTCTATCGGCATCGGTGTCGGCCTGATGATCACCTATGGCGCCTATCTCTCACGCGAAACCAATATTCCACAATCTGCAGGCATCGTTGCGGGCTCCGATACGCTGGTCGCCCTTGTGGCGGGTTTCGCGATCTTCCCGGTCGTCTTCGCCGCCGGGCTCGACCCGGCTGGCGGCCCCAGCCTCTTCTTCATCTCGATGCCGGTCGCCTTCGGTGCCATTCCGGGCGGCGCCATCGTGGCCGTTGTCTTCTTCGGGCTCGCTCTCTTTGCCGCTTTCACCTCTTCCATCTCTCTTATGGAAGTGTCGGTCTCGTGGCTGGAAGAGCGTCAGGGCGTCACCCGGTTCGGCGCCGCGACCGGGATGGGCTTCATCCTTTTTGTCGTCGGCGCGGCCTATGTCTTCTCGCTGGAATATCTCGACTTTGTGGACTTCCTGACCGGCAATATCCTGCTGCCGCTGGGCGGTCTTCTGGCGGTTATCTTTGCCGGCTGGATTCTCTCGCGCGAGATGATGACAAGCGAGATCGGCGAAGGCTCGATCATGAATGTCTGGCGCTTCCTGATGCGCTGGCCGGTGCCAATCTTCCTGGCTTTCGTCCTGTTCTTCGGCTTCTTCGACAAGATCCAGCAGCAATACAATGTCCAGCTGCCAGGCTTCATGACGTCCCTCCTGGGCCCGAACAATGAGCTGCCCTCGCAGTAGGCACTCGCCAGCAGACAAAAAGAAAGGGCGCCTCATAACAGAGGCGCCCTTTTTCGTAGCTGAGGGGAGGCGAAAGGACCGCCTTATTTGAACTTCTTGGCAAAACTCCGTGTCGCCGTGATGAGCTGATCCACTATGCCGGGGTCGAGGCTGGAATGCCCCGCATCCGGCACGATATGCAGCTTGGCGTCGGGCCACGCCTTGGTCAGCTTCCAGGCCGTCCCGATCGGGGTGACGACATCATAGCGGCCATGAACGATAATACCCGGCACGCCGCCCAGCTTCTCCTCGGCCTTTTTCAGCAGCCATCCATCTTCGGGGAAGAAGCCCTTATTGACGAAATAGTGGCACTCGATCCGTGCAAAGGCGTCGGCAAAACTGTCTTCCTCAAAGCGCGCCGGGCGGGAGGACGGACCCTTGATGGAAATCGTCTCGCCTTCCCAGCAGGCCCAGGCCTTTGCCGCCTCAATCCGGGCCGTTCGGTCATCGCCGGTCAGCCGCTTGTGGAAGGCGTGCAGCAGGTCGCCGCGCTCCTCTTCCGGAATGGGCGCGACATACCGGTCATAGGCATCGGGGAAGATGCGGCTCGCGCCATCCTGGTAGAACCACTGGATCTCAGCATCCGTGATCAGGAAGATGCCGCGCAGGATAAGCCCAAGCACATGTTCGGTATGGGTCACGGCATAGGACAGCGACAGGGTCGAGCCCCAGGAGCCGCCGAACACGATCCATTTGTCGATGCCCAGCACCTCGCGCAGGCGTTCCATATCGGCGACCAGCGCCCAGGTATCGTTCTCTTCAAGTTCCGAATGCGGGGTGGAGCGTCCGCAGCCGCGCTGATCGAACAGGATGATGCGATAGACATCCGGATCGAAGAAGCGGCGCATCTCCGGGCTGCACCCGCCGCCCGGCCCACCATGTACGCCGATCACGGGCAGCCCGTCCGGATTGCCGGATTCTTCCCAGTAGATTTCGTGCAGGTCGGAAACCCGCAGCCGCCCTGATCTGTTGGCATCAATTGGTGGGTAAAGTTTGAGCATGTGTAAACCTTGTTTGAACGCTTTCCGGCTTAGGTGTCATGAAACCGGATAAGGGTCTGGACGTTAAATATCCAACCTGTATGTGTAACAGCAGTAAAGTCTTAAGACCGCGTGGGCCGATCAGTTGATGAAACCACTCCTTCTTTGTCTCACAACATTGCTTGTTTCAGGCTGTGCCACTGTGTCCATGGTCTCCAAACAGGCTATTGTCGAGACCGAGATTACGCAGAACCAGTCTGAGGTCCGCCAGAAGTCGGAGGCGTTTGAGACGCTCGCACAGAACGAAGGTTGGGTCAGTGAGACCGGCGGAATGGCCGGACTTGCCCACATGCTGTTCGGCTCTGATGGCAAACAACAGGCCAGTTCCGCGCAGACCTATGCTGAAAAGGTCGCTGCCTCCAGTGGAGACCCGGCAGAGGTCTACAGCGCTGTCGCGGACGATGCCACGCGCGCAGCCGCAACGCTTGGCGAACTTGACCGCCTTGCCGACACCCTTCTGGACAATGGAAATGTGGCGCGCATCGATCTCATCAGCTTTGAAAGCGCGCTTGTCACCGCGCAGAAAAGCTACCGTAATTTTGCCGAAGCGACCGGTCTGGTGGAAACGCGCGGGAAGGACGGCCTGCCTGCGGCGGAAGACGCCCTTCGCAAGTTTGCCCGCACCATCGACGGTGCGCGCGCCTCGGCGGACCTCATGGCGGGCGCCTATGCCGATAATGGCGAAGCCGA
>NVWP01000132.1 GCA_002733705.1 Henriciella sp. | reverse complement strand
GCCGGTGAGGGCAAGGAACAGCTGCCTAGGGTCCCACGAGGCGAAGGTGAGGCCGCGCATCGGAGTGTCTGCCCCCGCATAGAGGTCCTCCACCGGGAAGGGCTGCCGTGCGGCAATCGCCTCATCCGAGAAGATGCCGTTTACCAGCGCAATCGGGTTCGTGCTGTCGTCGGAACTGCGGTCGATACCGTCGTCCCGTACGCGATGGCGGTCGGCATAGCGGATACCCGCCTGGATCGAGGAGAGTGCGCCATCGAGTTCGTACTTCCCGTCGAGGCGGAACGACAGGATATCATCGTCCACATTTTCCTGCCGGCGACGAACCCGAAGAGCGTTGGTGTATTGATCGTAATTGTTGAGATCGAACGGTGCGCCAATCCGGTTTTCGACCGCGGTCGTATCGAGGAAGGTTAGCGCAGGGATCTCGACGTCGCGGAAATCGAGCCGGAAATCGACGCGGTCCTGCGTGCGGATACGCATGTCCAGCTCGTCGCGACGGCGCTGGGTCTGCGAGTATCCGGCATCGGCCGCCAAGGTCAGCCGATCGCCGACCTCGAACTCCACATTCGCACCCAGCCCGAGATACTCCTCGCTCTGCTCCTGGCGGAACGGGTTAATCTCGATCCGGCTGTTGCCGGTATAGGCGAGCAGCGCCCCCCGATCGCTCACCTCGATCGGACTGATGCGACGGCGGCCATCGGAAATGATGAGATTCTGGCGGTCCTCGCTTTCGTCGCGGTACGAATATTGTGCGTCGATATTGATATCGAGACCGGGCGATTTCCACTGGACCGCACCCATCACGGCATCGCGGTCGGATTGCGTCTCAAGCGCGCGATAGATGTACTGGTTGGAGACGAAGTACTGGTCGGAGGAACCGCTGGCCGTGAAATCGCAGTTCGATCCGCCATCCTGCGCATAGTCCGTGTTGCATACGCTGTAGGTGGAACTGCTGGTGAAGACATCCTCTGGCGCCGTATCCCGCCGGATCTGTCCGCCCAGGGCCATGCCAAGTTCACCGTCGCCCACGTCCCATTGATCGACGAAAGATCCGGTTACGCGGAAGCTGTATGGATCGCCGTCGACCACGCGATCTTCGTAATCGCTGTATCCAGCAAGACCCTGAATCTGCACCCGGCTCTTCCCGTAATCGACGGGCCGCAGCGTCTGCAGCTCGATAATGCCGGACACACCGCCTTCGATGAATTGCGCCTGCTGCGACTTGTAGACGATCGCGCCGCTGATCAGTTCGGAGGGAAATTGACCGTAGTTCACATCGCGTCCGTCGCTGCCCGAGGTCACTTTGCGCCCGTTGAGGACCGACGAACCCAGGAAAGCGCCAAGGCCGCGAACCGACAGCTCCGAGGCGCCGCCCTTGAAGCGATCCGACGTCACGCCCACGATCCGTTCCAGCGTCTCGGCAACCGAAAGATCGGGGAGATCGCCCACATCCTCGCCCACGATCGCATCGCCGATCACGCTCAGGTCGCGCTTCGTCTCGAGCGAGTTTTCGATCGTGCGGGCTATGTCACCCACCACCACGATGGTGTTCGGGTCCTGCAGCGCCTCTTCGACCGCATCCGCATCCTCGTCCGGATCGGTTTCCTGCGCCATGGCGTGGGCAGGCGCGAATGCCAGGGCGGATACCAGCAACGCAGCTTTCAGGCTCCGGCCTGCGCGAAGTCGACGCGAATCGACAGACTCCATCTGGTGACGCATGTTTTCTCCCTCTCCTGTTATTCCTCGCCACATCGGCCGTGACGAGGGATGTCATTTTTGACACCGGTTACCCAATTAATTGACACCGGTGGAATTCGAGGTCAATACCCTTTCAAAATATTACCGGAGAGAGGCGCCGTTATGAGTTACAAATCGCTGTTATTGTTAGGCTTTTCCGCATCGCTCGCCGCATCGGCCATGCCGATCGCAGCCCTTGCGCAGGAGAGTTCGGCGGAGGTGCCGACAATTTTGCAACAGCAGGACGGCACGCCGTCCGTCTACCTGCCTGACTTCTCCTACGCCGGTTACGATTACGGCCTCTCCCCCCTGCCGCAGATCGATACCGCCATCGACGTTGCCGACTTCGGTGCAATCCCCGACGACGGGATCGACGACAGTGCCGCGCTCAAGGCTGCCCTGGCTGCGGCGCATGCTGCGGACGGTCCGATCCGGGTGCAGTTGGGTGCCGGTCGCTACCAGCTGACAGAGATTCTCTGGATCGAGCGCAGCGGAATCGTGCTCGCCGGAACCGGAAGCGGCAAAGGTGGGACCGAACTGTTCATGCCCCGCCCGCTGAACCAGGTCGACGATGGCGGCGCGCTGGACGAGCTGCGCGAATACCTTGTCCGATTCGACAAGCGCGAAAGGCAGAAGAACGCCAATCTCGACGTGCTTTTCTCCGAATGGAGCTGGAGCGGCGGCTTCATCTGGACCCGGGTGCCGGGCGGGCGCCATGCGACCTATCTGGAAGAATACGACCGGCCGATAGAGACCGTGGCTGAGATAGCGTCGGGCCGTATGGGCGAGCGTGTGATCGAGGTGCCCGAGGCAGCCGCCCTCTCGGTCGGGGACGTGTTCCAGATTCACTGGCACAACCGCGCGGGCAAGGACGGGCCGCTGGTGGCCTCGCTCTACGGAGAGAACCGCGAGGACCTTCCGATCGGTGACCGTCACTGGACGCTGCCCGATCGCCCCCTGGTTCGGCAGGCCACCCGGATCGAGGCTATCGACGGAACCCGCGTCACCATCGCGGATCCGCTGCTGCACGATATCGGCGCCGAACTGCCCGCCTATTTCGCGAAGTGGGAGCATCTGACCGAGGTCGGCATCCAAGACATTGCGCTGGTCTTTCCCGAGAACCCCGATTTCGGCCACCACAACGAAGCGGGCTTCAACGGTATCTATTTCACCGGCGTCCATAATGGCTGGATCAGCAATCTGCGGATCGACAATGCCGACAGCGGTGTTCTGACCGACGATCTGTCCGCGGTGACAATCGCCGATGTGACCACCAGGGGGGAACACATGGCGCACTATGCCGTGCACATTGGCAACGTCCACAATGTGCTGGTGACCGGCAATGAAGTGCGTAACCCCACGGTCCACACGTTCAGCTTCAACACCCAGGCGACCCGATCTGTCTACCACCGCAGCACCGGCTGGCAGCAACCCACGCTCGACCAGCATGCAGGCTCCAACCACCAGAACCTCTACGATCAGCTGAAGGTACATATCCGGCCCGATCCGGCGCGCGATGGTATTGCTGCAACCTACGACTTGTTCCGCGCCGGCGGTGCGGGATACTGGCGTCCCGGGCACGGCCGGTTCAACACGGTCTGGAACCTCGACGTCGTCGTCGATAGCGGGGCAGAACCCGGCGAAAAGGTGGTTGTCCTTGAAGACAGCGGGGGGCCGGACGCACGCGTGATCGGCCTGCATGGCAATCGTCCGCTTGAACTGGACTACACGCCCTCGCCCTATGTCGAACTGAACGGTTCGCGCCTGCTGGCGACCCCTTCGCTCTACGATTGGCAGCTGGCCCGTCGCAAACGCTGACGATGGGCTGGCTTGCGCGACGCGGGTAAATGAGGGGGCCTCTGGCAACCGTGACCCGGGGCCCCGGTCGCGCATGCTCTAGAAGATGTCGAAATCTGTTTCCCGCTTCAGGCGCAAAGACCCTCAATGCGCGTGCGGGGCCAAACAGACCATCGTGTGAAATGGTAGCGGAGGAGGGAAATATAGGGAGCGTATAACATGCTGATTTACCTAATCAACTTTTTGAATCACCTTGCAAATACCCCCATCAATACCCCCAGAATCGGACAGATGAGATAAAGCGCCTTTGGCAAACGATGACATGTAATTCGTAGTGACAGGTGAAAGGAGCGTCGGCCGTTTTCGGGCCGATCAGAAGGCGAAACGCCAGGTCATGAACCATCCGCCCGATCGTACAGCGAGGACATGTCATGGTCTGGCATGGACGGCATATTGTGGCCCGCATGCGGATCGGGTGTGTCGCTAGGCTTCGCATTCATCGGCGGGGGAGTGGCCGCAGGTGACGGCGCTACTACCGGAGTGCTCGCCGGTCGGTCTGGTTGCCTACCGGCAGTCACAGCTTCATCCGACCGGTTCGTGTTGGCCTCTCCAGCGGGAGAGGCAGCGTTGTCTCTTTCGCCTTCGCCAGGACCTGTGCTCTCGGTCGGCGGGGCCGTATACAGTGGCAAGGCTTCAGCTTCTGATGAAGTGTCCTGCGTCTGATCACATGCAGCGAGCCCTAGCCCCAGTGCCGCCGCAGCAAGGGGGGCAACAAACCCGTTCCGATTCGATCTGCGCATCATTCTATCCTTCAAAGCCAGGAGATACCAAGATGATTGGCACCGTGCGCAAGCTCGCCGCCCAGAAATCCCTGCACCAGCACTAGAGCGGCCATGGCAAAGATTGCGGCGCGAAGCGCGGTCCGGCTCGCGGAAGCACGGCTCGCCAGATAGGCCATCGCCAGACCGAGGACCGCGATCAGCATCCCGTTCCATCGATGGACCTGCATGACGGCATCGCCGCCGAACCAAAGGCCGGTGTGGATCCATCCGAACAGGACTGCGACGACTGCGCCGATTGCTCCGCCGTGGACGAGTACGCGCACCGCGCTCTCAAGCCCTGCATCTTTCCGGCGCATGACGAACAACTCGGTGGCAGCAGCCATGAGAAACAGGGCGATCGGGAAGTGGATGGTCGCCGGATGCAGTTTTTTCAGGGCGGCGATGACGCCGGAATCGCCCTCATCAGCATGGCCACCAGCCTCGTCATGGCCTCCACTTGCTTCGTCGTGCGCGGCTGAGGGCTCGCCGACCGCTCCGCCGTCGCCCATCTGCGCCATGGCCGCCTGGTCATGCGCATCGCCATTCGCGGCGGCAGGCGCGGCGCTCGTCTCTTCGCCATGCTTTTCGTCGCCATGAGCCTGAACTGGTCCGACGAAGAGCAAGCTGGCAGCTACAATAGCCATGAATTGCATTCGTTTCATTCTCTACGGGTTCCGGTCTTGGCGATGGTCGTGCGACCTATTGTGTCTGTAATGCTCTGCGAACCCTCATCTCTTGCCGTGATGGAGCGCGGTGATCCTCGGCGCGTGAGGGTCCAAATTTAACTCATGAGGGGGTTGGGTCTCTTGCCAATATCAGAGCCTTGTTAAGAGGGCGGCCAGCTTTAAGCACGAGCAAGAGCCCGGCTACCATCTCCTAACCGTCTTGCGCCATGTTCTGGTGAGCCGCCATCTGCTTCATCATATCGTGCATCATCATCATGCGCTGGTGACAGGCCGCCATCATATCGGCGTTGTCCCCCTGCATCATGCCCGCCATGTGTTCCTGCATCGCTGTGCGGTGCTCGGCCATCAGCCTTTGGCGTTCGGCAGGATCGCTCGCCGCGTGGGCCTGCTGCATCAGCGCGCGCATTTCAGCCATCTTCTCGCGATGGGCAGCCATAGCGTCGGAATCCTGCATCGTGTGGCCAGCGTGATCCTGCTGCTGTGCCACAGCCTGAGCTCCGTGCTCATGCTGTTCCTGGGCCGTCGCCGGAGTGGCTGTCAGGCCAGTGGCGAGAATGAGAGCTAGAGCTGTCCGTTTCACAATCGATTTCCTTTCGTCGGTCATGCGATGGGTGCTGTGCGCATTCATTCTCTTTACGCAGCCAACATCTGTTCCCCTCAAACAATTTCCGCGCCCACCGGAGACGGCTGAGCCGATGGCACAGCCGGTTGCAGGAATGGTGTTTTTCGGTCACCCTTTTTGACCGAAGCCGGTCGAGATGAATGGGACAGATCATGGTGACAACAGAGCCGTCGGAGAAGCAGTCGTGAGCACGGTCAATGAGGACGGCAGCTGGGACATTCCGGAGCCCGATCATGCCGAGCTGGTGCAAATGCGCATTCGCCTCATAACTCTCGAGAACATAGTTCTCGGCCTTTTGTCCGGGGCCAGCGATGAACAGATCGACCAGATCAGAAAGCGTGCGGACATGATCGAACCACGCCCCGAGGCGAGCCGGCATCCGCTTAC
>NVWP01000131.1 GCA_002733705.1 Henriciella sp. | reverse complement strand
GTGGCGGGCTGGATACGCTCGCATTCGTCAACCAGCATCATCGCAGTTCTCGGGGTTCTGATGGCACTTGGGCACACCGCAGTGCCCACTTGCTTGTAAGTTTAGTCTGATTATTTGGGCTCGGCGGATGGGGGACTCTTTTCTTCGTAACCGAGCAACGTGGGCCTGATATAATGCAAACCATCCGCGCCAAATACTAGATTTTGAATTTCTGTGAATGCGTTTGTGTAGGATGCGAGATTTTCAACATTGAGGTTGCTCGGCACAGGCAGAATTTCGCCAAGAGGACCGGTATATCCATGGACCGACATTGCAATCTTAGCCCGCAGATCCGAGATTTGAGCGCTAGCAGCCACATTTGGAAGAGTCAGAGTAGTCTTGATCTCACCGGACGTAATGATGACGGCGATCCTCACGGCCGTCCCGACTTGCATCGTACGACCCTCGGCTGTCGGGATTGCGCAAAACCGTTTAGCCTCTTGTACGATACCGTGGGTCGCGGATTCTGCCTTGCTCGAAAAAAGCCGTCCGAGCAGACTGCCCTCGACCTCTGCTTTGCTCGTGTATTGGTGGCTTTGGACATCCCAACGATCGAGATGGTCGACGGTAATAGTAATTCGCTTATCCTGGGGGGCGTCTTCTTGACGAACGGGGAAAAGGTTTTCGGTCGGAACCGTCATCCCGGCATATCCGACCATCCCGGCGTATTCCGCACCGTCCCCGCCCCGATCATCGACGCCCCAATGTCCCCCTTGGCTATCGACCGTTTCAGAGTAGATGATGGAAGTACCGAGTTGGTAGACGTCACCAGGTAGTTCCGAAGAAATGCCGTCAACTGCGATAAACATTAACCCTCCTGCAGGTTTCTATCTCCTTGAGCAGAGCCCCTATCCAGGCTCGACCATCATAGCATGCTCCCTTTTTAGCGAAAGCCGATAGAATACCTACATATCGGATTTTCGGAATCCAAAAAAATGATGCATACGAATGGTTAGATCCCGGGACATCAGTACTTCCTGTTTTGAGAACTGCTACCCAGCCCCCTTCGTCTTCGTGCCGCCGATCTTCGCGTTCGCCGCCATGAAATCGATGATCTGGCCAGCGATGTCCTTGCCGCTTGCCGCTTCGATACCTTCCAGTCCGGGCGAGGAATTCACTTCCATGATCACCGGCCCGTGGTTGGACCGCAGCATGTCTACGCCGCACACGTTCAACCCCATGCGCTTGGCCGCGGCCACCGCGGTGGAGCGTTCGGTCGGCGTGATCTTGATAAGCTCTGCGCTGCCGCCCCGGTGAAGGTTGGAACGGAAATCGTCCGCGGCACCGGTGCGCTTCATCGCCGCGACCACCTTGCCGCCGATCACCAGCGCACGGATATCCGTACCGCCCGCTTCCTTGATGAATTCCTGCACCAGGATATTCACGTTGGCGCCGCGAAACGCCTCGATCACGGACTTGGCCGACGACATCGAGTCCGCCAGCACCACGCCGATGCCCTGCGTGCCTTCCAGCAGCTTGATCACCACCGGCGGCCCTTTGACGGCGCGGATGATCTCCTCCGCCTTCTTGGGATCGTTGGCATAGGCGGTTAGCGGCAGGCCTAAGCCGTGCTTGGCGAAGATCTGCATCGAACGCAGCTTGTCGCGGCTGCGGCCGATCGCCACGCTTTCGTTCAAAGACCAGCAGCCGCGCATCTCGAACTGGCGCAGGATGGCTAGGCCGTAATTGGTGATCGATGCGCCGATGCGCGGGATGACCGCGTCGAAGCCGATCGCGGGCTCTCCGTCGTAATAGACCTCCGGCTTGTGGCTGGCGATGTGTACGGTGCAGCGCAAGGTGTTGAGCCACGTGATCTCGTGCCCGCGCTGTTCCGCCGCCTCCATCAATCGCTTGTGCGAATAGAGGTTGGGATTGCGGGCTAGCAGCGCGATTTTCATGGGCGGATACTCATGGCCTGATCCTTCAGGGTTTGTGGCCTTTTACGGGGTCCCGGCCGGGGGTCTGCAGCCAGGAATTGCCCGAATCGACAAGGTAGCGGCGGCGCAGCGCGCTCCTCCCTATCAGCATCGGGAATTTCATGTCGCTACGATCTGCTAGACTGATCTCGGCGCGGAAGGTTTCCTCGCCCAGCGTCAGCGGCGTCTTGATGACGTAGCGCAGCTGGGTTTCCCCGTTTGAGCTGGTGATGCCGCGTACGTCGACATGCACCGCCTCGCACACCTGCATCACCCGCGTGCCCGGGAAGAACACCTCGAAGCGGACGAACTTCTCGCCGTCGCGCCGGAATTCGTCCAGCACGAGGCCATGGAGAGACGATGTGCGCGCGCCGCTGTCGATCTTCGCGGGCACGCCTTTCAGCCCGAGTTCGGGCAGATCGACGAGCTCGCGCCAGCCGACCGTAATCACGCCGATTTCGTTCCGGAAATGCCCGGGATCACCATCCGCTGGGCTTGCCCTGGTTCTGTTCGTCCAGCCATGCCTTCAGCGGGGCGAAATACTCGACCAGCGCTTCCCCGCTCATCTCGCGGCTGCCGGTAAAGGCTTCGAGCGCGTCGGGCCACGGCTTGCTCGCGCCCATTTCGAGCATGGCGTTCAGCCGCTCACCGACTTCCTCGTTCCCGTAGAAGGAACAGCGGTGCAGCGGCCCTTCCCAGCCCGCGGCGTCGCACGCGGCCTTGTAGAACTGGAACTGAAGAATCCGCGCAAGGAAGTATCGCGTGTAGGGCGTGTTGCCCGGGATATGGTATTTCGCGCCCGGATCGAAGGCGTCCGCGGGGCGCTCCACGGGCGGGGTGATGCCCTGATACTCGCGCTTCAGATCGTGCCACGCGGTGTTGTAGTCGGCCGGAGCGATCGAACCGTCGAACACGCCCCAGCGCCACTTGTCGACCAGCAGGCCGAAGGGCAGGAACGCCACCTTGTCCATCGCCTGGCGCAGCAGCAGGCCGATATCCTTGTCCGCGCCGGGCACGTCCGCGCGATCCAGCATGTCGATCTGGACCAGGTATTCGGGCGTGATCGACAGCGCGATCATATCGCCGATGGCTTCGTGAAAGCCATCGTTCGCGCCGTTGAGGTGCAGGAAATCCTGCTCCTTGTAGGCACGCTGGTAGTAGTTGTGGCCCAGTTCGTGGTGGATGGTGATGAAATCATCCGCGTTGCGCTTGATGCACATCTTGATGCGGACGTCGTCCTTGTTGTCGAGATCCCACGCGGAGGCATGGCACACCACCTCGCGGTCGGCGGGCTTGGTGAACATGCTGCGTTCCCAGAAGGTTTCCGGCAGCGGCGCGAAGCCGAGCGAGCTGAAGAACTGCTCCCCCACGCGAACCATGTCGGTCTCGCTGTAGCCCTTCTCCTCGATCAGTTCGGTCAGATCGTAGCCGATGTCACCGGCACCCTCGGGCGCGACCAGCGGGTAGATATTACCCCATTCCTGCGCCCACATATTGCCCAGCAGGTCCGCGCGGATCGGGCCGGTAGCCGGCTGGATATCGTCGCCGTACTTTTCGTTCAGCTTGCTGCGCACGTAGGTGTGCAGCGACTGGTAGAGCGGTGCGACCTCCTGCCACATCCGCTCCAGCTCGGCCGAAAATTCCTCCGGCGGCATGTCGTAACCGGAGCGCCACATGGTGCCGACATTGTCGAATCCCAGCTCCGCCGCGCCCGCATTGGCGATTTCTACCATGCGCGCGTAATCTTCCTTCATCGGCGCGCCGACATTCGTGTGCCAGCTGGCCCACATCTCCGCGTACTCGGCAGGCGTGCGCTCCAGATTGCCCATCTCCGCCTCGATGTCGGAGCCGTTGATCTCCTCGCCGTTGAGCGTGCCCTTCCCCTTGCCGTACTGGCTGTTGAGGCTGGTCGCGATCTCGTTGAGTTCGGTCGCCGCACCATCGGCGGTCGGCGCGGGCAGGACGATGCCGTTGCGCAGGATATCGAGCTTGCGCGCGACTTCGGGATCGAGCCCGTCGACCTGCGCATATTTCGCCGCTTCGAGGGCGTATTGCACGCTCATCTCGGTGCCTTGCGCCCCCACCCGCGCGGCCATCGCGTCCGTATCATGCGTGATGTAGGTCGAGTTGACCCAGTAGATCTGGGCGGATTCCAGTGAGAAATCCGCCATCGTCTGCTCGACCATGGCGACCCAGTTCGCCGCGCCCTCGGGCGTCATCGGGTATTCGGCCTGCGCCATTTCGGCGCCTTCGTGATGCTCGGCGAGAGCGGGCGTGGCCAAGGCGGCGGTGGCCGCAGCAATCGCGGCAAACGAGACGGAGATGCGGTTCATCGGGGCGTCCTGATAGGAATTGTCGTTGCCCGCAAAACTAGCTGCGCGACGCGGAATAGCAAGCAGGGCGCGTCAGCCACGCGCAGCGGCGAGCCATTCGGCCATCGCGCGGCCCAGATCGGGCTTTGTCACGCTGCTCATATGCGTACCGGGCACCTCGACATAAGTGGCATCGGGTAGCTGATCGGCCAGTTCCCGCGCGGAGCCATTGTCGCGGTCCTCGTCGCCGCAGACCACCAGCGTGGGACACGCGATGTTTGCCAGTTCGGACAGGTCGAGATCTTCCATGCTCTGCAGCAGCAGCCGGGCTGCCACCCGGTCGACGCCCTGCGACTTGAGGAACTGCATCGAGAAATAGGCCGGATCGCCTTTGGGAATTGCATCGAATTCGTCGATCACGCGCATGAAGAAGGCTGAGCGCTTTTCCCATTCCTGCAATCCGTCGACACCCATTCCGCCAAGGATCAGGCGCTTCGGAGCGAGCCTGCCCGACGCCACACCATGGATCGCGGTGCGCGCGCCGAGCGAGAAGCCGCCCAGATCGTAGTCGGTCAGGCCCAGATGCCCGACCAGCGCCACGACGTCTTTCACCAGGACGCCCGCGGGGTAGTTTTCCAGCCCGTGGGGTGCCTCGCTTTCACCGTGCACGCGGAAATCGAGCATCAGGGCTTCGTAGCCCTGCTCCGCGATCCGCTGGGCATGGCCCCACTTTATCCAGTTCATCTGCGCGCTGGAAAACAGGCCGTGCAGCAGAACGAAGGGTCTGCCCTCCCCCACGCGGTGCAGGGCGAGCTTCGTGCCGTCGAAGGATGCGAAATGTTCGGTGGTCATCGCGGAACTGAAAACTCCTTCTGGATCGCCCGCCGCATATCAAACCCGGGGAAAGCAGCAATGATTGCATTAATAAGCACGCTTATTATATGCGCGCCCATGAACAAGAATCTCGGCTGGCTGATCGTGGATAATGCGCGCATGCTGCGGCGTGCGTTCGATGAGCGCGTGCGCACGCTGGGCATCACCGGGCCACAGGCGCGCCTGCTGCTCGCGCTCGATCGCTCACCCGGGGAAAAGCAGACCTTCCACGCGGAACTGCTGGAAGTGGAGCCCATCACGCTCGGCCGGATGGTGGATCGCATGGAGGAATCGGGCCTTGTCGAAAGACGTGCCGATCCGAACGACCGGCGCGCGCGCCTGCTCCACCTCACTCCGCGTGCGGCTGGCGAGATCGCCCGCATACGCCGCGAACTCGATGTCATGCTCGAACAGATGAACGATGGGCTAAGCGAAAGCGAAGAAGCCGAGCTTTCGCGAATGCTCCACCGCATCTCCGAAAATCTGTCCACTCCGCCACGGTCCGAAGGCATTTCCAATGGCTGAAGCAGCGCCCGCAATCGCACCCGATACCGCCACCCCCGAAGAACCCGTCGCGCCCGCTCCCCGGAAAAACCGGTGGCGCCGCATCGCGCTGATGATCGCGGTGCCGCTGCTGCTGCTGATCGGCGGGTTCGCCTACTGGTCCAGCCTGCAGGGCAAGGTATCGACCGACAAT
The DNA here is from genome assembly GCA_002733705.1 of Henriciella sp. Lineage (GTDB taxonomy): Bacteria > Pseudomonadota > Alphaproteobacteria > Caulobacterales > Hyphomonadaceae > Henriciella. The sequence continues at coordinate 483 of NVWP01000131.1, read as the reverse complement.
GCCTATGTGCAGCAGGACCGCGTATCGATTTCCGCCGAGGTCGGCGGACCGATCGTGGAGGTGCTGGTGGCCGACGGTGATCGGGTCGAGGCGGGCCAGCTGCTGTTCCGCATCGACGAACAGCCCTACCAGGTGCAGATTGCGGAGGCCAACGCCGCGATCGCGCAGGCACAGGCCAGCCGCACCGCGCTGGGCAGCGATGCCGACCTGTCCGGCGCATCGATCTCTGCCGCGCGCGAGGACATTGCCTTTGCCGAGGCCAATTTCGCGCGAAAGGACGCGCTTTTCCAGAAGGGCTTCCTGACCAAGACCGAGCATGACGCCGCCGAACACCAGGTGAACCAGGCGCGCGAGGAACTGCGGCTGGCACTGGCACGCAAGGCCGCTGCACAGGCCCGGCTGGCGCAGGGGCCTGCGGTGCCCGGGCAGGACCCGGCTATCGCCGCGGGCGAAGCCAAGAAAGCCGCCGCCCAGCTCAACCTC
>NVWP01000130.1 GCA_002733705.1 Henriciella sp. | reverse complement strand
AAGCCGATGGACCGGCTGGTCTGCGGCGATGTCGGCTTCGGCAAGACAGAGGTCGCCCTGCGCGCCGCCTTCGTTGCGGCCATGAGCGGCATGCAGGTCGCCGTCATCGCGCCGACGACGCTGCTCGCCCGCCAGCACTTCAATTCCTTCGCTGAACGCTTCGCGAACTGGCCCGTCAAAGTGCGCCACCTCTCGCGCATGGTCAGCCAGAAAGAGGCAAATGAGGCGCGCGAAGGCCTCACCAATGGCGATGTCGACATCATTGTCGGCACCCACGCGCTCCTGTCCCAGTCGATTGAGTTCAAACGCCTCGGCCTTCTCATCGTCGATGAGGAGCAACGCTTCGGTGTGAAGCACAAAGAGCGGCTGAAAGAGCTGAAAGCCGACGTCCACGTCCTCACGCTGTCTGCCACGCCGATTCCGCGCACCCTCCAGATGGCGCTCACCGGCATTCGCGACCTCTCCATCATCGCGACCCCGCCGGTCGACCGTCTCTCGGTGCGCACCTATGTCGCCGAATTCGACACGGTCACCATCCGCGAGGCGCTGCTGCGTGAGAAGTATCGCGGCGGCCAGGCTTTCTTTGTCGCCCCGCGCATTTACGACCTCGATTTCCTCGAAACCTTCATGCGCGACAATGTCCCCGAAGTGAGCTTCATCGTCGCCCACGGCCAGATGCCGCCGACCGAGCTCGAGGACATCATGACTGCCTTCTATGAGGGCGAATACGATGTGCTCCTGTCCACCACCATCGTGGAAAGCGGCCTCGACATTCCCCGCGCCAACACGCTCGTCATCTATCGCTCCGATATGTTCGGCCTGGCCCAGCTCTATCAGCTGCGCGGACGCGTCGGCCGCTCCAAACTGCGCGCCTATGCCTATCTCACCACGCCGCGCGAGCATGTCATGACACCGGGCGCAGAGCGCCGTCTGCGCATCCTGCAATCGCTCGACAGCCTCGGCGCGGGCTTCCAGCTTGCCAGCCACGACCTCGACATGCGGGGTTCCGGCAACCTCCTCGGTGACCAGCAGTCCGGCCACGTCAAAGAGGTCGGCGTGGAGCTTTACCAGTCCATGCTGGAAGACGCCGTGGCCGCCCTCAAATCCGGCAGTGATATTGAAGAGGAAGTGGCAGACGACTGGTCGCCGCAGATCAATCTCGGTGTCGCCGTCCTTATCCCGGAAGACTATGTCGAGGATCTTGGCGTGCGCCTTGCCCTCTACCGCCGCCTTGCCGAGATCGACACCGATGAGGGCCGCGAGCGCTTTGCCGCAGAGCTCATCGACCGGTTCGGCCCGCTGCCGGACGAGACAAAACAGCTGCTCGATGTCACCGCTATCAAGGCCGCCTGCAAACAGCTCGGCATCGCCAAGCTCGATTCGGGCCCCAAAGGCATCGTCATGGCCTTCCGGGAAGATACGCCCGTCGAGCCCGGCCAGCTCATGACCATCGTCCAGGCCCGGCCCAATTCGATGAAGCTTCGCCCCGATTCCAAACTCGTCATCACCCGCGCGCCGGACGACAAGCAGAAGCGTATCCAGCTCATCCGCGGCCTCCTGCGCGAGCTGAGCGGCCTCGTTCCCGCTTAAGGCCTGCGCCGCCGGCCAAATGCGACGCGACGGCAAGGCTTGGCAGCCCGACCGGCTCTTATATGGTCGCGCCAGTCACCAAATCAGGAGGAGCGAGGCCATGGCCAGCGGACCACTTACAGGCGTCAGGATTGTTGAATTTCAGGGCATTGGACCAGGGCCGTTCTGCGGCATGCTCCTGTCCGACCTCGGCGCGGACGTCGTGCGTATCGACCGGGCCGGCAAGGGCGGGCGCGCCGCCACACCGGCAAATGTTGAATCGCGCGGGCGCCGCTCCATCGCGCTCGACCTCAAGAACCCAGACGATGTCGAAACGGCGCTCAAGCTCATCGAAAAGGCTGATGGCCTGATTGAAGGCTTCCGCCCCGGCGTCATGGAACGCCTTGGCCTCGGCCCGGATGTCGTGCTAGCCCGCAACCCGAAGCTCGCCTATGGCCGCATGACCGGCTGGGGCCAGTTCGGCCCGCTGGCACAGGCGGCCGGCCATGACCTCAACTATATCGCACTGACCGGCGCGCTCGGCGCCATGGGCCGCAAGGGCGAGCGCCCCTATCCGCCGCTCAACCTGATCGGCGACTATGGCGGCGGTGCGCTCTACCTCGCTTTCGGTCTGCTTGCCGCCATCATTAATGCGCGTGGCGGCGGCGAAGGCCAGGTGATCGATGTCGCAATGACAGACGGGGCAGCCTCACTCACCTCGATGTTCTTCGGCATGCGCGCCATGGGTGTGTGGACCGATGAGCGCGAAGACAACATGCTCGATGGCGGCGCACACTTCTACGACACCTATGAGACCAAGGATGGCGGCTACGTCGCCATCGGGTCGATCGAGCCGCAATTCTACGCGCTTCTGCTGGAGAAGGCGGGGCTCACCGATCCGGACTTCCAGAAACAGATGGACCGCAGCAAATGGCCAGAACTCAAAGCCAAGATCATCGACGTATTCAAGACGAAGACACGCGATGAATGGTGCGAGATCATGGAAGGCACCGATGTCTGCTTCGCGCCGGTCCTCTCCATGGCCGAAGCGCCAGAGCATCCGCACAACAAGGAACGCCAGACCTTCGTGAATTATGAAGGCGTTACCCAGCCGGCCCCGGCGCCGCGCTTTTCGAAGACGCCCGGTAAGATCCAGCGCCCGCCCGCCAGCCCCGGTGCGCATACCGATGAGGTCCTCAAGGAGTGGGAAATCGGCTGACCCTGTAGCGAATGCGCCTGAATGCAAGACAACAGATTGTCTCGCATCTTGTTCAGGTGGCTTTTGGTAAACAAATATTGTCGGTTGCGGAAATTAGCGCTCACGCGCTTTTTACTTGCGTAACCGGCGTCCTTCTTGCTTGAACTGGGCCGCCTTTGGGGCGGCCCTTTTTTTTCATCATGAAGTCTTCGCCAAAGCGCATCGATATCTCAGCGTTTCATATTTTTTATGAAGTCGGTTGTTGCTGTAACGCATAAAGCTAGAGGATAATCGGGGTTCAAATTACTAATTCTGGTTGTTCGAGGGGTCCTATGAGCACAGTTCTTACTGCATCGCCGCGCAAGGTGAGCGACGCTGATCGTGGTATCGGTCAGTTGGTCCGTCAGGCGCGTCGGCGCATCGGCATGACGCTTGACGATCTCGCCAAGCAGCTTGGCCTGTCCTACCAGCAAGTGCACAAATACGAGAACGGGACGAACAGGATCAGCGCCGGCACGCTGGCAGCCATTGCCAATATCCTCGCCGTGCCGATTGAACACCTGTTTCCAGAAGAAGTCCTTCTCGGCAGCGGCGATAGCGGCGACAGCGAGATTGACCGTATGCGCGCTGAAGTCAGCCGCATCACCCGGACGATTGACGATCCGAAGAAACTCGAAGCAATCGTAACGATCCTGAAGACCGTCTAGGCGGTCTTCTTCCGGCCCGCGCCCGCCTCGATCGGTGTCCATTTGTTCGGGTGGACGAACGTATCCTGAAACCAGGGTGAGCGCTCGGTCGAGAACTGTTTGCGGATCCAGTCGATCAGCGTGCGGCCCATGGAAAGGCGCTGCACGCGGTGCGTATAGGTCAGCCAGAACTCGATCGGCGCCACTTCCGGCAGGTCGAGGGGGACGAGTCTGCTATCGATGTCGCAGACATAGGACGGCATGACCGCTATGCCGCCCCCATTCGCGCACACTTCCTTCAGCACAGTGCCTGAATTGGTCTGCAGCTTGAACCTCAGCGCCTTTTTCAGATCGATGGCCCGTGTCGACCAGCTGTCGATCTGGTTGGAATAGGAATCGTGCATCAGCACATTATGCCCCTGCAGATCGTACAGGCTCGCCGGGGCAGGGCGCCCGTCCAGATACCGCTCCGTGGCAAAGAACATGTAGTGAAGAACGCCCAGACGCATCGAGAGAATGTCGCGATGGCGCGGCTCGCTGAAGGTGATGCTTAGATCGGCTTCACCGTCCAGGAGATTGGCTTCCTGATCATGGATCTGGAAATCCAGATCGATCTTCGCGTGATGGTTTTGAAACTCCGGAATGAACTGCGTCAGCCAGTGAGAGGCCACGCCGTCCTGGGATGACAGGCGCAGGATGCCGCCCCCGCCAATGTCGACCCCGCTCAGCGTATGCATGATGTCATGGGCCTGTTCGGTCATCATGTGCGTACGCTTGAGCACTTGCCGGCCTGCCTCGGTCAGCTCGACCCCCTTGGTCGTGCGCGTCAGCAGATCGCAGCGCAACAGCTTCTCCAGCTCGTCAATCTTGCGGCTCACCGTTGGCGTGGACTCACCGAGCCGTTTGGCGGCGGCTGTGAAGCTCTTCAGTTCGGCGACAACGCCAAAAACGCGAAGCTGCTCCCAGTTCAGGTGACGATCAGGCTTCTTCATCGGTCAACTTCCTCTGGACGCTGAGGGATTTGAGACCCGGCCTGACCGGAAAACGGCGAAATGTAAATCGCACAACTTGACAACCCTTGCGCGAAAATACAGAAATCTCGCGTAAAGGGAGTTTTAACCATGACAGTTCACCGTTCAGTTGTAGCACAAACTGCCAGTCCGTACTGTATCACGTCGCCCGCAAAGGTGGCGGGCATCATGGCGAAGTATGGTTTGCACCGTACGCCCGCCGCGAACGTTGCTGAGACCCTCCGGCTCGGCGAAACGCTCATCAATGCCGCCCTGGCCGAGCCCGAAATCGTGACGACGGTCGATTCCATCACGGGAATGACGATCTGGAACACGCAAGAAGATGAAATTACCGGACTTTTTCTGCTCGTGCCTGTGACAGAGGCGGGCAGGGCGGCCGTCGAGGACGGAACGTTCACACCGGGGGATCCGGCCATCCGTCATATCGCGCCGGCGAACACACCTATTTTCGGCGTCTATTGCGGAATTTATGCCGGCGCCACACGTACTGCACGAAAATCGGTACTCATGGCCGCCGGAGATCTGCGTCTCAACGCGTTCGCTCCCGTGCCGACCTATGCGCGCGGCGCAACCGAGGACGGCGCGCGCTCCATGCTGACCCTTGGCTATCGCCCGCTGCAGGGAGGACTGCCCGACCTGTTTGTTTCCGACCCGATGGGTGAATGATCATGGCGCCGTCTCTTGCTTACCCGTCCATTGGTCTTGAAGCCCTTCGCCGCGCCCCGTCGGAGGACCAGTTCGGGTCCGTCCAGGTTCGCCCGGTCCAGTCACTGGATGACTTGCAACGTGTCTTTGCCATCCGCGCGGCCGTCTTCATGGCAGAACAGAGCTGCCCCTATGATGAGGAATATGACGGCAATGACCTTGCCGCCATGCATCTCATCGCGACAATCGGCAAAGAACCGTTGGGCACGCTGCGTCTTCGCTGGTTTGCCAGTTTCGGCAAGATCGAACGGGTCTGCATCCTGCCCTCCATGCGCGGCCGCCACATTGAGCGTATCCTGCTCGCCCATGCGATAGAGATCGCGGCCCGCAAGGGCTACACACTCATGATCGGCCAGATACAGGCGCGCCTCTGGCCGCTCTGGTCGCGCGTCCTTCACTGTACGCTTCAGGAGGGCCGCACCCGTTTCAGCTTCTCCGACTACGACTATCTCGAAATCGACATTCCAGTGCCCACCCACCCGGATGCCCTCAGCCCGCAAAGCGATCCGTTCATCCTGATCCGCCCGGAAGGCGACTGGGACAGGGAAGGCATTCTCGAAAAATCCGCGGAACGCTCCACGGTCGAGGAACGTGACGAGGCCGCCTGACCCTCGATGGCTGGCTCACCACCCCAAAACACCACCCATGCACCGCCGGAACACCGTGCCTGCACTGGCTTTGCACCAATAGTTTCCGCCCCCGTTCGCGCCCGGCCTAGTCTTGGCCCATGATCGCCCGCGACTGGATCCTCGATGTGCTCGCAAAGCTGGAGCTGCGCTACTGGCCGGTCTTCCTGTGGCAGCTCTGGTGGCTGGACCGCTATATGAAGGCCCGGCGCGCAGAGCATAGCTCCGGTCTCATCGGCTACAGCGTCTGCGCAAGAGGCCGCATCTACATCACCCTCCAGGCCTTCGGCGACAAACCAGACCCCAATGACTGGACAAGATTTGCGCCGCGCGCGCCCTGGGAAAAACTCGCGCCGGGATGCGAGGTGGAAGGTCTGCAGCTCTCCGGTCTTGAGCCCATAAGAGCTCGGCTGGCAACTGTGAGCCTCGGTCGCGACCCCTGCAGCATTGGTCGTGTTTGGGAGCTCGCCCTTCATCCACCCTGAAGCTCTGAACCGTACAGCTCAAAGCGCTCATCCTGAGCGAAGTCGAAGGACGAGCGCGGGCACACAGGAGGCCCCTTCTCCGAAGATACCTGCGAAAGCAGGTCCGTAAAAACCG
>NVWP01000129.1 GCA_002733705.1 Henriciella sp. | reverse complement strand
AAGGGTGAAGAAAGTACATTCAGGCCGAATGGCAGAGCCTGCCATTCGGCCACAGCCAGCCTCTTTCGATCTTCTTTTTCCAGTCAAGGGCGCTTCGCGTCCGAAGGATTTCACCCTTGACTGGAAAAAGAAGATCGGACACCGTGCAACCGCTCCCGTGCGCTCATGCTGAGCGAAGTCGAAGCACGAGCGCCGGCGACAGCGGAAACTCTCAATCCATCCCCCTCCGCGCCAACCCGCCCTACACTCCGCCGCGAGATGCTCGACTGGCAAACCCTTCTGAAAGCGCATGCGCTCGTGCCTGTCTGGTACTGGCCGGTGCTCTGGCATTACCTCGCCCGGCTTGAGGCGACCGCCGCCCTTGCGCGCGCTGAAGGGCGCGGCGGCTTTGGCTGGGAGCTTGCGCGCAACGGCGTCATCCGCATCACGCACTGGCCGGAAAGCGAGACCGAACGGCGCGCCCGCGGCGCCCTGCCAAGAGATTTCGACTATACGCCCTGGACACGGCAAGCCCCGGACACGCTCGCTTTCTGGTGCGCCTTCGAAGCTGTGCGTGGCGAAACACCGCCCAGACACCGTGGGTGCACCGCCGATGCACTGTCCGTGCACCGCGCAGCCCCCGATGCCCGCGCTCCGCCGATTTCTTCAAATCTCACACCAGGAAGCCGCGTGGTGAGCGAAGTCGAACCACAGGCAGGCTCGCCGCCCTCACCTTAAACCCCAGCTCCCCTCTGAACCGCCCTGCCCAACCGGCAGCGCGGCCGCCCGTACTGGGGGTCAGCCCAATTCCCGCATCATGAAGACCGAATTGGGGTCCTCGCGGTAACCCTCAAACGGCCCGCAAAAGGTAAAGCCATGCGCCTCATAAAGCTGGCGCGCGGGCAGGAAGGCGCCCTGGCTGCCGGTCTCAAGATAGAGGCGTGTATAGTAGCGCTCTTCGGCGGCCCTCATGATATGGCGCAGCATGGTGCGCCCAAGGCCGTTGCCCCGCAACTGGGCGATAGTGTGCATCGCCTTGATTTCGCCTGACTTTCCGTCAGACAGCCGCTTCAGCGCGCCGCAGCCGACCAGACCGCCGCCCTCGCCCCGCATCTCCCAGACGGTAAGGTCGGGCGTCTTCATCTCATCGATCCGCAGCGCATGGGAGCTTTCGGGCGGCGAGGTTTCCAGCATCAACGCCTTGTGGGCGCCGATAAGGCCCCTGAAATCCTCTGCATCGAGGTTCGCTGGAAGGATCGTGACCGCCATGAAGGCCCTGAAATGGCGAAGGCGCGCCGGGCTTGCAAGAGAAAACGGAGCCGGAGGAGCCGGTTTTTTAGAGGGCGCTCATCCTGCGTGCGAAGGCTTGAAACCGGGGCGCGAAGGCCAGAGACTGCGTCCTATGAAACCGCGCCCCTCCGCCTGCACTTTCCCGCTCCTCCTGCTCGGCACCATCGGGCTTTGCGCCTGCGCCTCCCCGCGCGACGAACTCGTCCCCTACATGTCGAGCGAAGGCGTCGCCAACGCGGCCTATACCGCGACCTATAATGGCTCGGCCTCTGCCAGCGCGAAGACCCCTGCCGCAAAGACAGAAGAGGCGGCAGCGGAACGACCCTCCTGACCGGGCATTCATCCTGCAGTCAGCCGCGCCTGCTAGGCTCGGTCCCTGACCCTTGTAGATGAAACGCACTGGAGACGTCATGTCCCGCCCAATCCGCCGCGCCGGGCTCCTTGCCGGCCTCACCGCCGCCGGCCTTCTGGCCACCGCCTGCACCACCTATGACGACTATGGTTATTATGATCAGGGTCAGTACAGCGACGGCTATTATGGCGGCGGCACCTATGGCGACCGCTATTATGAGCCCGTCCCATCGCGCACCGGCTATCTCGATGATGGCTATTACGGGGCCGGCTATTATGGCGATGGCTACTACTATTCCGGCAGCTCGATCATCTATTCAAAGAACGTCTACTACCCGACCCGCACCGGCTGGCTGAACCGGCACAACCGCAACTACCGCCACCGCGACGCGCGCCCCTACCAGAGCGGCTATCGCGGCCATGAGGGCTATCGGGGCGTTCCGCCGCGCTACCGCGACCAGCGCCGGGACCATTACCGTCATGACCGCGATGACCGCGACCACAGGCGCGATCGCCATCGTGACAGGAACCGGGACGGAGACCGGGATCACCGCTATCGCGGTGATGTCCGCACCGGGGCGGAGCTCCAGCGCGGTTCCCATAATGGCTACCGCAACCGCAATGAGGGCGAGCGCGACTATGGCCGGCGCCGCCGCGGCGAGCGCCATGATACATCCACGACCCGCCAGCAGCGCCGCGACGCACGGACCGAAGCGCGCGTTTCACGCCGCGAAGCGCTTCAGACCCGCGACAGGGCCGAACGCGCGCGCCCTGACGAACTCCTGGGCGGACGGCCAAGTGTGGACCGGCGGGACCGCGACCGGGGCGTCGTCATTCCGTAAGCTGGTAGATTTCCGCGCGCAGTTCCGGCAGGCCCCAGCCCTTTTCGGCTGAGGTCTGGCGGATGACCGGGTGAGCCGCAGGGCGTTTGCGCAGCGCGTCAGCGACCTTCGAGCGCACCGCGTCCGCCTCTGTCCGTTTCACCTTGTCGGCCTTGGTGAGGACGATCTGATAGGTCACGGCCGCCGAATCCAGCATGTCCATGACCTCGTGATCGGTGTCCATCAGGCCACGCCGGGAGTCCACCAGAAGGAAGACACGGCGAAGGTTCACCCGCCCCTGCAGATAGCGAAGGGTGAGGCGCTGCCATTCCTGCGCCTGGCTGCGCGAGACCTTGGCATAGCCAAAACCGGGAAGGTCAACGAGCCAGAGACGGCCTTCGCCAAGGTCGAAATAATTGAGCTCACGCGTCCGGCCCGGTTCTGACGAGGCACGGGCGAGGTTCTTGCGCCAGAGCAGCCCGTTGATAAGGCTAGACTTGCCGACATTGGAGCGCCCGGCAAAAGCAATCTCGGGCCGGTCAGCCTCTGGCAGTTGCGTCAGCGCGGCTGCGCCAAGCACGAACTCGCACGAGCCCGAGCAGAGGACGCGGGCCGCCTCTATCGTCTCCTCGCTGAATTCAGGTGCCTCGCTCACGCCTCTTCCTTTTGACGGCCGAGCAGCCGCGCGATGAGCTTGTCGAGCTCAGTCTCCACGCCGTTTCGACGCATGATGAAATATTGCTGGATCAGCGAGAGGATGTTCGACCAGACCCAGTACATGACCAGCCCTGCGGCAAAGCCTGCAAACACGAACATGAAGATCAGCGGCAGGAAGCGCATGATCATCTTCTGGGTGGGATCGGTCGGGGGCGGCGAGAGCGCCTGAATGCCGGACATTGTAACCCCGTACATGATGGGGAGGAAACCGATACCGATGATAAGGCCGATGATCGGGATCGCCTTCACATCAGCCGCCGCCCATGGAAGCAGGCCGAACAGATTGCCGATCGCCGTCGGGTCGGGCGCGGAGAGATCCTGAATATACAGGAAGGGCGCATGGCGCATCTCAATCGTATTGTAGAGCACCTTGTAGAGCGCGAAGAAGACCGGGATGGTCAGCAGGATCGGGATACAGCCCGCGATGGGGTTCGCCTTTTCGCGCTGGTAAAGCTTCATCACTTCCTGCTGGCGGCGCTGAGGGTCTTCCTTGAAGCGCTCCTGAATCTCTTTCATCGGCTCAGCCAGCTTCTTCATCTTCGCCATGGACTTGTAGGACTGATTATACAGCGGCACGAGCGGCAGGCGGACGAGAACGGTCAGCGCAAGAATGGCGAGGCCGAACGTGCCGACCATGCCTTCCAGCCAGCGCAGGAGCGAGAAGAGCGGCTTGGTGATATAGTAGAGGATGTTGCCCCAGTCGATGGCGTCTTCAAAGCGCGGCACGCCCGCTTCCTCATAGCCTTGCAGGACAGCAAATTCCTTAGCGCCGGAGAAGATGCGGTTTTCCGATGTGATCGTTTCACCGGGCTCGATCACCCGGCCTGCGCTTGCCACCGTCAGCTGCATGACCGGACCCGTCTCACGCGAGAGGCGCTGATAGCGGCCGGCGAACTCGTATTGCTGTTCGGGGATGAGCGAAGTCATCCAGTATTTGTCGGTGAAGCCAAGCCAGCCGCCGGTCGATGCGCGGCGCACGCCGATATCGTCGGACTCTTTGAGGCCCTTGCCCTTGTCGAGATTCTTGTAATTGCGCCAGGTGAGGTTGTCATCGAAGACACCGATGAGGCCCATATGCGCCATGCCGGAAGTCCTCGAGGAACCGGGGTCGGTCGCGTCCAGGAATTCCTTCCACTGGCCCTGGCGGCGGATCGAGCCGAGCGGGGCAAGCGTGCGTTGCTCAGAGCCTGTATTCGTCACCCGGTCTGAATAGGTCACCATATACTCGTCATCGACGCTGATCGTGCGCTCGATGGAGACGCCATTGCCTTCATAGGTCAGCGTCACCGGATTTTCTGTCGACAGCGTCGGATTGCCTTCCACCTGCCACTCGGCCGAAGGGCCGGCCACCGGCTGATTGCCGTCGAACCAGTACCAGCTGGCGAAATAGCCGTGCTGATAATTGGTCGGGCGCAGAAGGCGCAGCTCATTGACCCGCTCAACCGTGGTGAAGTGGTCCTTGAGCTTCAGATCGTCGAGGATGGCCCCGCGCAGCCGCACCGAGCCATCGACGCGGGCGGCATCCATCGTGATGCGGGCATTGGCGCTGAGGGCTTCTTCAACCGACTCTGCAGACGGTATGGTCTGCTCGCCTGTATCGCCCGCCTGGGGGACGCCGGTTTCGCGCTCGGCCTCTGCCTGTTGCTGGGCTTCTTCGCGCGCTTCCTGCTGGGGCTGGACCACAAAGGTCTGATAGCCGAATACAAAAGCAATCATCAGCACCATGGCGATGATGAAATTGCGCTGGTCCTGCGGGTCCATTCCCTGATTCATGTACTCAAGTCCGCCGGTTGTGCGAGATAAACAAAAGGGGTCAGGCCGGGCCCGACCCCGAATTCAAGGCTGCGCGGAGGCTTATCAGCGCGCTTTCCATATCGTCAAGCAAACGCTGCCAGCCAATATCAGCGGTATCCATCCGGGCGATAAAGACATAATCGGCGCCGGGGACCCCAAGCTGCGGCAGAAGCTCGCGGGCAGCAGCCTTGAGGCGCCGGCGCGCACGGTTCCGGATGACGGCATTTCCGACCTTTTTTGTCGCCGTGAACCCCTTGCCGACTGTGGGGCGGGCGCCTTCTGCCGGCCTGCGGCGTCTTGCCTGAATGACGAGGCTCTTGCGCCGCTCGCTGAGTCCGCCGCGCACAAAAAGAAACTGAGGCCGAACGGTAAGGCGTTCGACCTCAGCATGTGTCTCTTCGACTGTCGTCATCGCGGGCGCCCTCCAGAATATAGAGGCGCGCGCAGGCGGCCTTTAGGCCGACAGGCGCTTGCGGCCCTTGGCGCGGCGGCGCGAAAGCACCTTGCGGCCATTCTTGGTGGCCATGCGCGAGCGGAAACCATGACGGCGGGCGCGCTTCAGGCGCGAAGGCTGGAATGTACGTTTCATGGGCGTCGAGCCTCAAACAAGTGTTGACCGAATTCGGAAACCGCGGCTGATACAGGCTGCTCCGGCCAAGGTCAAGGCCGCGATCCCAGTCATTTGAGCAACACGGCCATTGAGTCCAAGGCAGCCATCCCCTGCCGCAACGAAACTTCACGCGTCTGTGAAAGCGCGGCACTGGTGTGTGACGTGTCACTCGTCCTGTACCAGACTATATGCCGGCCCATGACACGTCCAATGCCTTTTTCCGCCCGCCGGCTCGGGCTCCTTCTGGGACTGATCTGCATGACCGCTTTTCCAGCCTCCGCTGAACGCAGCCTTTCCAGCGAGCCCTGGGCTGACATTCTGACGACCTATGTCGCCCGGGGACCGGACGGGGTAAATCTGGTCGACTACGGCGCCCTGAAAGCGAATGTGGAAGACCGCAGGAAACTGGACGCTTATATCCGCCAGTTCGAAACCGCAGACTTCGGGGCCATGTCACGCGATGAACAATTCGCGGCCTGGTCGAACCTCTACAATGCGGTGACGGTCCGCTATGTTGTGGAGAAATACCCCATCGGCTCGATCAAGCCTTGGTATTCTGCCGGTCCATGGAAGGACATCGAGGTCGAGGCTGACGGCAAGACCCTTTCCCTGCACGCCATTGAGCATGACGTCCTGCGCGAGCAGTGGAGCGACGATCCAAGGCTTCATTACGCGATCAACTGCGCCTCCTATAGCTGCCCGGATCTTCGCCGGACGCCATGGCGGGCCGCCACGCTCGACGAAGACCTCAATGAGGCCGCCCGCGCCTATGTAAACCATCCGCGCGGCGTACGGATCGACGATAGCGGGATCGACGTCTCCTCGATTTACAAATGGTTTCGCGAGGACTTTGGCGGCGGCGTCCTTGGTGGTTCCCACCAGGCTCGTCAGCCCGTACACGTGCTCGGTGCGTAGCTCTGTGCCGTCGAGCTTGGTCACGTAGCGGTCGATCCGAAACGTCGTGCCCACGTGAGGGAAAGTCAGATAGTCGCAAAGGTCGTCGCTGAGGTAGATCTTGCGTACCTCAATGCGACCATGGACTTTATCAAACGTTTCCGCCTGAGGGGGAAAAATCGCCCTCGTGTTGGGCTTTGAGGTCTTTCAGCAACGTTGGCTGGTTCTCCTTGGCAATGAAGACGTAGTCGGCTTTCTTGTCCTCGACCAGAAAGCGCGCAAATTTCTTCTGCGTGTGCATCGCGTCCGCTGTAACTGTCGCTCCCGAAAGGTCCACA
>NVWP01000128.1 GCA_002733705.1 Henriciella sp. | reverse complement strand
GTTGCGCTCGAACTCGTTCCAGTCGAGCCCGCCGATCTGCGCCTGGTTGAGGATGACGATGTCGGCATCGGCGATCTCTGACTGCCATTCACCCGGTTCTGCGAGGTCCGCCTCGATCGCCCGCACATAGGGCTGGTGATTGCGCAGCACGGCGAGATTGCTCTTGTGCTTGTCGAGGCCAACGAGATTTGTATAGCCGGCTTCATGCAGCTGCAGGCACAGGTTCTGTCCGACGAGCCCGGCCACGCCGGTCACGACAACCTTCGCTGATCTGGGTAACATGAAGACCTCTCCTTGTGGCGCAGCGATCTGGCCGATCGCCCCGCTTGGCGCGCCGGGTCTCAGTGATGTCCGTCGTGCTCGTCCGCCAGAGAGACAAGATACTGGCCGTACTCACTCTTCTTGTTCTTCTCGCCCAGCGCCCGCATCGCGTCGACATCGAGATAGCCCATTTCGAAGGCGATCTCTTCGGGGCAGCAGACCTTCATCCCCTGGCGCTGCTCCAGGGCGCGAACGAATTCCGAGGCGTCCATTAGGCTTCCCGGCGTGCCCGTATCGAACCATGCATATCCGCGCCCGAGAAGCTGGACGTCCAGGTCGCCGGCTTCCATGTACATCTTGTTGATGTCGGTGATCTCAAGCTCGCCGCGAGCCGACGGTTTCACCTTCTTGGCGAACTCCGTGACGCGCTCGTCATAGAAATAGAGGCCCGTCACGGCCCATTTCGACTGCGGCTCCTCCGGCTTCTCCTCGAGGGTGGTGACCCGGCCTTCCTCGTTGAAGGCAACCACGCCGTACCGCTCGGGATCTTTGACATGATAGGCGAACACGGTGGCGCCGGCCTCCCGCTTCGTCGCATTGCGGAGGATCGTGCCGAGCCCTGCCCCCAGGAAGATGTTGTCGCCGAGCACCAGCGCGCAGGCGTCACCATCGATGAATTCCTCACCGAGGATGAAGGCCTGGGCGAGCCCGTCGGGAGAGGGCTGGACCTTGTACTGGAGATTGATGCCCCATGCGGAGCCGTCACCCAGCAGCTGTTCGAAGCGCGGCAGGTCGGTCGGGGTCGAGATGACGAGAATGTCCCTGACGCCGGCAAGCATCAGGACACTCAAGGGGTAGTAGATCATCGGCTTGTCGTAGATGGGCAGCAGCTGCTTCGACGTGACCGTCGTGATCGGATAGAGTCGCGTGCCGCTACCTCCTGCGAGGATAATACCCTTCATTCACCCCTCCATTGGGACGTGGGCGTTTAGTAAGCCCGAACGCAAAACTTAGCTCGACGGTGAAACACTACGGTGATTGTTTCTGTCAATATCGCCCTGACATTACACAGGCGGGAGCTGCGCCCTATAACGACCGCGCCTCTCTAAAGCCACCCCCTTAAGGCGCCGTTCGCAACATGACAAATACACGAACAAATCGTATTACGCTCATCGGGTCACATCGCGCCCATCAGATGACTCACTTCGAGGGATAATGTTCATGTCCGATACCAGACCGAATGGCGCCAGCCGACCTGCGAACTGCCGGTCTTTCGACTTCCTGCAAGACCGATCGGCGGTGCGTTGCGCGGTCGGAGTTGTTATCCTGCTCTGGACGGTGGTCTGCCTCTTCTATCTGGCCACGATCTTCTCAAGCTCGAATTTGATGGATCACTATGCTTTTCGTCAGACACAGGTGGCAGCTGTGATCCGCGAATTGCGGGAAGGCGGCCCCTGGCTTGCCTACCGGATGCCCGTGCTTGGCCCGCCCTGGACGGCGCCGATGGAGTTTCCCCTGTACCAGCTGATCGTCGCAGGGCTGAGCAATCTGACCGGTCTCAGCCTGGAAATGAGCGGGCGCCTTCTCAGCCTCTTGTCGGGCACCGGCTGCCTACTGCTGACCTGGCGAATGGCGAGGCTGCTCGGGCTGTCGTCGCGCCTGCAGATCCTTATCGTGCTCCTGCTCGCCCTGTCGCCCATGTTCACCTACTGGTCGCAGACCGTGATGATCGAGACCTTCGCACTCGCCTTGTGTCTCGGCATGAGCGTGTGCGCCGCCGAGTTCCTGGAGAATGACCGCAAGTGGCCGCTCCTTCTCGGCTCGCTTCTGGGCATCGCCGCTGCGCTCACCAAGGTCACGACCTTCGTCCCGTTTGCGCTTGGCCTGTTCATCTATTTCGGCCTGCGTCTCCTGGCGATTGTCAGGAAGGACTGGGGCGCGTGGTCGAAGCACGTGAAGCGCGCCGCAATCTGGTTTGCGGCAGGCTGTCTGCTGCTTCTGCCGGGCCTGTTCCTGACCATCGCCTGGGTCGACTGGAGCGATCAGCTGAAGGCGCAGTCGGCGATGACGGAGTTCTTGACCTCCGACAGTCTGGCCCGCTGGAACTATGGCGAAATCGGCGACTTCTTCCAGTCGATGAGCTATCTCGCCACATCGTTCAGGGACGAAGCTCCCAGCATCTTCATCCAGTCGTTCGGCACGTTCGGGGTCGTCCTCTTCGGCCTGTCCGTCATCGGTATCCTGCTGAGGTCGCGGCACCGCCTGCTCTTTGTCTCCCTGCTCGTGGTCTATCTGGCAGCGCCACTGATTTTCGCCAATCTCTACGAGGTGCACTTCTACTACTGGGTCGCCACAATCGTCTTCTCAACCGTCATCCTAGCCCTCGGGATCGACAGCATCATCGAGCTGTCCGGTGCCGCCGCCAGGCGTGTCCGGTCCTCCTATGCCTTGCCCGGTGCAGCGATCGCGGCTTTCCTGATAGGCGCCCTTGCTCTGGTCGGAAGCCAGCACACCCTGCACGGCTTCTTCCTTGCCCCGGCCAAGCATCCCAGCAGCACGATCCAGGCCGTCGGCCAGACGATCCGCAGCAATGTGCCGGAAAACGGCGTCGTGTTCACGTTCGGCTACAACTGGAACCCGGCGATCCAGTATTACGCTGACCGGCCGATGGTGATGGCCCGTAACACGCAGGTGGACGTCCTCGGATGGGCGCTTGAGCAGGGTGTCGTCCCAGACGGAGCGGCTTTCTGCGCCGGAAGACGCAGCGAGGCGGAGGAAGTCCTGCAGCACCCCATATTTGCGCAAAGGGGAGAGTGGACGCCTGTGAACGACAGACTTTACTGCATCATTTATGTTCCGGCGTCGGAGTGATTGCGCTCCGCTGACGAGGGTTGCCAGCCCAGCTGCCGGAAATAGGCACTTCCATCAAGCGCCTTGCGAATATGTTCCGCCGCCCGGCGTCCAAGGGTCCGGCGGGCCTCGGGGTCGGAGTGCAGGAACTGCAGCGCCGCCACGCCGGCCTGCATGTCGGCCTTGGCCCAGCTGACAGCGCGGCTCGTCGGGTAGATCCGGTCAGGGTCTTCGACCGTTTCCATCGTGTAGGGGAGAAGGACCGAGGTGCCCTCCGGCATGAAATCGAGATTGCCGGACCACCCCGTCGCGACCACAGCAAGCCCGAGGGACATCGCCTCAGCAAGCCCGAAGCCGAACCCTTCAGCCCGGTGGGGCGAGAGAAGGACGTCGCAACGGCTCATCAGCCGCAGCATGTCGTCATAGTCCAGAGTCTCGTCCAGCAGGCTCATCCTGTCATCGTCGGCCACTAGGGCCTCCAGCTCCGCGCGAACCTGCGGGGACTCGGACGTGTTGCGGCATTTGATGATCAGTTTCACGTCGCGACGCTCAGGAAAGGCGCTCCTGAACATCAGCAGTCCTTCCTTGACGTTTTTTCTGTGAAAGGACGACCGGCCGTCGCCCATGAGCAGACAGGTGAAGGGGCGCTGCCCCTCGTCCCACGGGCTCTCGAGAAGCTCCGGTGGAGGGGGAGGGACATGATGTGGCACGACCGCAACCGGCGCCTCGCTGACCGGGCGCACCGCGTCGGCAACGAACTGGCTCGGGACCCAGACTTCGCTGAAGAAGCGTGACGTTTCCCGCCACTGGCTGGGCGCTTTTGGCAACTCCCAGGCCCATGCACCGATGAGACGCCAATCCTGCCAGCGGCGAATGCCGAGAACGGTAAGGGCGCGAATCACTTCTGGCGGGTTTGCGAAAAGGATCAAAGTCCCGGAACGTGTCTCCGGCATCTCCGAAAGAGCGATCTGGGCGGAGGCATCCACCTGGCCGAGGGCTTCGCTGAGATCGACCGCATGAACTGTTACGCCATGGCGGCGAATGGCACTCACACAGGCTGTGGCCGCGCGCCCCAGTCCGCTCCCGGTGCGGAACATGCCTGCTACCACGACAGGCGTCGCCGGATCGCTCGCATCCGCCTGTCCGGTCCTCCGAGGCAGGACGAGAGCCCTGCAAGCGGTCTTGAAGGCGGCAATCATATTCTCAGCCATACTCTACCTGCTCCGAAACTTCATCATTCTCGTCTTCTGGCACTTTTAGTGTAAATGCTAGATAGCGGCTATGGTACAGCCTGTCGGTAGCCTCGACTTGACTTGGCGGGTTTGCCTATGCAGCAGAAGTCGGGCAGATTCGACACTATCGGGGCAATGGCGCACAGAAGCGCATCCCGGCAACAAGGACCAATGAATGAGCCTGAATGTGAGCCCAATGCGTATCCCAGAGGTCAAGCTCGTGACCCCGAAACGCTTCGGCGACCATCGCGGCTTCTTCTCCGAAACCTATAACAGGAAGGCTTTCCAAGAGGTTGGCATCGACGCCGACTTTTGCCAGGACAATCACTCCCTGTCGGCAACCAGGGGCACCTTGCGCGGCCTGCACTTCCAGGCGCCGCCCTTTGCGCAGGCCAAGCTGGTGCGCGTGGTACGCGGCGCCATCATCGACGTAGCCGTCGATGCGCGGCGCGCATCGACGACGTTCGGCAAATGGGTGAAGGCTGAAATCAGCGCCGAGAACGGGGTCCAGATCTTCGTGCCGCGCGGCTTCCTGCATGGCTTCGTGACGACGGAACCGGACACTGAAGTGGTCTACAAGGTCGACGCCTATTACGATCGCGATTCGGATGGCGCCGTCCGCTGGGACGACCCGGACCTCGCCATCGACTGGGGTGTCGACACCTCCAAAGTTGTGATTTCGGAAAAGGACGGCACCGCCGGGAGCTGGGCCGACTTCAAGACGCCTTTCTGACCTTCCTTCAGACCCTCATGAACAACGCCCTTCAGGAAATTAAGCTATGAAACTCTTTCTCACAGGCGGCGCAGGATTTATCGGCTCTGCCGTCGTCCGTCAGGCGATCGCGGAGGGCCACGAAGTCCTCAATGTCGACAAGCTGACCTATGCTGCCAACCTCGAGAACCTGTCTGGCGTCGAGGATCATCCCGCCTACCGGTTCGCCCGCGCAGACATTTGCGATGCTGGCAAGATGCGGGCGCTGCTGGCTGATTTCCGGCCTGATGCGATCATGCACCTGGCCGCCGAAAGCCATGTCGACCGCTCGATCGACGGTCCGGCCGACTTCATCGAGACTAATATCGTCGGCACGTTCCGCCTGCTGGAAGCCGCCCGCGGCTATGTCCAGGACGGAGAAGCGCCGGAGGGCTTCCGCTTCCACCACATCTCGACGGACGAAGTGTTCGGCTCGCTCGGCCCCACAGGGGAATTCACCGAGACCTCTCCCTACCAGCCGAACTCCCCCTACTCAGCCTCAAAGGCCTCTTCAGACATGCTTGTTCGCGCCTGGGGCGAAACGTTCGGCCTGCCGGTCGTGATCTCCAACTGCTCGAACAATTACGGCCCCTACCAGTTTCCCGAAAAGCTCATCCCGGTCGTGTTGCAGTCGGCCCGCGCCGGCAAGCCGATCCCGATCTATGGCAAGGGCGACAATATCCGCGACTGGCTCTATGTGGGTGATCATGCCGATGCCCTGCTTCTGGTCGCCCAGAAAGGTGTGCCAGGAGAGACCTACAATATCGGCGGACGGGCAGAGCGTACCAATCTCGGTCTCGTGAAGACCATCTGCAGCCTGCTCGACGAGCGCTTCCCCGATGCGCCGTGGGGCAAGCATGAAAGCCTGATCACGTTCGTGACCGACCGGCCCGGCCATGACCAGCGTTACGCTGTCGATTGCTCGAAGATCGAGCGTGAGCTCGGGTGGACGCCGAAGCAGACGCTGGATTCCGGCCTGGCCGACACCATCGACTGGTATCTCGACAATCAGGAATGGATCGAATCGATCAAGGCCCGCGGCTTCGACGGCAACCGGCTGGGCCTTTCGCGCAAGGCCGGGTAATCCAGACGGATGCGCATTCTCCTCTTCGGTCCAAACGGTCAGGTCGGCACGGAAATCCGGCGACAGGCCCACGCCTCCGGCCTTGAGGTCGTGCCAGCCGGGCGCGAGGCCGTGGATCTTTCGAAGCCAGGCGCCGCCGCGACGCTGATCTCCCAGTCGGACTGTGACGGTGTCATCAATGCGTCGGCCTACACCGCGGTCGACAAGGCCGAAACCGAGGCTGAGCTCGCCGGGGCGGTCAATACCGACGCCCCTGCGGCGATGGCCGAGGCGTGCGCGGCGGCAGGGCTGCCTTTTGTGCATTATTCCACCGATTACGTGTTCGACGGCACCAGCAGCCGCCCCTATCGGGAGACCGACCCGACCAGTCCGCTCGGCGTCTATGGCCGCACAAAGGCCGATGGCGAAGCCGCCGTCATGGCCGCTGGCGGAACGGCTGCCGTCATCCGGCTCGCCTGGGTGTTTTCGGCGCATGGCGCAAATTTCGTGAAGACGATGCTTCGGGTCGGCCCGGAGCGCGGCGGCGTGCGGGTGGTTGCCGATCAGGTCGGCAAGCCCACACCGGCCACCGATGCAGCGCGGCAGGAAGTCATGAGCCAGATCCCCGGCATGGAAAACTACACGAGCACCGATTATTCTCTGGCCACCGCCGAAAAACTGATCGAATTCAGGCCAATGGACGTCGTC
>NVWP01000127.1 GCA_002733705.1 Henriciella sp. | reverse complement strand
GGCCCACCCCTGTTCTTTGGTGGGTCAGGGGAAAAAGATCGGCGACAACCTTTGTGGACGGGACGACAGCTGCGACCAGCATGTCATGCAACTCAGACATCGGGAGAAGTGCGGTGGCCGCGAAGGAAACTGGGTGAACAGCCGAGGGAGTTGCCACCAGAATCTTGGCTTCTTACTAACTCACAGAAGATGAGACATCGTCCAGACGTCAAAGTCGCATCCCCAGGATCACTAACGTGCCGATAGTCTTCGCTGAAGCGCCCAAGATGCGGAGGAGTGCTCGACGCGAACAGAGCGTGGAACGAAAGGCCGGGTCGCCACGAGACACCGCAACCATCCAATAGCCCTAAATGACAGCCCGTCTGGTTGGTTCGGTCAGAAAATGCGACAAGATATTTGGTCAAGGGCCGCCGGTACCAACGGACAGAGCATACTGCCTAGCTCTAGCATCAGTTGCCAACTTGCCCTTCCAGTGCGCATACTATACGTCATTGACACATACGCCGCCAAAACCTATATGGAACTGACGATGACGCGATTGCAGACAGTGGTCGAACTGCCCGAATTCCAAAGGCGCGCCAAGGCAATCATGTCGGACCAGGAGCGTGAGGCGGCGATCAACTTCATTGCCGCCAATCCGGAAGCGGGCGTCTCTCTTGGCGGCGGATTACGCAAAGTCCGCATCCCGAGAGAGGGGAGCGGCAAGAGTGGCGGCTTCAGGACGGTGTATGTCTTTGGCGGGACCCATATGCCGATCTTTCTGATCACGGTCTTCGCCAAGAATGAGAAAGCCAACCTGTCAAAGACCGAACAAGCTGCTGCGGTAGAGATGAGCAAGGCGCTTGTCGCGAAATATGGAGACGCAACATGAGTGCATTTGAAACCGTATCCAAGGGCCTCGAAGAGGCTCTGGCCTTCGCGAATGGCGATTTGGCCGACGCCAAAGTGCATGAAGTTTCCGTGGCGGAGGTCGATGTCGCCGAAGTCCGGCAACGGACGGGCCTGTCCCAGGCCGAGTTTGCGAAGAGCATTGGCGTCGCGAAAGGTACGCTCCTGAACTGGGAACACGGGCGCCGGCACCCGACAGGCCCAGCACAGGTTCTGCTGGCATTGATCGCCAAGAAGCCTTCCGTCGTACAGGACCTCTTGCGCGGGGCGTGAACCGGGGCCTAAGCCCCGATCCTCTTGATGCGGATTCCGAGCTTGCGGGCCTTGTCGACGATGTTCTCGGTGATGCCCGAACCGGGCGTGGCAATCAGACCCTGTGGCATGGTTTCGAGCATCTTGTCGTTGCGCTTGAAGGGGGCGGCCTTGCCGTGGCTCTTCCAGTCGGGCTTGAAGACCACCTGGGTGATCCCACGGGTATCTGCCCAGCGGGCCGCGATCATCTCGGCGCCTTTGGGCGTGCCACCATGCAGCAGCACCATGTCGGGGTATTTCGCATGGGTGGCATCGAGGACGGACCATATCAGATCGTAAGCCTGATAGTCCCCGCCTGAGAAAGCGATCCGCGTGCCTTCGGGGCAGTGCACCTCGGTCTCCTTGCGACGCTTGGCCGAGAGATAGGCCCGGCTGTCCACCACGGCGGAGGTGAGGCCGCGATGTGAGACCTTGGATCCGGTGCGGGGGAGCCAGGGCGAACCGGTGGCGGCCGAGAAGTGGTCTACGGCCAGATCGCGCATCTGCTCGAAGGCGTCGCGATGGTCCCAGAGCTTGAGCCCGATCATCTGGAGGCGCTCGAGTTCGACCGAGGCGACCTCGGAGCCGTCCTGTAGCCCCAAGCTTTCCCTGACCTCGAATTCGTTGTCGTCGAGAAGCTTCTGGATATGGGTGAGCCGACGATGGAAGATCGAGGTGAGGGACCAGAGCATCTCTTCGAGATTGTCTTCCAACTGGCTGCCAGTGAGGAGGCCGATGGTGGTGTCAAAGAGGGTCGCCATGGCGAGTTCGACTTCGTCGGGCTGGGGCAGGGGGCGGTGATCGGTCTCGCCGGGTCCCGGTGTTGCGCCGTGAAGTGCCAGGTGGTCGAGGATGCCGGAGGTCACGCCGGTCTCCTCTTGGATGTCTGTCTGATGGGGCATTGTCTGGTTCCTCTGTTTGATCTGACCCGATTTGGATGGGGCGATATCAGGACCGGCGGCGACCGGGCCGCATCCGTCAGGATCGGAGCGCAGCGGAGAATGCGCCCAAGGCCGGAAAATTGCTCCCGCGAGGAATGGCCCGAAGGGGCAGGGGAATTTTCTGGTTCGGGGGGCATTGCTGCCCGGGCGAGGGGCACTCTGCCCCGACCCGCCGGTCCATCGCTCCCCTTATCCAAACGGGATCAGATCGAACCCGCGGAACCTTTGCCCTGTCCGGCATCACCGGGGAGACTGGCGCTCATCCGTCCTCGATCTCCAGACCGTTTGCCTTCATGGCCCCTAACAGAGACCGGCGCAGCGCATCTCTGCCAAATGTCCGCAGATCATCGTTGAAATCGCCCAGTTCAGGGACGAGATAACCGCAGGAAATTCCTCGATATTCCAGTTGGTTACGCAATCTTATGGATGCATTGCGTCCGGCATCGTCATTGTCCCGCGCGATCCAGATGCGCTGAATCCCCGGCGATGGAATGAAGAGGCCGAGATGGGTGGCGGTGAGACAGGAGGCGAGGTCGAACTCCGGGAGAGCCGTTCCGATTGAGAGGGTGTTTTCGAGCCCTTCGCCGACGATGAGATCCGAGCGACCCGCGCCGGCCCAGAAGCGGATGGCATGGCCGTGCAGCTGCCCAAGGATCCGTTTGGGTCTCTCGATCGTGGCCAACCCGTCGGTAGACGGGTCGAGATAGACCCGCGCGCATCCGGTGATCTGGCCCCGTTTGTCGGTGATCTTTGCGAGCAGGGCAGGGGCCCTTCGCGGCTGATCGGGATCGTCCTCGCCCTGCCGCAGGAAGACTCGAGGGTGATAGCGCAGGGCAGGTCCAAGCCGTGTGATGCCGCGCCCCTGCAGATAGGTGGCAGCCAAGGTGCCGAGAACCGGCTTGCCAGCGGCAAAGAGCTTCCGCGCCCGCGCGATGCGTTTGGCGGAGGCTGCATCAGGGCGCTCAGCCCTTTGGGTGTCTCGAGGTGCGGCAGGGCAGGGGGCCTCGCCGAGAAAGGACCGGGCCTCCCTCAGCGTCTCCTTGAGCGTGACCGACCCAAGCCGTTCCTGCAGCAGGTCGATGAGATCGCCATATTCACCCGTCGCGAAATCTTGCCAGGATCCGGCCTTGCGCTCACCTTGAGCTTGCAGACGGATGGCGAGGCTTTGGCCCTTTGCACCGGACGTGTCGCCGACCTGCCAATAATTGCCCTGCTTACGACCCTCGGGGAAATACTGGCGGCAGAAACTCTCGGCACGGTCTGCCAGAGCGGCCGAGAGGTCTGCGATGCTGCGCCGCGCGCTCATGCGGCGACATCCGCTGCGCTGGCACCCACCGGGTGCTCAGCCAGAACCCGCGCCAGCACGTCAGTGCCATCCACTGGGATGAACACCCGAGTCTTCCACTGGATCACCTCGGCAAAACAACCCATCGCTTTCAGACGGGGCAGGGCCGCGCCCGACGCGCCGATCAGCTCAAGTCTCGGCTGTCCCATGACCAACGACCGGCGCAACTGGTAGCCGCCGAGGAGGTTCAGGGTCGTCCTGGCTTCCATCACCGCGCTGAGCACTTCCTGCGGCGACATCTCGATCTGACAATCGAGACCAAGGCGTGAATAGACATTCAGGAGCTGCTCCTGACTGACGAGACGGCCGATAGCGCGCTCCCCGTCCTCGGCCTGCAGGCGGTAAATGCGCATGTTGTCGGCAGGAAGCCGGTCCCAGATCGGCAGGAGGAGGCCGCAGATCAGCGTGATCTTCGATGTGGTGAACTGCGGCACCGCGTCGACCTCAGCCTGCCAGAGCTGTTCGAACATCGCATCGTCTATCTCTTCCCAGTGCGATTTCGAGAACTCGGTGAGGGCGAGGATCTCGGTCGCCATGGGCCGTAGCAGTTTCACCCGCAGGATCGGTACGCCATCCTCATCCATGAAGGCCGGCGCCTTCACCATCAGGGCCGCGCGTTTGGAGGTCTTGTTCCAATAGAGCGTCGCGCCTTTGTTATCAGCGCAGATGGCTTTCACGCGGGACAGGGTGAGCGGATCGTTTCGATCCGTACGCTCAACGGTCAGGGCGGTGGCCGTCGCCCCCGTCGCCTCATGTTCGAAGATCACCTTGCGGTCGACGATCTCGAATTTTTCGGCGCGCAGGGTCTCTAGCCCGACGTCCAGCGTGCCAGCCTGCCGTGCGTCCTCGATGATGGCCGAAAGTAACCCGCCGAAAGCCTCGAAGATCGCGTCCTGCATGTCGATCCGCAGTGCCAGACAGCGGTTCAGGAACTGCTGGATAGGCGGCAGATTCTCTTTCATCGTGCCATCCGCCTCATCGAGTGTCAGCCCGGTCATCTCCTGGAACCTGGCATATGAGCAGGCGTCGATCTTGCCCGCCCGCAGCTTGTAGAAGAACTGTCGCAGCGCCGCGCGTGCGTAGGGGCTCTCAAGATTGTCCTCGGCGCGGAACATGTTCTGGCCGCCGGTTTCGCGCTGCCCCTTGGTGATCGCCCCGAGCGTGTCGAGGCGGCGCGCGATGGTGGAGAGGAACCGTTTCTCACCCTTCACGTCTGTTGCGACGGGTCGAAACAGCGGCGGCAGCGCCTGATTGGTGCGGTTGGTGCGCCCGAGCCCCTGGATCGCATTGTCGGCCTTCCAGCCGGGCTCAAGGAGGTAATGCACCCGCAGGCGCTGGTTCTTGGCCCCGAGATCGGCATGATAGCTGCGCCCGGTGCCACCGGCATCGGAGAAGATCAGGATGCGCTTGGCATCATCCATGAAGGCCTGGGTTTCTCCGAGGTTGGAGGAAGCGGGACGCTTCTCGACCTTGAGCCGCCCCTCCCGCGTCTTCACGATGCGCCGTTTGCGCCCCGTGACCTCGGCCACAGCCTCCCCTCCGAAATGCCAAAGGATCTGGTCGAGAGCACCCTGTACTGGGGCGAGGGCACCGAGATGCTCGACAAGCTCGTCCCGCCGCCGCTCCGCCTCGCGGCAAATGATGTGATTGCCATCGCCATCGACGGCCGGGCGCGAGCGCAGATCCCCGCTCTCGTCGGTGTAAGGCTCGAAGAGCCGCGTCGGGAAGGAATGCATCAGGTAGTCCATGATGTTCTCGCGCGGCGTAAAATCGACCTGCAGATCATCCCACTCCGAAGGCGGGATCTCTTCGAGACGCCGTTCCATCACCGCCTCGCTGGTCGACACCACCTGGATCACCGCCGAATGTCCCGCCGCCAGGTCCGCCTCGATGGCGCGGATCAGCGAGGGGCATTTCATGGCGGTGATGAGGTGGTTGAAGAAGCGCTGCTTGTTGCTCTCAAACGCCGAGCGTGCGGCGGATTTGGCCTGAGGGTTCAAGGTGCCTGTCTCAGACGAAATGCCAGAGGCTTGTAGGGCAGCCTCAAGGTTGGTGTGGATGATCTGGTAGGCATCAGCGTAGCTGTCGTAGATCGCGACCTGGGCGGGCGTCAGCTCATGGACCAGCATCTCGTATTCGACCCCGGCATAGGAGAGGGACCGCGCGAGATAGAGCCCAAGCGCCTTCAGGTCGCGGGAAATCATCTCCATGGCGGCGATGCCCCCGGCCTCCATCGCGGCGACAAATTCTGCCCGCGTCACGAAGGGGAAATCTCCCGTGCCCCAGAGACCGAGGCGCGAAGCATAGGCAAGATTGCCAACGACCGTCGCCCCGGTGGCCGAGACATAGAGTACGCGGGCGTCGGGCACGGCGTTTTGCAGCGCGAGGCCCGCAAGGCCTTGTTGAGAGGCCTTTTTGTCGCCGCGGTCGGACTTTTCGCCGGCGGCATTGGCCATGGCGTGGCTTTCATCAAAAGCGATGACCCCGTCGAACCCCTCGCCGAGCCAGGAGGTCACTTGCTCGAGGCGGGCAGCCTTGCCCTCACGTTCAGCCGAGCGCAGCGTGGCGTAGGTAACGAAGAGGATGCCCTCGGGCAGGCGTATGTCGCTGCCTTGGCGGAATTTTGAGAGCGGCACGATATCGCTTTCACGCCCGCCGAGCGCCATCCAGTCGCGTCGCGCATCCTCGATGAGCTTGTCGCTCTTCGAGACCCAGACCGAGCGGCGACGCCCCTGCAGCCAGTTGTCGAGAATGATACCCGCGACCTGTCGCCCTTTACCGCATCCAGTGCCATCACCGAGGAACCAGCCCTTGCGCAGGCGGAAGGCGCCTTCGTCACCCTCAGCCGCTGCAATCAGTTGGCCTTCGATCTCGCCACGCTTGAACAAGCCTTTGAGATGCGTCTCGTGTGCATTGCCCGCGTAGATCACGCTTTCGAGCTGCGGCGCAGAGAGGAGACCGTCTCGAACGAGGGTCTTCGGCAGAACGGGGCGGTAGCTCGGCACGGGCGGCGGCACCGAGGCCATGGCGGCGGATTGCACAAGTGCTGTCGGATGCTCCGCCGCGCCGTCGATCCGGATCGCCTGCAGGTCATAGACCTCGTAGACCGTGTCCTGCAACGTGCCATAGGGTTCGCTCCAGGCTTTTGGCAAGTAGTCGAGCGGGGCCGTCTCGATGTCGTCGAACGGATGCTTCGCGCGTTCCTCGGCGAGCGCACGGGTTTCTTTGCGTGCTGCGTTGCGCAGGGCGTGGAGGTTGGTGCGGGTCGGCTGAGACGGGACCGAAAGGGCCGATGTGGTGGGGCAGGGCGGGGGGCTGCGGCGTTCCGGGCAATGGGCGAGTACTACGGAGAGAAGATCACTCGTGGTCGCGCAGATCGGATGATAGGCGGCCTCGATGTCAACCGGCTCAGTTTCTTCGGCGCCAGCCGGGCGCTTGTCGATCACCGTTAGCCGCGTGTCGATCGTGGT
>NVWP01000126.1 GCA_002733705.1 Henriciella sp. | reverse complement strand
CGACGACCCCGCCTATATCGTCCATATCTCCTCATCTGTGGTGAACAGCCGGGCCGATGACTTCTACACCCGGTCCAAGACCGAGCAGGAGCGGATGGTCAGAGCCTCGGGGCTGAAGCACTGCGTGCTGCGCCCGACCCTGATGTTCGGGTGGTTTGACCGGAAGCATCTGGGCTGGTTGCGCCGGTTCATGGACCGCTCACCGATTTTTCCAATTCCCTCGCACGGCAAATATGTGCGCCAGCCCCTCTATGAGCGCGACTTCTGCCGGGTCATCCAGGGCTGCATGGAGCAGCAGCCTGATGGCGAGGTGTTCGACATTTCGGGTCAGGAGCGCATCCTCTACAAGGACATGATCCGCACCATCCGGGACGTCTCGGGGGCGCGTGCCCGCATCCTTCACATTCCGTACTGGTCGTTCTGGACGAGCCTCTGGGCCGTGGGGCTTGTGACCCGTAATCCGCCATTCACCACGCGCCAGCTGGAGGCGCTGGTCATCCCGGAGGAGTTTCCAATCACCGACTGGCCGCAGCGTTTCGGCTTCGAGGCGACGCCCTTCAGCCAGGCCGTTGACGAAACCTACAACCACCCTGTTCACTCCAGCGTCTTTCTGGAGTTTTGAGCATGAGCGACGTGGCCGACGAACCGCTGCTGGACGTCATCGTTATCGGGGCGGGTGCGATGGGGCTGGCGGCTGCGCATCACGCCGCGAAGGCCGGATGCTCGACGCTGGTCCTGGAGGCCGGTGAGGTCGTCGGCGGGATGGCGGCGCATTTCGATTTTGACGGCATCTCGCTCGAGCGCTTCTACCATTTCATGTGCCTGTCGGACGAGGGGACGTTCGAGCTACTGGAGGAACTCGGCCTGCGCGACCGGGTAGTCTGGCGCAACACGAAGATGGGCTATCTGAAGAACCGGAAAGTCTATCCCTGGGGGAATCCCGTCGCCCTGCTGACCTACCCGCATCTGAACCCGATCGAGAAGTTCAGGTATGGCCTCATGGCTTGGTGGTGCACCAAGCGCAGGAGCTGGGACGCAGCAGAGCCGCTGACCGCGCCGGTCTGGCTGAAGCGCTGGCTGGGCGAGTCCTGCTACCAGAAGATGTGGCACCGGCTCCTGCACCAGAAATTCTTCCAGTTTACCGACAAGATCAGCGCCACCTGGATCGGCACGCGCATCCAGCGGATCGGCCAGTCGCGCGAGTCCCTGATGAAGGAGAAGCTCGGATATATTGAAGGAGGCACGCAGACGCTGGTCGATGCGCTCGTCGCCTCGATCCGGGAAAACGAGGGGGATGTGCTGTGCTCGGCACCGGTCCAGTCGGTCACGGTCGATAGCGACGGGATCAAGACGGTCACGACGCCGGACGGGCGCATCTGGAAGGCGCGCGAGATCATCTCGACGGCGCCGACGCCCATCGTCCCGAAGATGATCCACCAGCTCAGCGAGGACGAACGCAGCAAGCTCGCTGCCATCGAGAATATCGGCGTCGTCTGCCTGGTCTACAAGCTCGCCAAGCCGGTGACGGGCAACTTCTGGCTCAACATCATGGATGAAGAGCACGCCATTCCCGGCCTGATCGAATTTTCCGCCCTGCGGGACTTTGGCGACGATCACGTCGTCTACGCGCCCTACTACATGCCGATCGACAATGAGCGCTGGGCCTGGAGCGACGAAGCCCTTCTGGATGAGGCGTTCGAGGCGATCCGTGTCGCCAATCCGGACATCACGCAGGCCGATGTGACAGCGCGCATGGCTAGCCGGCTGAAATATTCCCAGCCGATCTGCACGCCGAATTTTCTCGACAGGCTTCCGGCGATCGAGACCAGCCTGCCCGGCGTCCAGGTGGCCGATACCAGCTACTATTATCCCGAGGATCGCGGTATTTCCCAGAGCGTCGCCCTCGGCAAGACGATGGCTCGCCACTCCATTGCCCGGTTGGGACAATGAAGGATCCGGCCGCCTATGGGGCTGTGCGCGCCGAGCGCATGCGTTTCGTGAAATTCGTTGTGACGGGTGGGTTCGCGGCGCTCGTGAACGTTGGCGTCCGCATCCTGCTCTCTACGGCGATGTCTTACCAAATCGCTGTCGTGGTCGCCTATCTTATCGCCATGGTGACCGCCTACACTCTGTCGCGCATCTTCGTCTTTGAGAAGTCGGGCCGATCGGTCGGGGAGGAACTAACCAAGTTCACCTTGGTAAATATCGTTGCACTTGCTCAAGTCTGGCTCGTGACAATGGCGCTCAATTATTATGTCCTGCCGTGGATGGGCTGGACCTTCTACCGCGAGACGGTGGCCCATTTGTTCGGCGTCGCGAGCCCTGTCTTCACCAGCTATTTCGGGCACAAACACTTCTCGTTCGGCGCGAAGGCAAAAACGCAGACCCAGCCGAAGGACTAATGTGCCTTGGCGGCAGACAAACCGATTTTCTGGCGACTTGTCCGCACGTTCCTTGAGAGCCGGTCCGCGGTATTGGGAGTACTCATAGCAGGCATGTCGCTGGTCATTGTTGCGGTCTGGCTCCTTATCGGGCAGCCTGATCTCTGCGCGGGCGTCACAGAGCTGATCCTCGTCTCCGAAAGGCATAGCCTTGCGCTGTATGGCCTGCTGATTGTCTGGTCGTTCTGCCTCTTCCTGACCGTGCTCCCTCTCGGCACGCTCACCATTCTTCTCGCCGGCCTGCTGCTTGGCCCGATGGCCGGGCTGGCACAATTCCTCGCTCTGCTGCTGGCCAGCGCGGTCGTCTACGAGATTGGCAGGGAGCGTGACCCTGAGCGGCTCGGCCGGGAACTCGCGCATTATCCGAGACTGCTCGCGCTGGCAGGCCTCGCGCGCCGCCGGGGGTTCTACTTCATCTCCCTGATGCGGATCGCCCCGGTCGTGCCGAGCGCGGTCTGCTGTCTTGGCGCCAGCTTGTTCGGCGTGTCGCGGACCCAATTCTATGGCGGCACACTGGCGACGGGCTGGATCCGGCCCGTCGCCTTCGCCCTTCTTGCGTCTGCCGGACGGCTGCTGCCGGTCTGCGACGGGGGGCCGCTCACATTTTTGTCCGGTGCATGACGGGAACGGGCAGTGCCCTTACGATCAGCAGGATGTAACGCCAGATCCACGGCGCATAGACGCGCACCCGGCGCTTCCTGACTGCCTTGTAGGTCACCTGCGCGATTTTTTCCGGACTGGCCCAGAGGGGGCCGCCCTTGCCCTCGATATGGTCTGTCATGGGCGTATCGATGAAGCCGGGTTTGACCAGGGTCACATTGATGTATTTCGACCCGGCAAATCGGTGCGCAATACCCTCGGCGACACGCTCGAGCGCGCCCTTGGTAGCTCCATAGAGATAGTTCGACTGCCGCCCGCGGTCGCCGGCGACAGAGCCGATGATCACAATATGCCCCGCGCCCTTTTCCACGAAACATTGGGCAAAGACTTCCGCCCACATCGCGGCTGAGACGAAGTTCGTTTCAAGCAGCTTTGCCGTTTCGGGCAGGGAGGCTTGTAGGGCTTTCTGCTCGCCGAGCAGTCCATAGGCGAGCAGCATCTCGTCTGGCGCAGGGGCTGAAGCAAGGATTTCGCCTGCAAGGCGCTCGACCTCGTCGGGACTGCCCAGGTCGCCGATCACGACACTGCTTGTCTCGTCCGCCCCGCGTCCGACCAGGTCGGCGAGCACAGTCTTTGTTTTCGTCTCGTCGCGCCCGGCGAGGATAAAGCGGATGGCTCCATCCTTTTCGATGCAATGACGCGCATAGGCGATGGCGACGGCGGATGTCGCTCCGAGAATGACCAGAGTTTTCGGTGAATTCTGTTGCAAAGAGGGCCTCGTCTCAATCGTTCTGCGTGACCCTCCTCCAGAACGATGAAGAAATCATTGGGTCGCGGGCGGATTCCAGCTGCGTCCATTGCGGATAGCATGCCTGGAAAAAGCTTGCGGACATGTGCCCGTCTTTGGCGGGATAGATCCGCCCGCCATGTTCGAGCACGATGGCATCGAGGCGTTCGAGCAGGGCGAGCGTCTTGCGCCCCTTGTTTGCGAAATCGAGAGCAAGGCTGACACCTTCCCGGCAGAAGGACATCACGCCCGGCGAGCGTTCGGGTCCATGCACCTTGAGGACGGCTAGGAAGGAGCCCTGACCGGCCTTCTCGATCGCTTCCAGCAGGGCGGCTATGCCTTCGCGCCCGGACTCCATCGGGATGATTGCCTGATGCTGGAAGAAGCCCTTTTTCCCGTAGAGCTTGTTCCATTCCCTGATCCGGTCGAGGGGATAGAAGAAGGGGTCATAACGCTGCTCGCCGACGAAGCGGGCGCCCGGACGCATGCGGTAGAGGGCATTGAATGTCTTCAGGGTGACCGGATTGAGCAGGAAGCTGGGTGTCGTGAAAGGCCATTTCACGCTCTTTTCTTCATCGTGGGGCTGCAAGGGCCCGCTATCGACCGGGCGTCCCCGCGTGAAAATCCCGCGTCCGCGAGCCTTTTCAGGGGCCAGACAATCCACCCACATCACCGTATAGGGCCAGGCTGCGCTTTCCTGGCTCAGCTCGAAAAAGCCGGCGAGGTCAGGACAGGCAATATTCTCGACGAAGAGATTGCTGCTGGCGATCGGCTTCAGCTGGAATTCCACCCAGTCGATAATGCCGGTCAGGCCCAGGCCGCCAAGCGTTAGCGCGAAGAACTCGCTGTTTTCCTCGCGCGAGCAGATCATCGCTTCACCGTCGGATCGGCACAGCTTCAGACGGGTGACATGGTGGCCGAAGCTGCTGGCCTGGTGATGGTTTTTGCCGTGGACATCATTGGCGACGGCCCCGCCCAGCGTCACGAATTTGGTGCCTGGCGTAACCGGGACAAACCAGCCGCGTGGGACCGTGATCTTGTGGAGCTGCGCCAGGCTCAGACCGGCGCTTGCCCGAAACAGCCCGGTCTCCCAGTTGGCTTCCAGAACAAAGTCATGGCGCGGTGTAAGAAGCACCCGTCCTCCCTCGTTCAGGGCGACGTCGCCATAGGACCGGCCAAGGCCGTGGGCGATGACGCTTTCATTGCCGGTAAACGCCGTTTCGGAAAGCGTTCCACGAGCCGTAGCATCGCGCGGCAGGATATCGACATCCTGCTCGAAGCGATGAACGCGCCCCCAGCTCAGAATAGGGTCGGCCAAACCGGTCTCAACACTTCGTAGGAAAACAGGCCTGCTACCGCGACCAGACACGTAAGGCTGATCCTGTCCTTTACCGCATACAGGACAGGATCGTCGTCCAGTTCGCCACGCGCAGCGACCAGCCAGATTCGCATGGTCCAGGAGGCCATGATCGTCACCACCGCGAACAGAATGAGGGCATTATCGATGAGCCGGTTGGGCGCGAGCAGGCCGTATATGGCCAGGGAAAGCACAGCACAGAGACCAGCGGCCGCGCCGAATGCAAGCAGCATCGGCGCATCGTCCGAAACATATCCGCGCCCTGCGATACGCGATGAGGAAGCCGCCTTGCTGACTTCAACATAGCGTTTGGCCAGCGCGAGGCTCAGGAAGACCAAGCCTATGAATGTCATCAGCCACGAAGAAGGCGGAACGCCAATGATCTCCGAGCCGGCCAGCACGCGCAGGCTGAACAGCCCGGCCAAGACAAACACGTCAAGAATGGCGACCCGTTTCAGCCTGAAGGAATAGAGGATGGTCGTCGCGGCATAGAGGAGCAGAACGGCCAGAAAGTGGAGGTCGATAATCGTAGCCCACGCTATGGAGCCGAAAATGAAAAGCAGCATGAACCCGCCGGCCATCGGCACACTGAGCCTTCCCGAAGCGAGCGGCCGGTTCCGCTTTGTGGAGTGTGCGCGGTCATCAGGGATGTCGAAAAGATCGTTCAGAATATAAGTGCCGCTCGCCATCAAGCCGAAGCAGATGAATCCCTGTACCAGGGCAAGCCAGTTGGCAATGCTCAGCTGTGGCATGACGAGGCCGGGGATGGTGAAGATAAGAATGTTCTTTGCCCATTGGTGCAGCCGCAGCTGCTTGAGGAGGGGCTTTGCCGAGCGAGTCTTGTGAATTGTTTTCTTCACGACGGCATCGCCGTTCTCATTCTTCAGATCATAGGCCGTTTCAGGGGCCCGGACACCGAAGCCGCCCGCCGAAGCGCTCCAGACCTGAATGTCGTGCCCGGAATTACCGACATAGAAAAATCCTTCCGCATGGCGCTCCGTGAGGTAGCGGGCCTTATGTGAGGAGACGAGATTGGTCTTCCCCTGGCTGCCTCGCGCGGACGCAAACGTTCCGATATGGCTCGATATCCGCTCGACTAGGACGTGGTTCGACCCCGATACTAGTTCAACGCTGCCCCCGTCCGCGCAATGCGCTTCGATCAGAGCCAGAACTTCCTTTTCGTAGGGAAGGTGGGCTGGGTCGATGTGATGCCCGACCTGCTCAGTCATCCAGGCCTTGGCCTCGGACCGCGAGGAAAGGAATTTGATCAGGGTGAGTGGAATAAGCCATGGCTTCCAGCGCAAGATGAGGACGAAAAGTTCGTGGCTCAGATCGTTGCGAATGAGCGTGCCGTCCAGATCCACAATCAGAGGTTTCTCGCAGGAAGTCTTCATAAATGGCGTGTCACTCTTTTAGGTGGTGCCTTGGGGCCCGCTGCGGCGATTGTCTCTGGGCTATTTCCTGCCCACTATAAGCAAGTTGGCAACGCAGATCAAAGCCCTGTGCAGCTGCCGCCCGCATCTCGCCACAGTTTCAGCCCCCTTTCCCTGTTTGACGTTATGGCCTAAAAATCGCGCGCCTCGCGGCGTTCTGAGGGTTTGCCAAGTAACAGGACATTTTACATGCGCGTAGCGATGATCGGAACAGGCTATGTGGGCCTGGTAAGCGGGGCGTGTTTTGCCGACTTTGGGCATGTCGTGACCTGCGTCGACAAGGACACCTCCAAGATCGACCGGCTGAAACAGGGTGAGATCCCGATCTATGAGCCCGGCCTGGA
>NVWP01000125.1 GCA_002733705.1 Henriciella sp. | reverse complement strand
GGTAGCTTTTTTGAGTGCTTTTGAACATGGGGTCAAAAAGTATTTTTTTGAGGTTTTTATTTTTTACAGGATAAAATCCTTTTTCAAATTCTAATTATCAAAAATTAATCTTCCGGTTGCGATGTCAGGGGCCTCGGCCGCCGCGATCATCCTTTTTGTCGAGACGCTGAAGGAGCTTCCAGCCACACTTATGCTGCGTCCGTTCAACTGGGACACGCTGGCGGTGCAGGCTTTCGCCTATGCCTCAGATGAAAGGCTTGCAGCAGCGACCCTGCCTTCTCTATTGATCACCGCAGCGGGCCTTGGCCCAGTAATTCTTCTGTCCCTGCAGCTGACGCGTGCGGGACAATCGAGAGCGGCTGGATGAGCAATCTTCTACCAATTCATGCGCGCGGCGTGACACGCCGCTATGACGGCCGCGCGGTCGTCGATGATGCCTCGCTGACGTTGCAGCCGGGCAAGATCACCGCGCTTCTCGGCCAGTCGGGCGCCGGCAAATCGACGCTGCTGCGCCTGTTTGCAGGGCTGGAGCCCGTCGATGCCGGGGAAATCCGCCACGGCGATACCCTCGTCTCCTCGCTGTCGAAACATGTGCCTGCCGAAGAACGCCGTATCGGCCTGATCTTTCAGGATTTCGCGCTGTTCCCGCACCTCAACGCCATCGACAATGTCGGCTTTGGCCTGACCGGCGAGACCCGCAAGAAGCGCCGCGAAACCGCCAGCCACTGGCTGGAGCGGCTTGGCCTTGCGCACCGGGCCAAGGCGTTTCCGCATGAACTTTCTGGCGGCGAACAGCAACGCGTCTCCATTGCGCGCGCGCTGGCCGCGCGGCCTGTCGCGATCCTGATGGATGAGCCCTTTTCGGGCCTCGATGTGACACTGAAATCGGAAGTACGCCGGATCGCGCTGGCGGCTGTCACCGAGGCAGGCATTCCAGCCCTGCTAGTCAGCCATGACGCCTCCGAGGCCATGCGGGATGCCGACCGGATCGCGGTCATGAAAGACGGGGTGATCCTGCAGGAAGACACCCCCGAGGCGCTCTACCTCAACCCCGCCAGCATGGCAGTCGCGCGCGCCCTTGGCCCGCTGCGCTCTGTGCGGCGCGATGTCCTGCCCCCCGCCTGGCTGGCAAAGCTGCCCGAGGCAGAGGCCTATTGCCTGCGCCCCGAAGCCGTCCGCCTCGATGCGGCCGGTGAGACGGCGCTGGAGGTCATCAAGGCGCAGCGCACCTCTTCCCTCATGGAAATTGAACTGAAGCTTTCAGACGAGACAAGCGTCCACGCGCTTGCCATCGGACCCTATTGCCCCGCGCGCGGAGAAACCGTCCGCGTCTCCCTGTCACCGGAGTTTGCGTTCGCCGATCCGGCTCCTAACCTGTCTGACAATTCAGTAAGCTAGGGGCCGCGGCCTCGCCAAAGCCGCAATCATCTCCTACGCTCCCTGAAAGAAGCGGAAGAGACGATCATTCATGCGACCACGTTTTCTGAAAACTGCCATCGCCGCCGGGGCAGCGCTCGCCGCTGCGATGAGCGCGTCGGCGCAGGGCCTGATCCGGGATGCCGAGATCGAGACGACGCTGCGCGAATGGACCGATCCGATCCTTGAAGTCGCCGGCCTCGATCCGGAGGATGTCGGGCTTTACATCATCAACGATCCCAGCCTCAACGCCTTCGTCGCGAATGGCCAGAATATCCACCTTCACACTGGCCTGCTGATCGCTGCGGAATCGCCGGGTCAGATCAAGGGCGTCATCGCGCACGAGACGTGTCACATCGCCTGCGGCCACTCCATTTCCCGCACACGCGCCATGGACGTCGCTTCGCGCCCTGCCCTCATCTCCATCGGTCTTGGCGTGCTCGCCATGGCCGCTGGTGCAGGCGATGCGGGCGCGGCCCTGATCGCAAGCTCGCAGCAATTCGCCGCCCTCAATTTCTTCGTCCACACCCGCGCCGAGGAGGCCATGGCCGATGCGGCGGCAGTCTCCTATCTCTCCAAGCTCGGCCAGTCACCCTCCGGCATTGTCGAATTCTTCGAGAAATACCGCTATCAGGAGGTCCTGTCGGAGGCCCGGCGCTATCCCTATTTCCGCTCTCACCCGCTTGCGTCCGACCGGATCAGGACGACGCGTAACCTTGCGCAGGAAACAGGTCTCATGGATGTCGAGCCCGACCCGGAGACCGTGCGCCAGTTCGAGCTCATGCAGGCCAAGCTGATCGGCTTCCTGGAGCCGCTCGCGCGCGTCTATCAGAAGTATCCGACCAGCGATAAGAGCGAGGCGGCCCGCTATGCCCGCGCCATCGCCTCAATGCAGTCATCGGACCTTTCGGGCACGCTGACGGAAATCGATTCGCTGCTCGATGAGTTTCCGGAAAATCCCTATTACTGGGAGCTGAAAGGCCAGGCCTTGTTCGAGATGGGCAAGGCCGCCGAGTCGGTCGAGCCGCATGCAAAATCGCTGGAATACCTGCCGGGACACCCCCTGCTACTCATCAATTATGGCCGCTCCCTCATCGCGCGCGACAATGAAGGCGACCTTGAGGCCGGCGAGGAAGCGCTTCGTGATGCGCTGATCAAGGAGCCGGACAACGCCTTTGCCTGGAACCAGCTCGCCATCGCGCTGGAAAAGCAGGACCGGCGCGCGGAAGCGGAACTCGCGACCGCCGAGGCGGCCTACAATATCGGTGACTATCAACGCGCGCATATCTTTGCCCTACGGGCCATCGAGGACCTGCCAAGCGGTACGTCCGAGGCGCGCCGCGCCAATGACATCCGCAATGTCACCGACCCGGCGCTTCCCGAAAACGAGGATTACTGGCGCCGCCGCGGCTAGGCGATCACGCCATTGTCAGAAAAGGGGTGCCTTTGCGTTGAGACAAACGCAATGTATGGGCGCTAGTCAGACTGACAGTTCAAATGACGACAGGACGAGACATGACCCTGAGACTGGCCCCCCTCGCCGCCCTTTCCCTTCTAGCCTTCACCCCGGCCTGCGCGCAGCAGGACGACGCCGCCCCGCAAAGCCGGGACGAGATCGAGGAGATCGTCCGCGATTATATCCTTGAGCATCCGGAAGTGATCGAACAGGCGCTGATCAAGCTTCAGCAGCGCGCCAGCGAGCAGGAAGCCCAGAGCGCGCGCGACGCGATCGCCTCCAACAAGGAAGCGATCTATGAAAGCGACGCGGACTATTCCATCGGACCGGACGATGCGCCGGTGACGCTGGTGGAGTTCTTCGATTATCGCTGCGGCTTCTGCAAACGCTCCATGGAATGGACGATGGAACTGCCGGACGCCTATGACGGACAGGTTCGCGTTGTCTTCAAGGAATTCCCCATCCTGTCGCCCGAAAGCGAGAAGGCAGCGCTGGCGGCGCTGGCAGCTGGCGAACAGGGTCGCTACTCGGAGATGCACCGCGAACTCATGGAGCTCGACAATTCCAGCGGCTTTACGCCAGACGAGATCGATGCGGCCGCTGAGCGCGCCGGCGTGGATGTCGACCGGATGCGGGCCGATATGGGCTCTGTTCGGCTTCAGAAAGTAGTCGCCGACAACAAGACGCTGGCCCGGCAGATCGGCATCAATGGCACGCCGGCCTTCCTTGTGGGCGACGAGATGGTCTCGGGCGCCAACCAGCCCGGCGTCATCAAGATGCTCGACGAAGCTGTCGAACAGGCTGGCTAGATCAGCCCTGCAAGTGGCGAGGATGGGTCTGCATAGCGTTTGCGGCCCATCCGGCCCGCCAGATAGGCCTCACGGCCAGCAATTACGGCATGCTTCATCGCCCGCGCCATCCGGACCGGGTCCTTTGCTTCGGCGATGGCGGTATTCATCAGGACACCATCACAGCCAAGCTCCATCGCCATCGCCGCATCCGAGGCCGTCCCGACACCTGCATCGACGATGACGGGTACACGGGCCTGCTCCACGATGAGACGAATATTCAGCGGGTTCTGGATACCGAGGCCTGACCCGATCAGCGAACCAAGCGGCATGATCGCGCAGCACCCCGCTTCTTCCAGTTTTTTTGCGTAGACCGGATCGTCCGAGCAGTAGACCATGACCTGAAAGCCGTCGGCGATCAGCGCCTTGGCGGCGCTCAGCGTTTCTTCCATGTCGGGATAGAGCGTCTTCTGGTCGGAGAGGACTTCAAGTTTGACGAGGTCCCAGCCGCCAGCCTCACGCGCGAGCCGCAGTGTGCGCACCGCTTCATCCGCGGTAAAGCAGCCGGCAGTGTTCGGCAGATAGGTGTATTTGTCCGGAGAGACGTGATCCTGCAGGCGATCCTCATCCTTATTGGAGAGGTTTACCCGGCGCAGCGCCACGGTGACCATTTCCGCGCCAGCTGCTTCGGCAGCTTCTGCGTTCTGGGCATAGGACTTGTATTTCCCGGTGCCGATGATGAGGCGCGAGGTGAAATTGCGCCCGGCGATGGTAAGCGTATCGTCTGTCATAGGCCCGCTAGGTAAGAGACAAATCCGCCCTCCGCTAGGGGCCTTACCGGCAGAACTGGCATGCGAGATCAGGCAAGGCCGAATTTCGCCGGATGATCGCGGACATAGGCCTCAAGTTCAGGCAGGCCCTTCTTGATGCCCTTTTTCATCTGCCCCGAAATCAGCGGCCCCAGGATAAAGGGCGCCTTTGCACGGAATATCCAGTCGAGACGGCACCCGCCCGGCACGTTCTGAAGCCGGTAATCCTCAACGCAGGCCTTGATGGGCAGCGTGGTGCGGTCGAAATAGAAGGCCATGCGCTTGGTGTCCTCCCAGGCGAAGAAGACTTCCTCCACGACCTGTTCCCCGATCCAGACGGTGCGGGTAGTGCCCACCTTGTAGGGTTTGGGCGAGGTCCATTCGACCTTCGTGATCGGCAGCCATTTGGTCCAGGTTTCGCCATCGAGCAGCGCGTTCCAGACCACTTCGCGCGGGAATGGGAATTCGTGGCTGACCCGTTTGATCTTCGACTCGTCCGCGATGAAATCCTCACCGACGGCTTCTATCTTTTTCGGTTCCTTGGCCATGACGTCTCCCGGTATATCTCTTTGGACAAGCGGTAGCACCGGCGCCTGCTGGCTGGAAGACTGACCGCAAGGGAAGGCAGGTCAGCCGCCGCCCACAAACTGAACCACTTCCAGCTGGTCGCCTTCCTCAAGGATCACGGCACCGTGCTGCGATTTGGGGACGATCTCCCGGTTGCGCTCAATGGCGACGCCGCGCGGGTCATCGGTGAGCTTTGCGACCAGATCAGCCACAGTGGCACCATCGGCAATTTCGAACGGGTCGCCGTTTACGAGGACCTTCATGGGCGCATGGCTCCTTTCACTCCGGGCCGCTTGCCTTGCCTGCAAAACGCGCGCAAGACCGTCTCATGACCAAACCGATTTATGTTCTGAACGGGCCAAATCTCAACCTTCTGGGGACACGTGAGCCTGAAATCTACGGACATGACACGCTGGCCGACATCGAATCGCGGCTGAGAGACAAGGCGGGCGAGACCCCGCTTGAGTTCCGTCAGACCAATAGCGAAGGCCAGCTGGTCGACTGGGTTCAGGAAGCCTCGAGGCAAGCACGCTGTGTCATTCTCAATGCTGGCGCCTATACGCATACATCTATCGCGCTGCACGATGCCTTGCGCGCTTGCACCGCTCCTTTGATTGAGGTTCACCTGTCGAACCCGGCGGCGCGCGAGGCGTTCCGCCAAACGAATTATGTGGCGCCTGCTGCCATGGCTTCGATTGCAGGACTGGGCCCACATGGTTATGAAGTCGCACTCGAAGCTGCGCTAAGATTAAAAGCCTGAGGACACGCAATCTGATGAGCACCGCAAAAAACAGCCTCGATACCGGCCTTGTCCGGGAACTCGCCGCCATCCTGCGGGATGCCGACCTTGGCGAGGTCGAAGTCGAACATGAAGGCCTGCGAATCAGGGTGAGCAAGGCACACGCCAATCCGCCTGCCCCGGCGCCGGTCCAGTATGCTCCTGCTCCGGCAGCAGCACCGGCGGCGCCAGCAGCGCCCGCCGCAGCCGATTCAACCGCAGACACCGCTGCACCTGTTGCCAAGAATGCCGTGACGAGCCCCATGGTCGGCACGGTCTATCTGTCGCCCGAGCCGGGCTCCAAAGCCTTTGTGGCGGTGGGCGACAAGGTCAAGAAGGGCGATACGCTGATGCTGGTCGAGGCCATGAAGACCTTCAATCCTGTGGAGGCCCCGCAGGCCGGCACGGTGAAGGAAATCATCGTGCAGGACGCCCAGCCTGTGGAGTTCGGCGAACCGCTGATCGTGATCGAGTGAGGCCACCCGCATGATCGAGAAAGTTCTGATCGCAAATCGCGGTGAAATTGCCCTGCGCATTCACCGTGCCTGTAAGGAAATGGGGATCGCCACAGTTGTGGTCCATTCCGAGGCCGACCGTGACGCCATGGCTGTGCGCCTAGCAGATGAGAGTGTCTGCATCGGCCCGGCGCCGTCTTCAGAGAGCTATCTGAAGAAGTCGCGTATCCTCGCGGCAGCAGAAATCACCAATGCCGATGCCATTCACCCCGGCTATGGCTTCCTGTCGGAGAACGCCCAGTTCGCCGAGATGGTGGAAGCGCATGGCCTAAAATTCATTGGCCCGAAGGCGCAGCATATCCGCACCATGGGCGACAAGATCGCCGCCAAACAGGCCATGATCGATGCAGGGGTACCGGTAGTGCCGGGCTCCGATGGCGGCGTGACCAGTATTGGCGATGCAAAGAAGATCGCCAAGAAGATCGGCTATCCGGTCCTCATCAAGGCAGCTGCAGGCGGCGGGGGCCGCGGCATGCGGGTCGCCAAGTCCGAGAAAGAGCTTGAAAGCGCGGTTCGCGCCGCGAAAAACGAGGCGCGCTCGGCTTTTGGCGATGACTCGGTCTATCTCGAAAAATACCTTAGCACGCCGCGCCATATCGAGATCCAGGTGATTGCTGACAGCCATGGCAATGTCGCCCATCTCTGGGAGCGCGACTGTTCACTGCAGCGCCGTCACCAGAAGGTCTTTGAGGAAGCGCCATCGCCTGCCCTCAACCAGGCGCAGCGCGAAGAGATTGGCGGGATCGTGGCCAAGGCGGT
>NVWP01000014.1 GCA_002733705.1 Henriciella sp. | reverse complement strand
CGTTGCCGCAGGCCAATGCGTTGGACGCAAAGGTCCGCAAGGGCGAAAAATCCTCTGTCGTCGTTTATTACGGTCAAAGCCGGAAAGACGCGGGCGCAGATGAGCATGACCGCAGCGACGGGGATGATCACTCCGAGGAAGCCCGTATATTCCGCTTCCAGAAATCCTACCGTGTGTTCAACGCCTGCCAAATCGAGGGCTTGCCCGACAGCTTCTTTCCGGACCCGGAGCCAGCGCACGAGCATCCGCCGTCCGAGCCCATCCCGCACATGCAGGCGTTTTTCGATGCCATCGACATCACAACCGTCTTCACAGGCACGGAGGCGTACTATTTGCCGCCCGTGGACAAGGTCTACATGCCGTCCATCACGCGGTTCCAGGACCCGCGCAATTTCTACGGGGTCTGGGCCCATGAGCTGGCCCATGCCACGAAAGCCCCGCATCGGCTGAACCGTGATTTCGGGTTCTCGAAGTTTGGCAACACGTCCTATGCGCGCGAGGAGATCGTCGCGTTATCTTGACAGTCTGCACCGCATGCCACCCTGCCGTAGGATGGGTGACAGGCGTCGACGGTAGGCAGTTTTCAGGCTGGCCGCCGCGCTTACCAAAGAGCTGGCGGCGGCCAGCCTGAGAACTGCCGGGCCGAAGCGTGCACCGGGTGGGGGCATGGGGAGGGTTTTGCGCTGGTGTCGATTATTTCTGTTTGCGAGCGTCGCGAGGCCGGGGGTCTCGACGCGCATGTGCCGTTGATCCTGCGCGGTGACGCGCTCTACGACCCCGATCTGGATCGCTTCTTTCTTGACCTGCCGCTATCGGGGATTCGATCGCGGCATTCGCTTCGCGCCCAGGCCTATGATGTGACAGTTTGGCTTCGCTTTCTCGATGCCTGCGGCAAGACCGTATGGGCTGCGACCCGCGACGATTTTGAGGCTTATCATCGTGCGCGCCGGCGCGGCGATGCTGGTCAGCGGATCACGGCGGCAAGCTGGAACAGGGCCGTCGCCAGCCTTGATCGCCTCTATCGCTGGGGCGAGCGGCAAGGGCTGATCGCCGAGGCACCGTTCAACCGTCGTGCCGTGCGGCGACCGGCACAGGGTGGACGTCGCGGAATGATCGCCGCGCGCAACGACGCCTATGAACGCGTTGCGAAGCGGTCGGATGTCCGGTTCGTCACGATGGACGACTACCGCATCTTCCGCGAGGTCGGTCTGCGCGGCCTCGCGCCTGACGGCAGCGAACGCCCCGGCGCACGTGATCGGAACGGATTGCGCAACGCGCTCTTCGCCGATCTGCTCGTCACGACAGGTTTGCGACTGGAAGAGGCGTCAGGTCTGCTCGCCGGTGATCTCGCGGTTATCGTTCCGGACGGCGATGAGAACCGGCAGCTCTGGTTGCGCCTGCCGCCGCCGCTCACCAAGGGCGATCGCGGACGAAGTGTTCTGGTCCCACGCCGGCTGCTTCGTCAGATCGCGGCCTATATCGATGTAGAGCGCGCGGCAGGCGCGGCCAAATTCGTCGCGCGCGATGGTGCGGCGTGCTTTGACCGGCCGATCCATATCACCGACGCCGGTCTCGACCGCATGCGCGATGTCTGCACGCCAGAAGAACGATGCCGTCTGATCCTGTGCAACGAGAACGGAACGCCGCGCGAGCCCGCGGCGCTATGGCTGACCGAGGTCGGACAGCCCGTTCGACCCAATTCCTGGGAGGTGATCTTCGCCCGCGCCTGCAAGCGCTGTAGAGACTATGGTTTCTCGTTGTCGATCAGCCCGCACCAGCTGCGCCACACCTTCGCGGTCCATATGCTCGCCTTGCTGATCCAGGAGCGTCTGCGCGAAGCCGCATTGCCGGCGGGGCCGATGGAGAGCTACCGGCTGATCCTGGGCGACCCGCT
This sequence comes from Henriciella sp., assembly GCA_002733705.1. Classification (GTDB taxonomy): domain Bacteria; phylum Pseudomonadota; class Alphaproteobacteria; order Caulobacterales; family Hyphomonadaceae; genus Henriciella. The sequence continues at coordinate 16,240 of NVWP01000014.1, read as the reverse complement.
GCAGCAGGTGCAACGCCTGCTCGGCCACACGAGTCTCGCCACAACCTATATCTATCTCGACCATATCGCGACCCGCGCCGATACAGTGGATTCGGCGGTCGAGGAGTTGCTGGCACTGCTGCCGGGACCGCAGGGCGCATGAGCGGGCGTCCCCGCAAGGGCAGGCCCGTCGCTTTCGCGCCCGTCGCGCCGGAGCGAGCCAAGCCCGATCCGGTGCTCGGCCTCAGGTTCGTCATCGAGGCGCGGCATGGCGGGACCGTCCTGGTTGACATGACCAATCTCGATCCTCGTCCGCTCGCTATCGCCTTTGCCAGCGCGTTACGCCGGTCGGCCACGCTCGGCGGCCCGATCGGTGCGGCCAGCGTCATCAAACAGTATGTAAACTCCTATCGCCGTTTCTTCACCTGGCTTTCCGAAGAGGCGGGGGAGGTGGACGGGCCCGAAGACGTGCGCGCAGTCCATGTCGACGGTTTCGCATCGGCACTCGAACGCGGGGGAATGGGCGCGATCTACCGGCATGTGACAGTCAGCAAGATCGTTAATACGCTGCGTGCGATAGAGGCGGATCGGCCTGACAGTGTCACGCCCGACCTCCATGAGCGGTTGCGCTATACAATGGCGACCTCGGCGGGACGCTCGACCCCGCGTGATGCCTACAGTCCCTTCGTCGCCCGCGCGCTGCGCGACGCGGCCCGTACGGACGTGGAAGCGATATTCCGCCGGATCGGCACCGAGGATCGGACCGATGAGGGCGATCCGGTCATTGCCGGAGCGCGGGCCGATGTCGAAGCTCTCATCGCGCGCGATGGAGCCGTTCGGACCGAGAGCGTCGAGCTGCGCCGTCTCTATTTCATGCGCTTGCGGCGCGGTTTGCCGATCAGCACGCTGATCGACGACCTGCATCGCCGACATCATCTGCACGTCACCGATCTGCCGCCATTGCTCGTGCTGCTTGCTCTCGATACCGGCCTCGAGCCGGAATGCCTGAAGGCGCTGACGGTTGATTGCCTGGCCAATCCCTCCGCCGGAACCGTCGAACTGCGATACCTGAAGCGACGCGCCGGCGCCGCCGGGCACAAGAGCATGCGCGTGCGCGACGGCGGCCTCGGCACGCCGGGTGGCCTTCTCCGCCGGCTGATCGAGATCACGACCGTCGCCCGTCAGCATCTGCCCACCGATTGTCTCTGGGTTTACCACAACGTCGGCGGTCTCCATGCCGGCATCCGTCATCCGCGCGAACGCCTCGACGCCTGGGTGGCACGGCACCGGATTGTCGATGAGGACGGCAAGCCGCTCCATCTTCTGCTGTCCCGGCTTCGCAAAACCCACAAGGCGCTGTGGTACACCAAGACCGAGGGGTACATCGCCCGCTTCGCGGTCGGCCACACGCCCGAGGTCGCGGCGCGCCACTACGCCGATCTGCCATCGCTGCGGCCCCTGCACGAGGTCACCGTCGCCGATGCCTTCCGCGACGCTGTCGTCGCCGCGATGCCGACCATCCTCGCGCCAGCAGCCGAGAAGACGCTGCGCGAAGCGCCCGAACAGGCCGGGCCGCTGATGCCGCCGGATGCGGTCGGTTCCATTCTCGATGGGGAGCAGGATCTCTGGCTCGCCGCCTGCGCGGGGTTCCATAGCAGCCCCTTTGCCGAGGCCGGCTCGCCATGCCAGCAGCCGTTCTGGGGATGCCTCCATTGCCCCAACGCCGTCATCACCGCCCGCAAGCTCCCCGCGATCATGGCCTTCCTGTCCTTCGTCGAAGACCAGCGGCAGGGGCTTCCCGGTCCCGACTGGATGGTCAAGTTCGGGCAGGTTCATGCCCGGATCGTCCATCAGATCTTACCCGCGTTTTCCGATGCCGTTGTCGCCGAAGCGCGGTTGCGCGCCGTGGAGGAGCGCCTCTATCTGCCCCCCGAGGCGCGCGCATGACCGCGCCCGCCCTTGTCGGCGCCTACGCGTTCGATGATCGGCCCGTGCTGGCGTGCGCGCCGCTCAAGCCGGGCCATGCCCGCGAGGACCTGTCGCGCGTCGGCGATCCAAGCTGGGACCTGGGTCCCGCCGTCTTCCGTGAGAACGCCCGGCGCTGCCACGTCACCGTGCATTTCGACGTGCTGGAAGATGCCGATGTGCAGGCAATGATGCGCGCCTATCTCTATGCGCGTCTCAACGTTGACCTTCCCGGCTATCGTCCGAACCTGCCGCCATCCTGTGTGCGGCAGGCGTTCAACCGGGCGCGGCGCTTCTTCGGCTTCGTCCGCGAACGATTGGGCGCGCTCGACCTTGCCCGCATTGATCCTCCGCTGATCGACGCCTATGCGCGACATCTCCGAGTCGACCCGGCAAGGCGGCCCGTCATTGTCGGGCATCTTCTCGAGGTCGTCATCGACCTCTATCGCTACCGCGAGCATCTTCCGGGCGGCGGCTTGTCGTTCGAACCGTGGGACGGGCGGCCACCCGCGCGCGTCGCGGGCTATCGTCATGTTCCCGAGAACCGGACCCCGCGTATCCCCGAGCCGATCATTGCGCCGCTTCTGGCATGGTCGCTGCGCTACATCACGTTATTCGCAGGGGACATTCTCGCCGCCCGGCGTGAGCTTTCCCGGCTCGAAGCGCGCCGCGACCGGCTCTTCGTCGCGGAACAGGGATTGCCGCACGCGGAGCGCCGCCGTCGGCAACGGCAGCGACTGGCGTGCTATTTCCGGTCCCGCGCGCGGCAGGGCCGGGGCGTGCCGGTCTGGGCAAGCCCACCCAACGGTTCCGCATCCGTCGATCCGGTAAGCGGGGAGCTTCTGCCCGTCGTCAACGTGCAGCTTCTGCATCTACACGTCGGCGTCGATGCCGCCAGGGAGCCGGCGATGCATCTCGCTCTCGCCGGCGGCGCGTCCGATCTCATCGCTGCCGCCATCGCGGATATCGGGATCGAACCCGGCGGCATGGATACGCCGATCTCGGTCGATGCCGATCTCGGCCGGCCATGGCGGCACCGTTTTGATGCCAAATCCCTCGTCCTGGAAGAGCGCATGCTGCAGGCAGCGGCCTACGTGGTCTGCGCCTATCTGACCGGTATGCGCGATTGCGAGGTGCAGGCGATGCGCCGGGGATGCCTGACGCTTGCGCGCAGCGAGGACGGCACCGTGTCACGACACCGCGTCCGTTCCACTGCGTACAAGGGAAAGGGGGCCCGGGGAGCGTCGGCGGAGTGGGTGACCATCGAGCCCGTCGCCCATGCGATCGGGGTGCTCGAACAGTTGACCCGGCGCGCGGCTGTTGCCCATGGTCTCGATACGCTCTGGCCCGTGCTGTCAGTGACGCGAAGTAGCAAACCGCACGTCTCCGCCGAGATCGTGCGCCAGATCAACGCCTATCGTGACCACCTGAACAGGCTGTTCGGGACGGAAGAGGCGCCCGCCATACCGCCCGGGCCGGACGGTAAGCCTTGGCGGATCACGACCCGCCAGTTTCGTCGCACGATCGCATGGCACATTGCCAACCGTCCCTTCGGAACGGTGGCCGGCATGATCCAGTACAAGCATGCATCCGTCGCCGCGTTCGAAGGCTACGCGGGTAGCAGCGCCTCGGGTTTCCGCGCCGAGGTCGAGGCGCAGCGCCGGCTCGGTCAGATCGACGATCTGCTCGAGTATTTCGACAGGCGGCGCGGCGGGGCTGACCTTGGCGGGCCGGCCGGTCCTCGTGTCGCGCGTACCCTCGACGAGACAGCCACCGAGCTCGGGCCATTGCCGCCGATGATCGCGGACCGGTCCCGTCTGCGCATCATGCTCGCCAGTCTGGCCCGCACCCTGCATGTCGGACCGCTTGCCGATTGCTTCTTCGATCCGGCAACCGCCCTGTGCCTCAAGCGCGTGACGGATGCCGCGGCAGACCGCCCGCTGACAGCGCTTTGTGAACCGACCCGCTGCCCGAACGCCTGCATCGCGGAACATCACAGGCCCGTCTGGGAGCGAAGTGCTGATGAGGCACGCATGTTGCTGCGCGAGAAGCGGCTGCCCGGATTGCAGCGGGCCGCGCTCCAGCAGGAGGTCGACCGGATCGAGGGTGTGCTGGCCCGGATCGCGCCCGAGGGCGCGACGCCGCCCGTTCGGGCGGCGGTAAAGGGAGAGGGAGCTTGGGATCGGGGTGAGTGACGGGATGAGGAGAGCGGGAGAGGCCTGCTCCGCCCGTCCTGGAGACCTGTCATGTCCCGCTCTTCCTCATCGGCCGGACGCGCTGATGTTTATAACCGTATCACCACCGAGATCATCGCCGCCATCGAGGCAGGCACCGGCGACTGGCGTGCGCCCTGGTTCCACGACGGGAGCAGCATCGCGCGTCCGACCAACGTTTCATCCGGCAAGCGCTATCGCGGCATAAACACTTTGGCGCTCTGGGCCACGGGCTTTGCCGCCGGATATGGCGACGGTATCTGGGGAACGTACAAGCAATGGCAGGATGCCGGCGCGCAGGTGCGTAAAGGAGAACGCTCCACCACGGTCGTCTTGTGGAGGGAGATCAAGGTTTCCCAGCAGGCCGACGACGAAGACGATGATGACGGGCATCGACGGATGTTCGCCCGCGCATTTTCTGTCTTCAATATCGCTCAGGTGGACGGGTACGAGCGCCCGGCGACCCCTGTGCTGCCTGAAGATGAACGCCTTGCCCATGCGGAAGCGTTCATCGCAAACTTGGGCGTCAAGACGGAGTTCGGTGGATCGGAAGCCTATTACCGCCCGTCGTCCGACACCGTGTTCATGCCGCCGTTCACTTCGTTTCGCGATGCCGCGTCATTCTACGGTGTCTGGCTACACGAGAATGGTCACGCCAGTGGCGCAAAGCACAGGCTCGACCGCGACCTTTCCGGTCGCTTTGGTTCGGCCGCCTATGCCGCCGAAGAATGCTGCGTGGAAATTCTCAGCGGGCTGATCTTGGCAGACCTCGGGATCGCCCACCATCCGCGCCCCGATCATGCCGCCTATATTGCCTCGTGGCTCAAGGTCCTGAGAGACGACCCCAAGGCCATCTTCACCGCCGCCAGCAAGGCGCAGCAGGCGGCCGACTGGATGCATGCCCAGCAGCCCCACGCAGAGGAGATAGCGGCATGACCAAAACCGTTCTCATTGCCGAAAAATTTCAGAATGGGGCTGGACTGTCAGGATATGTCGCGGAAATCGGGAACTGCATGCTTTGCGCGCAGATCGGGGTAGAGCCCGAATTCGACCAGAGCGCGGCCTATGTCGAAGGATGGCTTGAGGCGATGAAGGAAGACAGCCGCGCGATATTCCGCGCCGCGTCCGAGGCCCAGAAGGCCGTGGATTACATCATGACCCGTACCGCGCAGGCCGACAGGATGGCCGCTGAATAGCATTCAATCAAGCCGAATGATCGAGGCCCCCGTCAGCAGGCGGGGGCCTTTTGCGTTATGGTTTGATCCTGGCCGTGGATGGTTTCAGGGTGACCTGTCGGCGGGCAGCCTGAAGGCCACCCTCCGACAGGCCCGGCGCTTCGCGCGGACGGGCATGGGATGCCCGGAGGCGACGCATCTGGATATCTCAGTTGCCATATCAACAGAGGTCTGTCGCCGGGACGACGCAGGCAGATTCTACGTGCTGAATCTGGTTGATGACGGAAGACAGTCTCGATTGTTGTCGTTTGGTGCAGTATTTGCACGGCATGATAGCCAGCAAAACATATGAGAAGCTGATTCCTCGCCACGAACGCGAGGCACTGGAGCAGGCGCTTGGAATGGATTCGGGATATGTCCTGGATTTCAGCGACCGCACCTTCAATGACTTCTTTTATGAAACGATTGCTATTGACCCAGAAGACCAGTCGCAGCTCTTTAACGGTCGTGGAACGTCAAAGGCAAAGAGACTGCGTTCGTTTATTGAACGTGCCCAACCGGCGCTTGTGGCGAAGATATTGCGCGAAATGTGGGAATATCGGGAGGCAATAGGGTTTGCGCCATCTGTGCCGAACGAGGGCAAGCTGAAGGAGTCTTATTTTTCCATTGTTGCCCGTATCGAGGGGCGTGCGGACGCCATTGACACATCTGCAATCGAGACGTTTGAGCCGAATGAAACGCTGGAAGAGCTTGTTGCTTCAATACGCCGCGATCTGGACGCGAACAAGCCACAGGCAGCTCTGGACCGCCTTCACACATATTGCATGAAGCGCTTTGCGTCTCTTGTCCGCAAACATGGTGGCGGAGAGTGCGGCAAGGACGATGCGCTTCACGCACGGGTGGCTAAATACGTAAAGATTCTGCGCGAGCAGCAGAACCTGAATCCGATTTCAGAACGTATTGTGAAAAGCTCCATCAGTGTTTTTGAAGCGATGAATCCGGTGCGCAACGACCAGTCGTTCGCGCACGACAATCGCGACCTAGTGCAGATGGAAGAAGCCCGTTTCGTGTTTGATAGCGTGACCGCGTTCCTGCGCTTTTCCAAAGCTATCGACGGACGGTTCTTCGAGGATTGACGCGGATCAGGTGCGGCGAGTCATAAGGCGGATCGCGGCTTCCTGCGGTCCCCATCGAAACGAGAACGTGTCTGACACATCAAACCAGCCGTTGCCGTCACCTGCCCCGTGATTTGCGCCCATGCACGAACACTGACAGTCATGCCCAACTGCATTGCGACAGGCCGGTGCGCACTTCTCCATTTCTCGAAATGGCTGAACGACATAGACCCGACCATAGCGATCCAACGCACCATCTACGAAGCGGTTGAGCCAGCTCAGGGGAAGTTTCCAGGATTTTTCCATATGTGCAAAGCGGATTGTTGGCCTGCGGTTGCCCGTCGCCAAGCCCGTGAGCCATTGGCGATTGTCAGCGCGATACGGCAGGCGGGCCGTCAGCTTGTCGCCTTTCAGGCCAGAGCGAACGATTATTGGTATATCAGGCTGCGTCCACTGGCGGCGGATCGAGGGAGGAATGTTTGATGTGTCCAAGAGTGCGCCTTCCATAATGAATATTGGTTTGCAAACACATGGCTAACCTACGCTTTCCAGAAGCGCGATTTCGTCTTCGGTCAGGTCGAACAGATCATAGACGATGCTGTCTATCTGGGCTTCAGCCTGGGCGATTTCGGCGGTCAGGCGGGCGATTTCGGCGCGGTCGCGGTTGATCCAGTCTTCCCAGTCGGAGCGATCGGCCAGCGGGATGTCGGCCTTGAACACCTTCTTCACCTCGGCGCGGAAGGTGGCGAAGTCGGGCATGGTCCACCATTCCTGAAGCCGGGTTGTCAGCTTGGGCTCACGGTCAGGCGGGCAGAGGTCGGGGATGCGGCGAACAAGTGCCTGTTGAAGCTTCTGTCGTTGCTCCGCTAACTCATGACAAAGCTGAGCCTCCTTTTCGAGATCAGCATTTTCTACGACAGCATTAAGCAAAGGTAGCTGTTCGACGAACTGAGTTTGAAAACGAGCATAGCCACCCTGTGCCTTTGGGGTCAGGGCTTTGACTATAAACCAAGCCAGCTTTGAATTTAGGAAGCCAACTACGCCGGGCTTGTCGCAGGGGAGAAAGTAACAGGTGTTTTCGCCATAAGCGCCCGACGTATCGAGGTGACATCGGGCCTCTGAGGCGACGTCGCTCCACATGATCTTGGGTCCCTCGAAGTGGGGAACGTAGGCTTCTTGTGCTTGCTGAAGTTCAAACCAGGCCTGTTGGGTCGCCCTCTTCTCAAGCCGGTCTTTCAAAGGCAGGAGCCAATCACGGATTGCAGGGTACTGATCTATTTCGATCCGGTTTTTGGGGATGTAGATCAACCAGTGACCATGTTGATCTGCCCTCCAGCGTTGAAGGTTCTTTCCTTCGATAAGTGGCCTGATCAGTTCACCAGATCGTGGATCGCTCGCGCAGATGCGTTCTTTTGTTGGCGTATCAATAACGAACGCAGGCTTGAGCCCTGTCTTTACCCCCATCAATGGCGGACCAAAGACTTCCTTGAGAGTGGTCTGACCTTTGATCAATTTGTCACGAAGCGCGCGCAGGGCGGGGTTTTCCAGTTCCCATGATCCGGCCCCCAAGGCCATTTGTGGATATGGGCCGGCAGCGGCTTCCCAAGTGGCGAGGAAGTTGTTTTCCGGCAGTGCATCGACCTTCCAGAAGCGCAGCTCGTGTCCTTTGTGCGCGGCCCCGCGTTTCATGGTCAGGATRGCCGGATAGGTGGTCACCCCCTCAAAAATTTGCAGGTCGCCAAAATCGACCACGCTTTCTATGGTGGCTTCCTTCAGTAGATATTCGCGCAGGGGCTTGCCTGAGCCGGTCTTGAAGAAGGTGTTCGAGGAAATGTAGCCCAAGCGCCCGCCCGGTTTCAGCAAGCGCAGGCCGCGTTCGTAGAAATAGCAGTAGAGATCGGCCCGGTCGGACACGACCTCATACCGCTTTTCCAGATAGGGTTTCAGGAGCTTCAGGAATTCCATCCGCACATAGGGCGGGTTGCCCAGCACCACGTCGAAACCGCCTTCGGCAAATACGCCGGGGAAGGCCGTTTCCCAGGTGAAGGCGTGATCGAGATAGGCGAAGTTGCTGTCCTCGATCAGGCTGTCACCGACGCGGATGCTGCCCGACAGGCTGTCCAGAACCTTGCCGCGCCGGGCGGTCTTGATCCAGAGCGACAGCTTGGTGATCTCGATGCTTTCCTCGTTCACGTCCACGCCGAAGAGGTTGTCGGTCAGAATTTCGCTGTCCGGGACATAGTCGAGCAGATCGCCAAAATGTTCGGCCTTGGGCAGCAGGTCTTTGATCTTGTCGTTCACGCGGGTCAGTTCGGCCTTCATGAAGTCGAAGGCCATGATCAGGAACACACCGGAGCCACAGGCGGGATCGACAATGCGCAAGGATTTCAGGCGATCGCGATAGGCTTGCCAGGCTTCCAGCTCGGCCGACTTTTTTCGCCAGGGGATGTTTTCATAGTCGGTGACATCCGCGCCCTTCTTGGCGTGAGCGCGCAAGATGTCGTCGAAGATTTCCCGCAGATGCGTGCCGAGGGTTTCGGCCACGATGAACCGCGCAATGTAATCAGGGGTGTAGACCACCCCGTCACGCTTGCGCCGTCCGCTTGTGCCAGTGGTTTTCTCGGGCTCTTCCTCTTCACCGCGCGCGATCGCTTGCAGGCGTTCCACATCCGCGATGGACTGTTCGAAGATATGGCCGAGGACCGTGACCGAGACTTCGGAGGCGAAGTCATACTCGCCCAGGGTTTTGAACCCTTCGCAGATGTCATCGGGGATGTTCAGCCCGTTGATCACCGCATCTTCGCGGAACAGACCCCCGTTGTAGCGCGGGATTTTCAGCTCGTTGTTACCCTCGTCGATGGCGCGGAATAGACCCTTGAAATTGTCCCAGACGGGGCGAGGGTTGTAAGGGTCGCGCGCGACGAAGGCGTTTTCCAGCGTGTTGTCTGGCAGCAGGCCGGTGTCTTCGGCAAAGGCGATGAACAGCACTCGATCGAGGATCTTCTGCGCGAGGGCGATCGCATCGAGGGGCGCAATCGCGGCATCGGCCTTCTGGACAGCACTCAGGAGCTTGAGGCGCAGGTCCTTGTAGTCCTGATACAGGCTGTCGGTGATGTCCTTGTCTTCGCGGCGGCTTTCTTTCAGCAGATCAGCCGTGCGGCCAGACAGCAGATTTTCCGCCGACAGAAGCAGCATGAAGCGCGCGTATTCTTCCGGGGCTGTCAGCTGGTCGAGGCGAAACATCTCATAGGCTGAGGTGCCTTCCCCGAAGCCGTAGAAGCGCAGCTCGATCATGTTCGAGACCAGCACCCATTTCACGCCGCGCGCGTTCATGGCGTATTCCCAGGCCTGTTGAACGGGGCTCTTGTTCCGGCCCGGCATGATTGCATCGAGGTCGCGGGTATCCGCGCCCTTCAGCTCGAATGGTGCTACGATGTCAGGCGTCTTGCCGCCAAAGCGGCCAAGCGCCAGATCGACGCTGCCGCGCAGAATATTTTGTTCGGTTGAGACGTTGTAATCCGCGCCACCAGCTGGACCGTGGTAGCCGAGAACACCTTCAACGATCTTGGAGGCGAACTGCCCATGCAGGGCGGTTTCCTTCAGGCGTTCAATCCGGCCCGAGCTGATCAACTCTGCCCAGGCTTCCAGCGCAACCAGGTGGTCTGACGGGATCGGATCGGCTTTGATGTGGCGCTTCAGGGTCTTACGGTTGAACAAATTCATGAATTAACGGTCTTTCTTGACGTCGTCCCATGGCAGCGAAACATAGAGATCGCGCATGAGAGCAAAGCGCTCTTCAAAGGGCGGAAGGTCACCAATTTCGAGAGCGAGCGTTTCCCAATCGGCCTGGGCGCGTTGTTTGATTTCCGGGTCATCCATGGACTCTGGCTTGGCCTCGATCCCACGGCTGCGGCATTTCTCGATCAATGTGGTCAAGATGGCTGTTTTGTCAGCGCCGCTGAAATCATGCTCGCCAATCAGAAATGCGATGTCGTAGACGTCCTGTCGCCGGTTGCGCTTCCGTATGGTTTGCTGAAGCAGAGCACGGAATTTTTCGGCAATGAGCTCATGGATAGTGAACGCGCGTACCGCCACACCGGCCCCGTGCAGGTTCAGCTCCTGGAAGGCATAGACTTGATCGCGGAAGCTGATCTCGACATCAAGAACTCGGCTTGCCTTGCCGTCCGCCAGCCGGGCCTCTTCACCTGTGCCGCGCTTGGCGGAGCCAATGCGGACCCGGAGCGCGGGGAATTCGTGATCCTCGAAATTCTGGGCGCGTGGCATCTTCTTCACTGATTGAACCCGACAAAGAAGATCAGGGTAGCCGAGCTTGATCGCGGTGCGGGGCAGCATCTCATTCAGCTCGGTGGTGATTTTCTCCGTCAGGTCATTAGGTTCTGCCATGGAGGTGAAGTCCACATCCCCGGTGACCCGATTGCTCTTGAAAGCCAGGGCCATGACCGCCCCGCCCTTCAAGACGAGCGTTTTCGACAGTGAAGGGGCCAAGCCGATTGCCCCTAAGACAATTTCCGTTACCTGGCGATCTCGATAGAGTGTTGGGTCTGCGCGCGCGGTTTCGACCCATGCACGAACATCGACATCGACGATGTCGAATTTGCTATCTTGCGCGTGGGGGTCGTTGTCAGACATTTATTGAAATCATCCAGCGTTCTGAGAATTCAGGGGCATATTCGGCGTCAGGATCGAGTTTGCGTGATCCACCCCGTTGAGCAAACTGCTCCCAGTTGTGCAGCGCCGGATCATCTATGTCCATGACTTCAGACAGAATATAGCCTGCGCGGACTTTCGCGATCTTACTGTCGAGGAGATCAATCGCGGCAATAATCTCGGGCACCCACTGATCCGCCTCATTTTCCCAGACATCGAGAACATGGCGCATGCCCCCACAAAGCTGTGGTTCGGCAAGCATGTCAGCAAAGGTTTGGCCAATTGAAGTGATCCGCGTTTCCTCACCACTCACGGGGGCCGGTGTCCAGGGGTGGCTTGATACATGCACCACGATCGGGCGGCGACGGATCGTATCCTTGAAGCCAGGCCTATTCAGAACGGGCGCTTCAATTTGGTCGAGATCGGGCAGGTCTACATGAAGACGTTTATCCCGGAGCGCATTCCACAGGGGTCTTTTGGGGGTTGTCAGGTGTAGCGCCTGTGGGCTGCGGTCAGTAAGCCCATAGCGCTGCATGGCAGATAGATGCGAGACGTAGGCGAAAGGATCAGCGATGCAGGCGACCTCTTCCGCCGACCCAGCTCTCGTTGATTGCGTCACACGCCACACGCCCGAGCGGAAGTCAGAGTCCATGACAAGCGCCTTCCGTGCCTCAAGGCGCCGTAGCGCATTTTTGGCGCGTGTCTGATCCCAGTCGTGCGGGAGGCGCTTCAACGGCTCGCCGTTCAGCGCCTTTTTGTGAAACAGGTGGTAGCCCAGAACGAAGAAGTCGTAGAAGGTTATGACTGGTAAGTCCTTGTCATTTATAGCCTTTTCGAGACCTTCGGTAAAATTCATCTGCCATCCTTACCCCTATGTCCTTAGGACATAGGGGTAAGGATGGCGTCATGTCAAGAGATGTTCTTAAAACAAACAAAAGCATGATTAGGTTCGAGCGGGGTGTCTATATGTCCTAAGGACATATAGACACCCCGCTCAGATGTAAACTGGGCCAATAAAGTTATCCAAACATCGCGAGCTGCTGAGGCTCGACCCAGTAGCCGCGCTGACGCTTGGAGGCTTCCAGTGTAATCAGAGCCGCGACGGCCTGGTTCTCGTCCTCGAACCAATCCATCCGAACCTGACCGCCCTGCCCTATGCGGCCCCATTCGCGGTACAGCGTCCATTCGCCGAACAGGTTCGGCATGACCGCCATCCGGTAGAACCGGGCCATTTTCTGCGCAGGCTGGCGTTTCTCAAGATAGGTCTGCATAGCCGTCACAGGTGATACTTGCGCGCAATTTCGAGGGCTTCGGCCTGTTCGGTACCGATGTATTCCTTGGTGCTTTCAATACTGGCATGGCCGAGCAGCAGTTGGGCCGCGCGCAGGTTGCCAGTCTGCTGGTAGATATGGGTCGGGAAGGTCCGGCGCAGCGAATGCAGGCCGTAGAGACTGGGATCGAGGCGGGCCTTCTCCAGCCAGGAGCGGAACAGCCGCCAGAGCTGACTTTCACTGAGATGGGTATTGGACCACCGTGCCCCCTGCCCTGTGAACAGCCAGCCGTGCAACGGCTTTTCTGAAGCTGCGAGATAGGCCCGCAGACTGTCGCGCGTGCCCGAGGAAAGCCGCGCCTGGACCGGGCGCGCGTTCCGCGTTGCGGTTTTCTTTTGCCGGATTTCCACGATCTCGCGCACCCCGGCAGGCGTGGCGACATCGGCCACCCGCAGCCGCACGAGATCCGATCCCCGGAAGCTGGTGTCGAGGGCCACGTTGAACAACGCCAGATCACGCAAGGCTTTCTCCTGGCGCAAGATCATCCGGATCAGTGATACTTGGTCAGGCGTCAGCGGAGGTTTTTTGCCCACGACGCGGCCCTTGTTCCAGGTGGTCTCAACGGCAGCTTTCACGGGCAAATCCTTGCGAGGTTATAGCTGCATAATACCTGTAAACCTTGCATGTTGAAAGACACAGGTTGCGCGACTGGGCATTTTTCCCTTGTTTTGTTGGCTTTTTGGCGTGGCCAATCATGCGAGCTTTTAGTAAAAAGCTCGCATGAGGGCTTGAAAGTGCGTTGCTTGCTGAAATCTACCAAACTTCCACTACAACCGATTATACTTGGATAGGTGTTGTGTCCTGGACGTCATACACCAGTGTTGAGAAGCCGGATTTAAGCCGATGGTCCAAAAGCGCCGTCATGATTTGAGCACATGTTTCGGGAGTGGCAATGATACGACCATTAGCGTCAAATGTGATCATGAGGCCATATTCGGCTTGGTTGGCTCTCAGCCTGTCCATAAAACCCATATCTCGATAGTGGCCCTTGTCGCGTATGGCGCAAGCGCGCCTCAACTGAATCTTGTTAGCCCCTACATGCGCGATAAGAGGAGCCATATCTACAAAGAGGTTTTGGAATTCTACTTCATTCTGTAGATCCACGAAGGCGCTCTGTTGGGCTTGCCGGTACCTCAAAACGGATTCGAATTTGCCTTTGTCCAGAATCAGAACGTCTTCGCCGAATACGATAAAATCGAAGCTTCGGCTGAGTTCAAAATGAGGCTGTTCATCGACTGTAAGAACTTGATCTTGAAAAATTGCGCTCCTTACAGAATGCGCTTGCTTCGTCTTCCAAGATTTAGCGGTTTTTTTGACAGCGTAGGCGATGTCATCACCGACGATAATCTTCGCTACATAAAAGTTGGTGTTTAGGAGATGCTTCGTCTGTGAAACTTTGAGCGGGGCCGTCTCGGCAGCTATCGCTGCAAGCAGAGATGGCACATGCGTTTCATCGGCGGGAATAGACAACGCACTGGCTTCATTGTTTTGCGCCAGCAGACCATAAGCGAACACCTCTTCGATAAGTTCAAGCTGCTCGGTAAAAATCTGCTTTAGTGATGCATCGAGGGGAGCCGTGGTCTCCACCCACTTGGCAGGATAGGTTGGTGCCTGAGAAATGGGGCCCACAGGACCTTTGACGGTCCATAGATTTACGTGTGCGACATCGAGATTGAGTGCCTTGAGATCATCAAGTATAGGCATTGTCGTCCCTTATCTTATTTCGAAATAACTAAAATGTCTTGTGCTTGTAATTGCTTATAGCGAACCCCCGGCTCAAGATGGGATCTTGAAAGCGCTTTACCAGTATGTGTTTTATCGTCGCCGGGGAAACGGTATTTCACTTCGTAGAGGCGCCACCCCAAGACTACGAGCAGCGGGTTTAGAATAAGCTGCCCCGACCGATAAGTGATAAGAAAAATCCAAAATAGGAATATGATGAGGCCGACAAATTTTCCGGTCTCTTGATATTCTAAGTTCATGAAAGACACGACGTAGGGAAGTGTATAGCTCATCAGTTCAGCCGGGACATGCTTAACTTCAATTATGTCGACCGCCGTTTTGGGCCTAATTGACCATAGCGCTAACAAAGAAATAACGAACCCGACTGAGCACACCGCGAAGATGATGATAGGGAACAGGCCATTCCGAAACGGAAGAACACAGTCCGTCCCATTCACTGGCCAGCATGGTTGGGCATCTAAGAGCTCGAACCGAAAATCTTGAGCAAGCAGAATCAGACTCAAAGGAAAGTACGAGCCCGCAAAGATTGCTATCGACGCAAAAATTTTAAGCTTCAAATTTCACCTACAATATTGTTTCCGAAGTATGCGGTATTCCCTTAGCCGAGGGTAGTCGTCATCTTCGGCAAACGCGAGCTCGGCATGCTCTTGATCCAACTGTCTGTAGTGCTGGCCGAGTATAACTAGCTAATCAATCAAGCGGAACTGATGGTTTCAAAAAGTCCCTTCAAACCATCTTGGAACGGATCGAGCGCAAGAGCTCGCTCTTCGGCCCAGACAATCCACTCGCTGAGATGTCTGTCTTCAATGTCGGTATCACCCTCAATTTGCAGACGGCGGCGTAGTTCTGCAATGAATACCAAAAGCCGCTCGCGCTCCCGCCAATTTGCCGCGTGGTCCTGAAACCGACACCAGCGCTTGTGGTCTATCTCCAGCTGTCTTTGGCGCTCACGGCGTTCTGCCTGCTCTTGTTCGTAGCGGCGGTGCCATTCTGCGCGCTCCTGCGCCTCCTCTGCCAAAAGCGGCCCTGCCGCGATAATGGCACTTACAATATCAGGCAGGATAATTGCCATCTTCTTCTTGGGCGTTTCAATCCAGTCGCGACTGCGGCCCTTGACGTAGGTGTCGAACCTCACGCGCAGAAAGCCGGAGGAAACAAGGCCTGTTTGGTGGTGATGAGGAAGGGCCGTCCACTTCCCTGCCCCTTCCATGATCTTTGTCGCCCTCGACATTTTCTCAGCAATTACGCACTTGAGCTCTTGCTCGCTGACAAGGAACATCACCTTGCCTGTAAGCTTGGCTTCGCCGATCTGTCCCCCTTGCTTCTCGATCGCGCGAAACAGGGTGCTTGTCACCCTGAAGCGATATCGGTCACGCGCAGTGAGGTCGCTGATATGAGGAAGTGATCCTCCCCAAAAGTCGCGCGACCGTTGCCGGTTTTCCGCTCGACGGCTCTCCTGTAGCTGACGGTGCTCTGCGACCCATGCCTTCACCTTGGGGTGCAGCGCTCGCATATGGTCAAGGCTTTCGTCGTCTTCATCGAAGGGTGGTAGTTCCGCAACGGACTCAGCGTCGCGAGATGGGACGGACGCAGGTACTACCGGTCTACCACTGCCCCGCGCTGGCTTGATTGAAGGGGAGGTCTTTTGGGGCGGTTCGAATGACGGCAAAGGAGGCATTTCAGGAGCACGGCCAACGGCCTTTTTCTGCCAGTAGCCCAAGGGTGGCGTAGGGATTTGGCGCTTTCGACAAAGAGCGGCCAAGCCTGGCCCGTTCGTCGCGAGTTGAGCGCCAAGCTTGCTCATGGGGGTCTGCCAGACCAGTTCGTAAAGTTCCTCGCGAGAAATTTCCTCTGCGGGGCGGGTAACGATGTCATCCATGTGAGCCCTTTCTCTCTCGTAAATTCTCCATGAAATTGACTGCCGCCTTCGTACCACCCCTTTACTTGTACTCAATGTTGTACATATAGAGGGAGGCAAAGGAGAGTCGACATGGATGTTATGACCTACTCAGACGCACGAGCTCAACTGAAGGGCGTCATGGATCGAGCGA
>NVWP01000124.1 GCA_002733705.1 Henriciella sp. | reverse complement strand
ATCTGCGCCGTCGCGGCGGCGCTGGCGACGGCTGCCGTCGCCGCAGCGCGGTTGGCGCGGCCTGTCTGGGAGAGCGGATCATTGGGGTGCGCCTCGCGCCAGGCTGCCTTACCCGCTTCATCGCTGGCCTTGAGCGCCATCCAGTCGCCAAGATCGCTGCGCCCTTCCTTTTCGCCCAGCGTCTCCACCAGTTCGCGGAACGGCTCCGGCGTGCTGCGGGCCGTCAGGCCTGAAAGGTCAAACCGGTCATCCTTGTCGAACGGATCATCCGGCAGCGTGCCGTCCAGATCTGCCTGCACAAGCGCGTCGCCGCGTGAGCGGGCGAGATGCGCCATGGCATGGACCCAGTCGCTGTCCGGCTTGCTGGTGTCGCAGGAGTGTTTCGACCAGAGGACCAGGACACTCACGGCCTTGTTACAGTCGCTGAGGTCTCTTGCGCTTGGCGTCTTGTGCGTCCGGTTGGCGTCGTGGCGCACGCGGAATTTCAGCGCGCGCAGCCGCCTTGCAATAATCGTTGCCTTGTCGCGGTCCCCGATTGCCGAGACCAGCAGGACGTCAAAAGCCATAGACACTCTCTTTCGAACCGGGGCCTGTTTACGCAAAGACCTATCCTGTAAGCAACCGAATACCAGCCCGGTCCCACATTGCCCCCTGTTCTAAAGATGAAAATGCGCTATGCCGCGCGCCAGACCGGGCCAGCCCGGCATCAACTGGACGAAGGAGCGCGCACATGGGTTTCAAATGCGGGATCGTCGGCCTGCCGAATGTCGGCAAGTCCACCCTCTTCAACGCCCTGACCCAGACGGCCGCCGCGCAGGCCGCCAACTATCCCTTCTGCACGATCGAGCCCAATGTCGGCGAGGTCGCCGTGCCAGAACCGCGCCTGGAAAAACTGGCCAAGGTCGCTGGCTCCAAGGAAATCATCCCGGCGCGCATGAACTTTGTTGATATCGCAGGTCTGGTCGAGGGCGCATCAAAAGGCGAAGGTCTCGGCAACCAGTTCCTTGCCAATATCCGCGAGACCGACGCCATCCTCTATGTGCTGCGCTGCTTTGAGGATGATGACATCACCCACGTCGCCGGCCGCGTCGATCCCATCGCAGACCTCGATATCGTCGAGACCGAGCTGATGATCGCCGATATGGAAAGCCTCGAAAAGCGCCGCGCCGGCGTCGAAAAGAAAGCCAAGTCCGGCGAGAAGGAGGCCAAGGAAACGCTCGCCCTTCTCGACCTTGCATTGGCCGAACTGCATGAAGGCCGCCCGGCCCGCATGGCGGATGTCCCCAAAGAGGACATGAAGGCCTGGCGCATGCTCCAGCTTCTGACCGCCAAGCCCGTCCTCCTCGTCGCCAATGTCGACGAGGACAGCGCCGCCACCGGCAACAAATACTCCGACATGGTGATGGAACGCGCCGAAAAGGAAGGCGCCGAAGCCGTCGTCATCTCCGCCCAGATCGAAGCTGAAATGGCCGTGCTCGACCCGGCAGAGCGCGCTGAATTCCTTGAAATGCAGGGCCTCGAAGAGCCCGGCCTCAACCGCCTGATCCATTCCGGCTACAAGCTTCTCGGCCTGCAGACCTATTTCACGGTCGGCCCCAAGGAAGCGCGCGCCTGGACCATCCGCGAAGGCTGGACGGCCCCGCAAGCCGCCGGCGTCATCCATGGCGACTTCGAAAAGGGCTTCATCCGCGCCGAAACCATCGCCTTTGACGATTTCATCGCGAACAATGGTGAAGCCGGGGCGAAAGAAGCCGGCAAGATGCGCCAGGAAGGCAAGGAATACATCGTCAAGGAAGGCGACGTCCTGCATTTCCGCTTTAACGTGTAGCGAAACGTGGAAAATTAGGCGTCTGGAAGGGCTTGGCGGATCCTAAACGGCTTCTACCATCACGCCCATGCCCCAGCTTCTCATCGTCTATTTCTCCCGCACCGGCGGCGCCGGACAGATGGCGAAGGCCGCCCATGAGGCCGCGCAGTCCGAAGAGGGCTGCGAGACCATCCTGAAATTTGCAACCGAGGCCGGCCCGGACGACCTCCTCGATGCGGATGGCTACATCTTCTGCGCACCGGAAAACCTCGCCGCGATTGCCGGTGGCATGAAGGAATTCTTTGACCGCTCCTATTATGAGGTGCTGGGAAAGATCGAGGGCCGCCCCTACGCCCAGATGATCTGCGCAGGCTCTGACGGTGAAAACGCGATGCGCCAGACCGCCCGCATTGCACAAGGCTGGCGACTGAAAATCGCGCAGGAGCCCTTCATCGTCTGCACGCATGCCCAGACAAAGGAAGACATCCTCGCCGACAAGACAATCAGCGAGGACGAGTTGAACAAATGCCGCGAGCTTGGCGAAGCCATGGCGGCTGGTCTGGCGATGGGGGTCTTCTGACCACCTCATCTGCCCGGGCGGAAGCTCATCCTGGACCAGTCGAAGGGTGAAGCGTCAAATCCCCCCGCACGCCTAATCGCTCTTCGGCTCCCGCCCGAACTGCTTGCGCAGCTCATCCTTTGCCTCTTCCAGCCGGTCGCGATCCTTTTTGGAGAGATTGCTGCCTGCCCGGTTGATATGAAATGTCAGCATCGACATCGCCGAGGCATAGGGCGATGATTTGCGCTTGCCACTCTTTTCCGCCGACCGCTTGAGCGAAGCGGCAATCTCGGCCGGGTCCTCCTTGGTAAAGACACTGTCTTCCAGATTGAGCGCGTCGCTCTTCCCGGTCACGTCCTGTGACCAATTCTCCTTGCCAGATGTCATGGACACCTCCTTTGCAAAGAAAACCAACGGCAGCATGGAAGCCCCGTTCCGCAGGCGCTGACGCGACCCGCTATCGCGCCTTGTCCGCCCCCTGATGAAGCGACAGCACGTGCCCATCCGGATCGGTAAAGTCAGCCGTCAGGCCGCCATCCGGCGCATGGGACACCGGCGTCACAATCGTCACCCCCTTTGAGGCCAGCCCCTCCACGACGGCGTCAATGCCCCCTTCGCCAAGGTCGAACACAATAACGGGGCTGTCCCCTCGCTTGCCCTCCATCTGGAAAAAGACAAGGCTCACACCATTCGCAAGCTCGGCCATGAGCCAGTCTGCTCCGCCGGCTTCTCCCGGCTCGCCTGGCATCCGCGTAATCTCAAGGCCCAGCGTCTCGCCATAGAAACCTTCCGTCCTGTCGATGTCGGCGACATAGAACACAATGGCGCCGAGTCCTGTCTGCTTGAGCATGATGTCCTCCTCGTGATGGGTGCTCAGCCTCTATGTTGCCGCGCGCCATCTTTCTGTGAGCAGGCAAGGACAAAGAAATGTCCGTCCGGGTCGTGACTGGCGAGAAAGCCGTCCCGTTTGCCAAACCGCTCCAGCATCGTTCGCCGCATCACGCCAAATGGCAAGGCGCCCTGAAGTGTAAGATCCACGTCTGGCGCACGGTCTATCGCCCGCTTCAGCTGCGATATTCTCTGGCGCAGCGCCGCATCCGAGAGCCCCAGCAACCAGCCGATCTCGGCCCGCGTCGCCCCGTTGAGCGAGAGAAGCGCTGTAACCCGCAGCGACCGCGGCAGCGCGGTGAGGTCTGGGCCGGCCCCCTCACTGCCAGCCCCATCCCCTCTTTCATTCGCCCACCGCGTCTCCCGCGCCCGCTGGCGTAAAGCGCCGCGCGAAGTCATCCGCGCCTTGTTACGCAGAACGCCGCGCAGCCAGGCTTGTGTCTCCGGCGACGTAAAATCGGTCCGCCCGGCCTCCACGGCTGCAAGACAGGCCGCCTGGACAAGGTCGTCGGCCTCATCACGGCGCCCGGCATGACGCCGCGCCGCCACCCTCAACTCTCTCACCCAGCTCTCACTCATCACCCCGCCCCGGCGCGCCGCCTGTCACGCCGTATCTGGACGCGCGCATTTGTTCCCCCTATGTTCAGACTTTCCGCCCCAAGGTCAAGCACCGAATCGGATTAGGAGAAAGCCATGGAAGCCTTCGTCACAATCGGATCGGTCGGGCTCGACCTCATTCACCTTGTCCTGGTGCTGGCCGTGATCGGTCTGGCGGTCGGCCTGTTTGTCGTTCGCGGCCAGCTTGAGGCGCGCGCCGCCAATGCCCGGCGCGATCTGGAATATGCTGAAGACACAGCCGACACCCTGAAAGCCGAGCGCGACGATCTCCGCCAGCAGCTGAAGACGCAGTCCGTCGTCGCCGAACAGGCCCGGATCGACCTCGCAAAGGCCGAAGCGCGCAGTGAGGAGGACGAGAAGAAGTTCGCAGAACTTGCCCAGGGCGTCCTTCGCCGCGCCAATAGCCAGTTCCTCGAACTCGCTGACGAGCATTTCAAACGCCACAAGGAAGGCGCGCAGACAAACCTCAAAGAACTGATGACACCGATCACCAAGAACCTTGAGGAGTTTGCAAAGAAGGTTTCGGAAATCGAGAAAGTCCGCGCCGACGACAAATCGGTCCTGCAGGAACAGGTCAAAGCCATTGGCGAAAGCCTGAAAGTCCATACCAGCGAGACCAACAAGCTGGTCAGCGCCCTCTCGGCCCCGCGCGGCGGCGGGCGTTGGGGGGAAACGACGCTGCGCAACGTAATGGAGCATGCCGGGCTCTCGGCCCATTGCGACTTTTCCGAACAGGTACACGGCGAGACCGAAAGCGGGCGCCAGCGCCCGGACGTCGTGATCAAACTGCCCGGCGGCCGCGAGATCGTCATCGACTCCAAGGTCTCACTTGAAGACTATCTCAAAGCCCTGGATGAGAGCGACCCGGCCCGCCGCGACGCCTATATGCGCGCCCATGCCCGCAAGGTGCGCGACCATATCAAGACACTTGGCTCAAAGGACTATCAAAGCGCCTTTTCCCAACGCGTGGACTTTGTTGCCCTCTTCATTCCAGGCGAGAGCTTCTATGTCGCCGCGCTCGAGCATGAGCCGGATCTGTTTGACTTTGCCGCCGCAAGACAGGTTATCGTCGTCACGCCGTCCACCCTCCTCGCCCTTGCCAAAGCCGTCGCCTATGGCTGGCGCCAGGAACAGGCCACCGAAAACGCAAAGAAAGCCGCGGAGCTTGGCCGCGACCTCTATTCGCGCCTCACAACGCTTGGTGGCCATGTGGAGAAGATGGGCAAGTCGCTCAATTCTGCTGTCGACGCCTATAACAAGATGGGCTCCAGCCTCACCTCCCGCGTCCTGCCGGCCGCCCGGAAGTTCGAGGACCTCCAGATCGCGCCGCCGGAAAAATCCGTGCCCGAGATCGAAAGTATCGAAAAGCGGGCCACCCTGCCAGACCGCACGGGCGAGCTGGAATTCGACCAGACCGAAGACTAGGCCCTCAACGCGTCAGCAGCGCCCCGGCGTTGATTTTGCCGCCTTCTCCTC
Organism: Henriciella sp.; assembly: GCA_002733705.1. Taxonomy (GTDB): domain Bacteria; phylum Pseudomonadota; class Alphaproteobacteria; order Caulobacterales; family Hyphomonadaceae; genus Henriciella. Next base: position 2,136 of record NVWP01000124.1, on the reverse strand, counting down.
CTAAATTCCGGCTATGGCTATTCGCGAAATTCTGACCGTCCCGGACCCGCGTCTGAAGGAAGTTTCCACGCCCGTCGAAGGCGGCGTCACCGATGAGCTTCGCGCGCTCATGGATGACATGTTGGAAACCATGTATGACGCGCCCGGTATCGGCCTTGCGGCGATCCAGATCGGCGTGCCCAAGCGCGTCATCGTGATGGACCTTGCCGGCCCTGAGGAAGAGCCGCAGCCGCGCTATTTCGTGAACCCGGAAATCCTGCCGCTGACCGAGGATCTTGCCCCCTATGAAGAGGGCTGCCTTTCCGTACCGGACGTGTTCGACGAGGTCGAGCGCCCGACCCGCTGCCGCGTGAAATACCTTGATTACAATGGCAAGGAAGTCGATGAGATCGCCGAGGGCATGTACGCCGTCTGCATCCAGCACGAGATGGACCACCTCGAAGGCACGCTCTTCATCGACCACCTCTCGCGCCTGAAACGCCAGCGCGCCGTCGACAAAGTGAAGAAGGCCAAGCGCTTTGCTGACAAAGCCGCCAAATCGAAATCGAAAAGCGCGGCCTGATGGGCCGGCTGTTCGCAAGGGCCTGGGTCCGCTGGACCTTTGTGATGATTATAGCAGCGCTCATCGTGATTATTTGCGCTGGCAATGGCCTCTCCGGAAACGGTATAGCTGGGGCGATGCGCTAGGGCCGCACAGCCTTGACAACCCCTCCCTAGGCCCCACCGCTTTCCCCTTGGGCAATCAGCGCAGGCCCTTCACTCGCCGAGCGCCCTGACTTAAAGCCGAAAGCAGCTGAAAAAGAGGGATGTGCCCCATGAAAGCCGTTGTCGCTGAAACGCTTGAGTCGCTCGAAAGTTATGCCTTCAAGGACGTCGACAAACCTGAGCCGAAGAAGGGTCAGGTCGTCATCCGCGTCGCGGCCTGCGGCGTCGGCTATGTGGATGCCCTCGTCGCGCTTGGACGCTATCAGGTAAAACCGCCCTTGCCGCACACGCCCGGCCGGGAACTCGCCGGGATTGTGGAGACGGTGGGCGAAGGCGTCACGAATGTGAAACCCGGTGACCGGGTCATGACGATGGCAGCCAACGGGTTCGCCGAATACGCGCTGGCCCAGGCGGCCATGGTCATTCCCGTTCCTGAGACGCTTGAATTTACCGAAGCGGCAAGCCTGCCCCTGAACTACCTGACCGCCTCTCACGGGCTGAAGGACCGCGCTGCGCTGGCAGAGGGTGAGACAGTCCTCATCTTCGGCGCGGCCGGCGGCGTCGGCTCGGCCGCCATCCAGGTTGCCAAGGCCCTTGGCGCCCGCGTCATCGCGGCCGCCTCCACTGAAGAGAAGCGGGCGTTTACCCTCGCGCACGGTGCTGACGAGGCAATCGATACAGACACCGATGGCTGGCGGGACCGTCTCAAGGCGCTAACCGGGGGCAAAGGCCCGGACGTTGTCTTCGACCCTGTCTGTGGACCGCTATTTGAAGCGGCCTTCCGCTCACTGAAATGGCGCGGGCGTCACATGGTGGTTGGCTTTGTCGGCGGACCGATCCCGGCCCTGCCGTCCAACCTGACCCTGATGAAGGGCGCGGCCCTAATGGGTGTCGATGTCCGTCAGCACATGGAGTACGAGCTCCCTCAGGCGATCGCCACCCTGAAGGAGCTTGCCGCCTGGGCTGGCGAGGGCAAGATCAAGCCGCCGGTCGGGAGTATTTATCCGTTCGACCAGTTCGGCGAGGCCATGGTTTCGGCCCTTTCGGGCAAGGGGACCGGAAAGGTCGTGCTGGAAGTCGCCGCCAATCCTGGTGTCTAGGGCAGTCGGCAGCCTGTCGCTTTGCAAGGACCGGATTTGCCGATAAATCCGCGCCCATGAGCCAAAAACTCCGTATCGCCTTTATGGGAAGCCCGGATTTCTCCGTGCCCGTCCTCGCCGCCCTGATCGAGGCGGGCCATGAGGTCGCCTGCGTCTATTCCCAGCCGCCGCGCCCTGCCGCGGCATCGTCCCGCGATTGATGAAGCTCACCGTGTCCTCCGCCTCGTCGAACACCACGCGGTAGTCGGGCAGGTGGTCGGTGCGGGCAAGCTCCTTGATCGACCGCCGGAACTCCTTCAGCGACGCGCGCGAGCCGGACTTCTGATGGAGC
>NVWP01000123.1 GCA_002733705.1 Henriciella sp. | reverse complement strand
GGGCTCTTTCGCTCCGCCGGATCCCGTGCCCAGAGTGGTGCCACCTTCTGACGGCGCGATCGATTCCTCGCGCTGGGTCTCGCCCAGCAGGGCCCCCAACCCCCGTCCCAGCTTGCGCTTGCTGCGATCGGGCGTTGCTTCGGCTGGCGCAGGCTTGGTGCTCATGCTGCTTTCCTTTCGGCGGGAAGGCGACCGAGCAATTCTCTCGCCAGCGACATGTAGGCGCGGCTTCCCGCACACGAATGATCGTAAATGAGGGCAGGCAGGCCATGGCTGGGCGCCTCCGACAGGCGGACGTTGCGCGGAATGACCGTATCGAACACCAGACCGCCCAGACATTCGCGTACGTCTTCGGCCACCTGGTCGGTCAGCCGGTTGCGGCGATCGAACATGGTCAGCGTGACCCCGATAATCTTGAGCGAGGGATTGATGCCCTGCTGAACGCGCTCCACCGTCTGCAAGAGCTGGCTGAGACCCTCGAGCGCAAAGAATTCGCATTGCAGAGGCACGAGAAGTGAGTCGGCAGCACTCAGGGCGTTGAGCGTCAGCAGGCCGAGCGAAGGCGGGCAGTCGATGAAGCAGACATCATATCCCTCCGCGTTGGCGAGTGCGTGCTTGAGGCGGTCCACCCGGTCGCTCTCACCCACCAGCTCGACCTCGGCACCGCTGAGGTCTTGCGTCGCCGGGATCACGTCGAGCTTCGGGATCCGCGTCGTCTGCGCGCACTGGGCTGCGGTGGCCTCGTCCATCAGCATGTCATAGGCGGAATAGTCGCGGTCGTGACTGGGAATACCCAGACCCGTGGAGGCGTTGCCCTGCGGGTCCATATCGACCAGCAAGGTGCGCCAGCCCGTCGCCGCGATGGCGGTTGCGATGTTGATTGCGGTGGTCGTCTTGCCGACCCCGCCCTTTTGATTGGCGATCGCAATGCAAATCATCTGCGGCTCCCGACTTTGGGTCGACCTGTGCCGACGAGGATGGCAGCATCCCGGCTCGTGACCGATTGTTTCACGTGAAACATGCTGCGCAGCGGAGAATCAAGCTCGTCCCTTTCCTGCGCTGCCGACCGCCCCTTGGGCAAGACCCATGTCGTGTCGGCAGTGGAAAAGCGGGCAGACAACCTGAGCAGTTCACCCAGGGGCGCGAAAGCACGTGCGCTTATCACCGACGCGTCGAAGCTGTCGATCGCCTGCAGGCGCGCACCCAGAACCCGGCAATTATTCAAGCCAAGGCTGTCGATAATGGATTCGAGCCACTCGACCCGTCGCTTGCGCGATTCGACGAGAAAATGCGGGAGCTCGGGCCGCATGATCGCGGTCACCACCCCCGGGAGACCGGCGCCGGTCCCCAAGTCCAGCCAGGGACCCGGTGTTTCACGTGGAACACAATCGAGCAACTGCGCGCTATCCGCGAAGTGGCGTTGCCAGAGGGTTTCGACCGTCGAGCGTGCGATCAGGTTCTGGTTCTTCGATTCAGCAAGCAGCGCCTGTCCGAAGCGCTCCATCTTGTCCAACGCCTCGGGCGAGCATCGTTGCGCAACATAGGCGCGTGCCGCATCTTCGCCCTTGATCATGCAGCCGCCACATGCTTCCGGGCATGGACGAGCAGCGCAGCAAGCGCCGCAGGCGTGATGCCCGGTACCCGGCCCGCCTGAGCGAGGCTCTGGGGCCGGGTGCGGGACAAGCGTTCTACCATCTCGTTCGAGAGGCCGGGCACTTCGTGAAAGGGAAAATCAGGCCTCAAAGCGATCTTCTCGTTTGCGCGCAATTCCCTCAGCTCCGCTTCGTGCCGCGCGACATATGGGGCATAATGCAGGTCCTCGGCTACCTCCGAATGCAAGCCATGCTCCGTTTCACGTGGAACAAGACCGACCTCGGCTAAGCGAGTCAAATCGATGCCGGGATATCGGGTCCAATCCCCAAGCGGTTGGCGGCCCGCATCGTCCGTTGCGGCAAAGCCCAATGTCCGCATTTCGGAAGGAGAGCGCTCCCGGCCCAGTGCCAGCTGCAGCGCTTCACGTGCCTCTTCACGCGCCTCGAACCGACGGCGCCGCGCTTCGGACACGCATCCTGCCTGAATTGCCAAGGGCGTGAGCCGCGAGGAGGCATTGTTGGCGCGCAGCCGGAGCCGATACTCCGCCCGCGCTGTCAACATCCGATAGGGTTCGCTGACACCGTGCAGGGTGAGATCGTCGACCATGACCGCCATGTAACTATTCGCCCGGTCCAAGCCTGGCTCATCCCGCCCCGCAATACGGCACGCGGCATGGAGGCCGGCGACAAGACCCTGCGCCGCAGCCTCTTCATAGCCTGTCGTCCCGTTTATCTGTCCAGCGCAATAGAGGCCCTCAAGGTCCTTCATCTGCAGCGATCGGTCCAGGGAACGTGGATCGACATGGTCGTATTCGACGGCATAGCCCGGCTCCGCCACCCGGACTTGCTCAAGCCCCTCGATGGCGCGCAGGAAAGCCTCCTGCACGTCCACGGGCAACGAGGTGCTGATCCCGTTGGGATAGACGAGCGGCGTGTCGAGCCCTTCGGGCTCAAGAAATATCTGGTGTCCGTCACGATCGCCGAAACGATCGATCTTGTCTTCGATAGACGGGCAATATCGGGGGCCCTGCGCATCGATGGCACCCGAATAGAGCGGCGAACGGGAAAGATTGGCGCGGATGATCTCGTGAACGCGACTATTGGTGCGCGTCATTGCGCAAAAGACCTGCGGGTTGACGCGTTCCTTTGACAGGGGCGACATGGTCCACTGGTCAGGGTCCGATGGCTGGACCGCCAGCCGGGCCCAATCGATCGTCCGCCCATCCAACCGAGGCGGGGTCCCCGTCTTCAAGCGCGCCAGCGGCAGCGAAGCATCCCGCAATTGCCGAGCCAGTCTCGCAGCAGCGCCCTCCGCAATACGCCCCCCTTCGAAGCGTTCCTCTCCACGAAAAAGCACGCCGCCAAGGAAGGTCCCGGTGCACAACACCGCCGCATCGCACGCCAGCTGCATGCCATCGGCGAGTGAGACTCCGCGAACCTTGCCCCCCTCGATCCGAAGGCCTGCAACCTCACCTTCGATAACCTCGAGAGTGGGTTCACTCGCCACGCGCTCGCGCACGGCTGCGCCGAACAAACGCCGATCTGCCTGAACTCTGGGACCCCAGACCGCGCTTCCCTTGGAGCGATTGAGCATCCGGTAATGGATCGCGCCCGCATCCGCTGCAATGCCGAGCAAGCCATCGAATGCATCGACCTCGCGCACGAGGTGACCCTTGCCCAAACCGCCGATCGCCGGGTTGCAGCTCATCGCCCCGATCTTGGTGGCGTCCATGGTGACCAGCGCCACATGCAGACCCATGCGCGCGGCGACACAGGCCGCCTCGACGCCGGCATGTCCGCCGCCGATGACTATTATCGGAAAGTGCCGCATGGCTCCCCCTATAAGAGCACGCGAGCCCTCTCGCTAGGGGGTCAGATGTTCCACGTGAAACATCCCGGGCTGAATCACTTGCCTATGCAAAAACGGCCGAACAGCGAGTCCAGCATATCCTCCGTGCCCACCGTGCCAAGCATTGCGTCCAGAGCATGGCGTGCCTGGCGAAGCGCCTCCCCGGCAATCAGCAGATCCTCTACCTCCGCCGCTTCGAGCAGCTGCAGCCTCGCCGTTTCCAACCTCTGCTTCTGACGCCGGGAGACCGCGACTTGCCCGGGTTTGGGCAATCTGTCCCGCCCCACCGCTGAAAGCCGACTCATCAGTTCGGGGAGGCCCTCACCTGTCACAGCCGAAACCGCAAGCGACCCTTCGCCCTTGGGTGCCCACACGGCGGCGTCCATCATACTGGCCACCTCGATCACGCCTGACGGCCCCTCACCCTCCGGCCCCAACCAGAGCACCACATCCGCGCGCGCGAGCTCCTGACCGGCGCGGGAGATGCCAATTCGCTCGATCTCGTCCGCACCTTCATCGCGCAATCCGGCGGTATCGACCAACAGGAAGGGAACACCGCCGATTGCAACGGGCCGCTCGATCGCGTCGCGGGTCGTCCCGGCAATCGGAGATACGATTGCCGCTGCCTCATCAAGAATGGCGTTGAAGAGGCTCGACTTGCCCGAATTCGGGGGGCCCGCAAGCACCACGCGAAGCCCTTCCCGCAATCTCTCAGCCGGAGGGACCGCCAGCCACGCAGCCATCTCTTCAGCGACGCGTCTCGCATCCGAGCACCACCCGGGCGTGGGCGCGATGCCATCCTGATCGTCGTCCGAAAAATCCAGTTCCTGTTCGACCGCGGCAGACGCGGAGAGGACCGCTTCGCGCCAATGCGCAACCTCATTGGATGCATGACCCTTGGCCGAACTGGCCAGGACCGCACGCTGCAATTCGGTTTCGGCCGACAGCATGTCGCCCAAGGCTTCCGCCTCGAGCAGATCCATCCGCCCGTTGAGGAAGGCACGCCGCGTGAATTCGCCTGGCTCCGCTTGCCGCAAGCCGAGGCCCGCGAGGGAATTTTCGATCGCACGGATCACGGCCCGGCCGCCGTGGCAGTGAATTTCGGCGCAATCCTCGCCCGTCGCGCTGCTGGGACCGGGGAACCAGAGAACCAGCGCCTCGTCCAGCCAGCCAGCCTGCGGATCGCGTATCTGCCGCAGGCTGGCCTGGCGGGAATTGGGAAGCCTGCCAGCCAGTACGTTGAGCGCCCTGCCCGATCCGGGACCCGATATGCGAATGATCGCCACACCGCAGGGCGGCGTACCGGAGGACAGAGCGAAAATCGTGTCCGGGTTGTCAGTCGCCAGATGTCTTCTCGCTGCCCGAGGAGCCCTTTCCGCGCGCCGAGGCGCCCGTGTTCGCATCCATGAAAGCCTGGAACATCTTCAACCCCGCCTGCCCCATGGGGGCCATTGTTCGCGCCAGTTCCTGCAGCTGATCCGGGTTGGAGACGCCGCGCATGGCGCGCTCCATCCCTTCGGAATAGGCCGCCTGCGCCTTGCTCAAATCGGGCAGACCCATGAAGGCCCGCGCCTCTTCCGGCGTACAATCGATTTCCACGTGGACCTTCATTGAGATTTCTCCGTTACCTCTCCAAACAGGTATTTGGGCGGCCCTTCCGGTCCGCGCAAGCACGGCTATCGACGAAAGACGGGAGCACATCGATGAGCGAAACGACACGGATCACCACCCTCGACGGCAACAAAGACTTCATGGCCTATGTGGCCCGGCCAGAAGGCACGCCGCGAGCGGCCATCGTCGTCATCCAGGAAATCTTCGGCGTGAATGCCGGCATCCGTCGCAAGTGCGATCTGCTGGCCGAAGACGGATATCTCGCAGTCGCACCGGACCTGTTCTGGCAACTCGGCGAAGGCATCGAGCTCGATCCCGATATCGAACCGGAGTTCGAGAAGGCGCTCGATCTGATGGGCAAGTTCGATCAGGACGCGGGCGTAAAGGACATCGAAGCGACGATCAAATGGGCGCGCGAGGACAGCGGCAAGAAGGTCGGCGCTGTTGGCTACTGCCTCGGTGGGCGGCTGGCCTACATGACCGCGGCCCGAACCGATTCGGATGCCTCGGTCGGCTATTACGCGGTGGGCATCGACAACCTGCTGCGCGAGAAGGACGCCATCGCAAATCCGCTCATGCTCCATATCCCGACCGAAGACGGCTTCGTGGACAAGGAAACGCAAAAGAAGATGCACGAAGGGCTGGACGATCACCCGAAGGTGACGCTGCACGATTACGAAGGCATGGACCACGGCTTCGCCACGCAGTTCGGCAAGCGCCGGAATGAAGAATGCGCACAGCTTGCTGACAAGCGCACGAGCGAATTCTTCGCCAAGCATCTCGGATGAACGCGACCGCCCGGGGACTTGCCGAATGGCACGCCCTTGCCACCGCGCCAGATCCGGAAAGACTGGCGCGGCTCGTGGCGGAGGATGCGGTCTTCCACTCTCCCGTCGTGCATACACGACAGGAGGGCCGCCAGCTGGTCGTTGCCTATCTGAGCGCAGCCGCAGCCACGCTGGGTCAGGGCCAATTCCGCTATGTCCGCGAACTCGTCGATGGGCGCGATGCGATGCTCGAATTCACCTGCATCCTCGATGATATCCACGTGAACGGCGTCGATATCATCCGGTTCGACGAGGCCGGGAAGATCGCGGACTTCAAAGTGATGATCCGCCCGATCAAGGCAGTGAACAAGGTTTGGGAAATGATGGCCGCGCAGCTGGAAAAGACATCCGCTTCATAGCCTCTCAATCACAAAGGCTGCGCGGGTCGCGGGATCGGCAAAGGGCAGCGTGATCGGGCTATAGCCGTATTCGAGCCACGCGCCGAGCACCGCGGTATCGCTTTGGACTGCCTGTTCCCAGGTCTGGATACGCTCGTCATCCTGCCGGTAGATCTCGCGCCACGGTGGGGCATGGAAGACCGGGCCTTCATACCGAAATTCGCGGCAGGCCGCATCGATCGCAGGCGGAACGGGCAGTCCCTCCAGCCTCAGAAAACCGACGATATCCGCAAAACCACGATCGAACAGGATCGGAGCATCGCCCTCGCCTACGCGCTCCCACAAAGCACGCTGCGCCTCGAGCATGGCGAGCGCGAAGTCGGTCGGCCGCTCCGCGCGCAGCTCCATGCCACCGGGGGCCTGGAGGATCGCCCGCGCGACCTCCTCCCCCGTAGCAACTCCGCGCCGCGCCACCTCGGCCAGCAGGGTCGATTTGCCCGACCCCGGCGCCCCGGTGACCACGGCGCGGCGCATGATCCTACTGGTTCATGGTGTCGAAGAAGTCTTCGTTGGTCTTCGAATCCTTCATCTTGTCGAGCAGGAACTCCATCGAATCGATGGTGCCCATCTGCATGAGGATGCGGCGCAGCACCCACATCTTGGAGAGCTTGTCCTTCTCGACCAGCAGCTCTTCCTTGCGCGTGCCGGACTTGCCGACGTCGAGCGCCGGGAAGATGCGCTTGTCGGCGACCTTGCGATCGAGCACGATTTCCGAGTTGCCGGTGCCCTTGAACTCTTCGAAGATCACCTCGTCCATGCGGCTGCCGGTATCGATCAGCGCGGTGGCGATGATGGACAGCGAGCCGCCCTCCTCGATATTGCGCGCAGCACCGAAGAAGCGCTTGGGCCGCTGGAGCGCATTGGCGTCCACACCACCGGTCAGCACCTTGCCCGAGCTGGGCACGACGGTGTTGTAGGCGCGGCCCAGACGGGTGATGGAATCGAGCAGGATCACGACATCGCGCTTGTGCTCGACCAGGCGCTTGGCCTTTTCGATGACCATTTCCGCCACCTGGACGTGGCGCTGCGCGGGTTCGTCGAAGGTCGAGGAAATCACCTCGCCGTTTACCGAACGCTGCATGTCGGTGACTTCTTCAGGCCGCTCGTCGACCAGAAGCACCAGCAGGAAGACTTCCGGGTGGTTGTCCGTAATCGCCTTGGCAATGTTCTGCAGCAGCACGGTCTTACCCGTGCGCGGCGGCGCCACAATCAGCGCGCGCTGGCCCTTGCCCTGCGGCGAGATGATATCGAT
>NVWP01000122.1 GCA_002733705.1 Henriciella sp. | reverse complement strand
GCGGCGGGCAAGCCGCGCCGAACCATAGGCGTCAGTAGAAAGGTCTTGCGGTTTGAAGAACAGCAGAGCGCCGAGGAACAAGCCGCCGAACAGACCCATCGACCCGAACACCGGATAGGCCAGTGTTCCAAGGCCAGGTGTGGTCAGGACGGCGAAGCCCAGAAGGCCAAGCCCTGCGAACGCATAGGCGCGGAACTTCGAGAAGATGAGGATCGGCAGGAATCCTAGAAGGAAGCCAGCTATGCCCGACAACACCCCGAAGCCAATCTGCGCATCAATGATCGGCCCGTTATACGAGCGCATTGATCGCCCGAGCGCATCGCGCCCGAAGGTCACATCGGTCTGAAAGCTGTAGATGATGAGACAGCCAATCAGAAATAGGCCAACGGGAATCTTGTGCGCCCAGATCGCGTTCCAGCTCTTGCGCAGATACCCTGTCTCTTGGCTCTTCTTTGCCAGATAGGACGCGCCGCCCTCGGCCATCTTCAGCCCGCTTTGCGCGGCCCTTGTGGCTTCGAGCCGTGCCGTGTTCACGGTGGCCTGTACGTCCTCGCGGGCGAGGAACTCTTCCGTCTTTTTCTGCGCTGCTCGCACTTCCTGCCCTGCGCGCCTGCCAAGGGCTTCGAGATCGGGCTCCTTACCGCCGAAGAGCCTTGCGAAGAAGTCTTTCAGACCACCACTCTTTGGCGGTGGCTGTTTCATGGCCTGCAAGTCTCGGGTGAGCTGCTCGAAGGAAGGTGGGCGTGAGGCTGGCGTTCCGCCTGCCTTCTGGGCTCTTGCCGCTTCGTTATTCGCCTTCATCCTTTTTCTGTGGTCGTCGCTGAACATCCCTGCCCACCCTCCAATCTCTTAAATCAAACCTATCCCGCTCCACCATCTGGTGGGCTATGCTCTGCCCCTGTCGCAGCGCCCTGCCCTGCTTCGGACGACGCATCGGCATCGGGCGCTTGTGTTGCGCTTTGCGAGGCGTGCTCCTCGAACCATAGGTTGAGGAGGTCACGGTCTTTTCCCGAAACGCTCTCACCGCTGGCGAGCGTCTTCAGCCATGTCAGGATGTTCGGCTCGCTTGTCGCAGCCTTCATAACTAGACCGCCCAGGATAATCTTGCGGCGGGTGTCATCCTTGCGCTTCTGGGAACGCTCCTTCGCCTCAATCGCCTTGATCTCGGCGTCGAGCTTTTGGCGCTGCGCAAGCAGCTTCTCTTTCTTCGAATGTGCATCTGCCATGAGATGCGTTTTACCATAGTTCAAGCGGTGCTTGAAGACGGTCTGATGACCGTGCTGACCTTGCAGGCCAGTGTCTCCCTTGGCTACCCCTTGTTTCTTAACGGCATGTTTACCATTTTGTGGGAGACTGAAAGAGAAAGGACTAATAGCGCGGTTATACGTTGTAGACACAACGTTCCGCGCACGTTCAACGGGGAGGTATCCCCAAGCCACTAGGGCTTCCCCTCGCCTGCGCCATGAAAACATGGCTCCGGCACGGGCGCTGCCCGAACCCGCGAACGGTTTTGCGTCCGTTCGATCACCGCCTTTCGTGCCCGCCAGTTGGGGCGGAAGGCACTCACCCTCCCTCGCTAGGCGTGGAGGGCGAGATGCGCGGGCACGAAAGCATGTGGCAGGAAGGAGGCGTCGGTGGCGATCTATCGCTGCGAGTTCAAGATCATCTCACGCGGTTCAGGCCATCGGGCCTGTGCCGCTGCCGCCTATCGGGCGGGCGAGAAGATCATGGATGAACGCTACGGCGCGGCGCATGACTACACCCGCAAGACGGGTGTCGCCGCCTCCTTCATCCTCGCACCAGAGAACGCCCCCGACTGGATGAGCAACCGCGCCGAGCTGTGGAACGCCGTCGAAGCCGTCGAGCGCCGCAAGGACGCCCAGCTCTGCCGTGAGGTGCTCCTCTCCCTGCCCCATGAGCTGACGGACGAGCAGCGCGAGGCGCTTGTCCGTCAGTTCGTGCGCGACCAGTTTGTCAGCAAGGGCATGGTCGCGGATGTCAACATCCACACCCATTCCCCTTCCGGCGATGAGCGCAATGATCATGCCCACATCTTGCTGACAACGCGCACGCTCACGGCCTCTTCCTTCGGTCCCAAGGAGCGCTCCTGGAACAGCCGCGACTTCGTGCACGACACGCGCGAGGCATGGGCTAACGCCCAAAACCGCACCTTCGAGGTGCTTGGCCTCGACCTGCGTGTCGATCATCGGTCGCTTGCCGATCAGGGGATCGACCGGGAGCCGGAACCGAAGCTCGGGCAGCACGCCACGGAAGCCCTCCGCAACGGCGAGCCCGAGAAGGCCGATCGGGTCGTTCAGCAGCATGAGACCGTCATGGAGCGGAATGCTGAACGAGAGCGGCTGAAGAACGAGCGCGATGTCATCGACCTCGCACTTGCGCGGCTGGAAAAGGCCAAGGGCGAGCGCGACCAGGCGGAGTTCGCGGGGCTCGCCGTTGTCCATGCCCAGCAGATGCGCAACCTTCAGGCCGCTCAGGCGGCGTCCCTGCACGCGCTGCGCCGCGAGCAGCTCACCACCTTGCGCACCGCCGTGCGGGCGGCGCGTGCCGATCACGACAGCTTCCGCAAGGAGCTCACACCGAGCTTCCTTCAGCGGATGGGCGAGATCGTCATGCTCAAAGGGCGTGCCATGCGGCAGAAGCGGGATGCCGCCCTGCGTGAGTTCAAATCCACGCAGGATTCCCGCCTCAACGCCCTTCGCGCGCGGCAGCGGCGCGAGCTGGCTGCCTTGAAGGATCATCACGCCGAGGAGCTTGCCCGCCTTCGCAAGGGTCAAGGCGGCGAGCGTGATGACCTGGCGCTGTGCCAGCAGCAGCGCTTCGAGCGCGAGCAGACGCTCTTGCGTGCCCGTCAGGCTGGCGGCGGCTCCGCGCCGCGCAGCGCCGACGAGGTGCTGTTGACGCGCCCAGAGGAAGCCTCCCCTGCCCTATCGCCCGAGATGCCCCCAGAGACGCCCAGAGAGCCGCGTGACGGCCTCTCAGGGGTCTGGGATAGCCATGCCCTTCCGGGCGGCTCCGGGGCGGCTGAGAGCGGCGACAGTGGTGATGGCAAAGGCGACGGTCGCGGTGAAAGCGGAACGGGCAGCGCGGGCGGTGGCGTCCGTCCTGGCGACAAGCGCCGCGAGGACGACGAGCAGAAGCCCCCTGCCCCGCCACCGCCCGAGGACACCGCGCGTCGGCCGGAGCCCGAGCCCGAGGTCGAGGACAACAAGCCGCGCGAGAAGACCGGCATGTTTGCGAAACGTGACAAGCGGGATGCGGGCAAGGATGCCCGTGCCGAGGAGGTGCTTGCACCGAAGTCGCGAGAGCGATCAGACAAGGACGATGTGCGCGGGCGGATCGAGGAGCCCGAGAAGAAACCGCACTTCCTCGATCCCGACTACGAAGGGCCTAGCAAGGAAGAGCTCGACCGTGCCCGCGAGCTCGAAAAGGCCATCCGCGTTCACAAGGCACGGGAGGCGCGCAAGCGCGCCGCCGAGCGGCGGCGCTTGGAGCGGGACAAGGATCGGGATGGCCCAGAAAGATAGGATGCTATAATCCTAGGATGTTAGGATGCTAACAATATAGCATCCTACACCTTGCCGTATTTCTGTTCCAGAAGCGCAAGCGCCTCTTCCAGCAATTCGGGCACTTTCTGCCGTGTGCGGATTGCCAGCATCTCATAGCCATCGGCAACGCCGCGCTTGATCCGCTTGTTGAACTGCACCTTCTCGCCTTCGGCAATTTGGGTGAACTTCATGCCTGCATCGGCTGCCACTTGCGGTGTGATCTTTGGGGTATCGTTTTGAGGGACTTCCGCCGTCACATCTGAGCGCCGACGCGGCGGCTCTGCCATTTGGAGACCTTTTGCCATTACGCTGCCTCCTTCTTGCTCATTAGTTGATCGACGATCTTCTGCGCAACGTCGATGGCCTTTTCCTGCACTTTCGCAAACGGCACTTCGGACGCGGCGCGACCTTCGGCATGGGCTTGGCGGATCGAAGCCAGCTCAGGAAGAACGGGATCGAGCGCGGTCAAACGTGCTTTGCGCAGATATGACCGTGCTGCCGCATCTTCGGAGTCCGACCCTTTGGCACGGCAGAAGACGAAGAGAATTTTCTCGGACGGGATGCCCGCCTCTTCCAGCTCGTAAGCCGCCTCGATCTGGGGCTCCATGTCGTCCAGGCTGTAGCCTGTCGGGATGAGGATCAGGTCACTGGCCTGCGCCATGACCTTGCCACCCTTCTCCGCATGGGCAGGACCGTCGAGGATCATCAGGTCGAAATGCGCCGCTTCCTTGATCGCACGTTCGACCGTGCGGAACTTCTCCACCGCAACATCGGGCTGAAACCCCGCCACGTCCCTGCGGGCCTTCCACTTCGTGGCCGTTCCTTGAGCGGGGTCGAGATCGGCGATCTTCACGCGCCACCCTGCCTTTGCGATTTCTACTGCCAGAAGCCGCGCCAAGGTGCTCTTACCAACGCCGCCCTTCTGGGAGATCAATGAGATGATCATGCCTGCCTCCTTTTGTTTTTTATAGGATGCTAGATTCGTCAAATCCTATCAAGCTAGAATTTACAAATCCTAGGATTATAGGAACATAGGATAGGAGAAGGTAGGCTATCTTGGCGGGTGAGGTCGCAGCGGCAGCCCCTCTAGGATGTTATCATCCTAGCTTGCTAGAATCCTAGCATCATAGAAGGCTAGGGACGGCCATGCTTTTCCGCATGTTTGCGGCAGAAGCCGATGAAGGCTTTGGTCGGGTTGCGCGGAGCCTCGACATCATACTCGTGCATCCACTGCCGCCATTCTCTCTCAAGAACATAGATATCCCAGCCTGGCGCGACGGTTCGCGCGTCGTGATAGGCTTCAGGATCGAGTCGGATTTTCGATAGGGCAGGGGAGATCACCGTCTCCACCGTGCGGCGATTGGTGAACGTCACCATATCGTCTTCCAGTGACAGGGCGTAGTCGGGCATGTGGCCATGCGTCTCGTCTTCCAAGACGATCTTTTGCACGAGCCGCCTGAATTCCTTCATGGTCGAGGTCGAGCCGCATTTTTCCTGCAAGCGCTGAAGGCCAATCTTCCATGACGACTTCATCCCGCAATGCTTGCGGCCGAGCTCATAGATACGCCGTTCCAACGGCTTGCGCAGACGAAAATAGTCGCGGTGCAGTGTCAGCACTTCCTTGTGGCGGATCGCATTGAACACCCAATCTGAGAGCTTGATCTCGACTTCCTGCATCCGCCCCTCACGGGTCTTGCGCACGATCTCGAAGCTTTCAATGAGGCCGAAGCCCCGCGTTACCTCTTGGCTGCCGGTTATGATATTCGTGGTGATCGTCGTGCCGCGCAGGCGCGTCAGGGCCGACACCAGCCCTTCATAGGCTTGCCCGTTGGTCATCCGATTGGTGGCCTTGAGCATGTCGTAAGCCTTGAAGTGAACGACCTGGCTTACGGGCTTTTCATCGTTGAGCGCCGCCATGATCTGCGAAATGCAAAAAATCAGAACGTCTCTGTCATGGACGGTGGCCAGCCCTTTGACAGACGGCGTGATCTCGACAAAATTCTTGCCGCTCTCGTAACGTCTTATACGCTTGTCAGGCTTGGTCGAGATGGAGAAAATAGGATGTTCCATCGAGGCCATGTCGCCCTTCGGTGCCGCATCGAAGATGTCACACACGAAGAAGTCTCCCTGGTCGAGGCGATCAGGAAGAAGGGGAGAGCGGTCTTGGTTCGATAGTTCACACACCATACGTTATCATTCGATATTTCACACACCGTGTCAAGTGTTTCGATATTTCACACACCCTAGCACGGCTTTCGATATTCTACACACCGTTTCTCGATATTCTACCCACCATTTTTCGATATTCTACCCACCGAGGGTCTTTTTTTTTGTTTATTCTTCAGCGGCTTACATGCCATTTTCAGAGACGTAACACTATATTTAACACATATTTAACACACACAGGGCTGTGGATAACTCTGAAATGTCCCCAGAAAAATCCTAGGTTGCTAGGATGCTATGAAAAGATATCGGGTTAAGCCGACTCACTCTGCTTGCCTTCAGTCCGCTCCGACTCACCAAAAAATGACCACTTTTTGCATCCTTCGGGCACCTCATATCGCTTGTGGCAATCCTAGCGCCCGTGCCTTGACAGGAACAAGGCACGCTGCGCTCTACGGCATTGCACCTGCCAAGCCCGTTCACTTATCGGATGCCGCGATGACGGCTCCGAAGAATGAGACAGAAACCTCTGTCCTTCCCCTTGGCTAAATTGATTCGTTTTCATGGGGGAGATGCGTTTTTTCTCAAAGCCTTAGTCACCGCTCATCACAGCGGCACCATTGACCAGTGTCGATTATCAGCCTAGCATTTCGCCAAGAAAAAAAGGGCAGGGGCATGACACATCCAGGCATCATGGTGCGCGAGCAGTGCATTGCAAAGAACGGGCTCACCGTAACGGAAGCCGCCCGCATCCTTTGCGTGGATCGGCAAACCCTTAGCAACCTGTTGAACGCCCGCTCTGGCATGTCGCCTGAAATGGCAGTGCGGCTTGAGAAGGTCTTCGGGACGCCCGCCCGAGACTGGATGCAACGCCAGCTCGACTACGAATACGCGCAGGTGATGAAGCGGGCAAAGAAGATCAAGGTCGAGCCGTTTGCGCCGCCTGGACAAGCCCAGCAGGGCAGGGGGAACGCATGAACGCCGTTGAGATTGAAGAGGCTATCTCTGCGCTCGCCGAAGCGCCCTTTGACCTAGAAGAATTCCCCTATGCCTTCCTCGAAGCCTTTGGGAACAAGGCCACGACCATCAAACGCCTGCGCAGCGGTGCGTCGAACAAGTCCGATATCGGCGGCGTGCTTCAGACCAGCAACATCCACATCAAGACCTGCGCTCCTGGGCAGGTGTCACAGACGCTTGCCACGCTGAGAAACAGCCCTGCCACAAAGCGGGGCAAGGCCAAGTTCATCCTCGCCACCGATGGCCAGACACTTGAGGCCGAAGACCTCGTGTCCGACATCGCGCCTATCGTTTGCGAATATCCCGACTTCCCTGATCATTTCGGTTTTTTCCTGCCGCTCGCAGGCATCTCGACCGTCATGCAAATCCGCGAAAGCGCCTTTGACATCAAGGCGACAGGGCGGCTTAACCGCCTCTATGTCGAGCTTTTGAAGGACAATCCCGAGTGGGGCAGCACAGCGCGCCGCCACGACATGAACCACTTCATGGCGCGGCTTATCTTCTGCTTCTTCGCCGAGGATACCGACATCTTCGCCAAGGCCGATCTGTTCACCTCGACCATCGACAAGATGAGCGACAAGGACAGCGCAAACACCCATGAGGTGATCAGCGAGCTCTTCCGCACCATGAACACCAAGAGCGAGGATCGCACCGCCGCTGGCATCGCTCGATGGGCCAACGTCTTCCCCTATGTGAACGGCGGGCTCTTCTCTGGCAGCACGGACGTGCCGCGCTTTTCCAAGATCGCGCGCTCTTACCTTCTGCACATCGGCAATCTCGACTGGACGAAGATCAACCCCGACATCTTCGGCTCGATGATCCAGGCCGTCGCTGATGACGAGGAACGCGGTGCCCTTGGGATGCACTACACATCCGTGCCGAACATCCTGAAGGTGCTCAACCCGCTCTTCCTCGACGACCTGCGCGAAAAGCTTCAGGAGGCGGGGGACAACCCGCGCAAGCTCCTTAATCTGCGCAGCCGCATGTCAAAGATCAGGGTCTTCGACCCTGCCTGCGGCTCGGGCAACTTTCTTGTCATCGCCTACAAGGTGTCAATCGGCACGCAATGTTGACCCCCTATCGGCATCCAAAAATGACCCCCGTAGAGCGCACGGGTAGCTGGCCCGATGCGGTGTAGCCCCATACAGC
>NVWP01000121.1 GCA_002733705.1 Henriciella sp. | reverse complement strand
GCCGCGCTGTTCGGTGCGCTGACACGGCTTGCGCCGCAGGATGCCATTTTCGCCGTCGATGTCGGCAACAACACGTACAGCTTCGGGCGTTATTTCGAACCGACAGGTGACCAGCGCATCCTCATGTCTGGCTATCTTGGTTCTATCGGCTTTGGCTTTCCAGCGGCGATGGGCGCCTGGGCCGCGACGCAGGACCGCGAAGCTTTCCGGGGCCGCAAGGTCATCTCGGTCAGCGGCGATGGCGGCTTTGGCCAGTACGCGATGGAGTTCACGACCGCCGTCAAATACGGCATGAACATCACCCATGTGCTGATGAACAATTCAGAGCTCGGCAAGATTTCCAAGGAACAGCGGGCAGGTGAGTTCCCGGTCTGGCAGACGGGGCTAGTCAATCCGCCTTTTGCCGGTTTCGCGCGTGCCTGTGGCGGGATGGGCCGTCTTGTGCGCGGCCGCGATGAGCTGGACCGTCACCTCAGCGAGGCGCTCGCCCATGAAGGGCCAAGCCTTGTTGAAGTGATAACCGATCCAGAGCTTTTCTAGTCGATCCTGGCCTGCGCCTTGTGGCGGGCGGCCTTGAAGTCGGGGGCGCGTTTTTCGGCGAAGGCGGCGACAGCTTCCTTGTGTTCGGGGAGGGTGTAGCAGATTTCCAGCTGCTCATGCTCGCGCGCCTGGATGCGGGAGGTGTCGGTATCGCAGCCATTGGCGCTGAGGAGCTGTTTGGTCATGCGCAGCATGGGGGAGGGGTTGGCCGCCATCTGTCCGGCCAGTTCGAGCGCGTCGTCGAGCAGGGTTTCAGGCTCTGACAGCCGGTCGGCGAGACCGAGGCTGACGGCTTCTTCGCCGGAGACAGGCCGGGCGGTGAGCAGGAGGTCATGCGCCTTGCCCCAGCCCACGCGCTGAATGAGGAAGTGGGAGCTTGCAAGCTCTGGCACGATGCCGACGCGCACGAAGACGAGGCCGAACTTCGATAGGGTTGAGGCAACGATCATGTCGAAGGGCAGGATCTGCGTGACGCCGATGCCGAAGGCCGGGCCGTTCACCGCGGCGATGCAGGGCTTGGAAGAGCGGATCAGCGACACCCAGTCGATGCCGCCATCTCGCTTATGCGCCTTGGTTTCCGAAGCATCGATATTGTTCTGGAAGTAGGACATGTCCGCGCCGGCGCAGAAGCCGCGTCCTTCACCGGTCATGACGATGGCGCCGATATCCTCATCCTCATTGGCGGCGGTGATCGCCTTGCCGAGCTCGCGGCTCATATCCGGCGTCCATGCATTCAGCTTGTCCGGGCGGTTGAGGGTGAGGAGGCAGATATTGCCCCGGTTTTCGACCTTGATCTGCTCATAGGACATGGCGTTCTCCCTGATCTGTTTTGGTCAGGGTGAGGGGTCTGCCGCTGGGGCAGTCACGCGGAATCTGAGGGTGGAGCCCTGGATTGGCCCTGCCTCAGCGGAACGGGGCGGCATCAGGTCGCGTTACCTTCCTGTCACCAAGAAGGAATTCATCATGTCCCTAATCCAGATACTTCTGTGTCTTTTCCTGCCGCCGGTCGCCGTGGCTCTGCGCGCAGGGGTCGGCCTCCAGCTGATCATCAATATCGTCCTCTGCTTTGTCTTCTGGCTGCCCGCCGTGATCCATGCGTTCTGGGTCAGCTCCAAGGGCGGACCTGAACCGATCTGAGGCAGACCCCTCAGTGCAATAGAAAAAGGGCGGGCTTTGATGGCCCGCCCTTTTTGCGTTCCGGCCTTGGAGCAACGGGCAAAGGCAGCTGAGATCACCCGCCCTGAAGATCGGTCCCTCTGTTGGAAGACTGTTCCTCGTATCTGCCGTCTTTCCGGCCAAGACCGGCGAGCACCAAGATGAAAACCGCTGTGGGTATGAACACCATCGCGATACCGCCAATGGTATCGGACAACAGTCCACCCAGGAGGGGTAATACGAATGCGAGGAGGTACCCCACAAGGGTGATACCGGCGGTCAATCGCGCGACATTCGTCTCTTCAGTCACAACCGGCGGCAAGGACATAATAAGGATGAGTTGCAGCGACGCGGCAAAACCGGCGACAAGTGCGCCAGCATAGCCGACCGGTCCCGGCACAAAGCCGAAACCGAGCATGCCGACGGCGGAAGCAATGCCAGCGATCACGATTGGGGCCCGACGGCCGAGCCACGCCGTCTTCCACCACAGCATGGCCAGAGACGCCAGCAGCGAAGTCGCGTTGTAGGCTACAATCAGGGGGCCAAGCCACGTGCCATTCCCGCGTGCGGCAAGCGTTGTGTCCATATAGGCGTTGATGCTGAAGAACACGGCAATCGATCCGGCGAGCCAGAGCCCTAGCTCCCACGTTCGGCTGTCTGACCAGTTCGGTGAGATGGGGGCCGCCCCGCCGGGCTTCGCCCTTTCGCCGAGAAGGAGGATGAGGGCTGCGATCCCCAGGGCAGGCACCGCCCATATAGTCAGCGCCATGCGCCAATCATGCCCTGCAAGAGGCATGACGATGGGCAAGGTTGCCCCGGCTCCGACAAGTTCGCCAACCATCATTCCGTTCAGATAGACCGCGCTACCTAGGCCCGCGTGTCTGGGGAGCCATCCCCGGACGGCGCTCGGAAGGGCTGTCTGAAACAGGGCGATCCCGGTCCCCATGCCGATGGAGGCGGCGAACAGCACCGCCGCCGAGGAGCTCCAGCCGCGGGAGGCTGAAAGAATGGCGCTGAGCGCGAGACCGGCGGCAATGGTGCGGGCCGGTCCGATCCGCGCGATCACCCAAATGGCGAGCGGCGCCGCCAATGCGAGCACCACGACCGGAAGGATGGTCAAGGCGCCGGTGCTGGTGGTCGAGAGGTTCAGGTCGTCCGCGATCTGTCCAGCGAGCGGGGAAACCGCGAGGACCGGAATCCGCAAGAAGAGCCCGGTTGCCCAGAGCAGGCAGAGAATGCCGATCTGCCGTGCGGAACAGGCGCAACGGGCTTTCAAACCCATCGCCGCTGCACTCCTGGAGCGGTGCGAGTGCACATTGAAGGCCTTCTCTTTTCGAAGGAAGAGGCGGAATCGAGCGGCATGTTTGCGGACCCTGGGAGTAGATGTTTCCGAGGGGCTTCTGCCAAACGCGGGAGGCCATATCTCGCACGATCCAGCCCTATCTGATACAATCATGCCACAATGTTCGAAGGGAATGACATGGCGCCGGGAATAGTCGGTTTCGATGTCGCAAGAGCGCTGCGGCCTCAGGCGAGCCTCTTGCGGTCCTGCGTCACGGCAACGGGAATCGGCCTGGCCGTCTGGGAGCAAAGCAAGGGCGATGTCCATTATCACCGGGCCCGCCATCACACGTTCAGCCTGTATCTACGGGGCGGAAGCCAAGTCCGCGAGGTGTCCAGCGACGCTATCCGCCCAAACTCCACAGGCTCTTGCGGTGCGATCTGCAGTCTGCCTGCCGGGGAGCCCTCCGCGTGGAAAAATGGTGGCTACCTCAGATGGCTGCATGTCTATTTCGAAGACCGTCATCTAAGCCGCGCAGCTGGTAGCAAGACACACGGGGTGGAACGGGTGGTGTTCGGGTGCGATCCAGCGCTGCGTGAACTCTGCCAGCAGTTTCTTCTGATTCTGGATTGGGATGATCCGGGCCATGCTAATGTTCTGGATCACACTCTGATGACATTGTTGGCACGCTCTCTCTCTATCGCGAACGTTACCAGTGATTTCAGGGCGCCCAATGGCGGTCTGACGGGCGCGCAAAGGCGCGCCGTCGAAGACACCGTCGAAACATCTCTTGCCGAGCGCATCACTGTGCGCAATCTCGCTGAGGTCAGCGGCCTGAGCCCCCGGCAGTTTTCACGTGCATTCACCGTTAGCTATGGGGTGCCGCCCTATGAGTGGGTCTTGCGCCAACGTGTGGAGCGTGTTCGCGATCTTCTGGCCGAGGGCCAGAAGGCCAGCGATGTGGCGGTCCTGTGCGGCTTCTCATCCCAGGCGCATATGATCCGCCGCTTCCGCGCAGTTTTTGGATATACGCCGACCGCGGTCCGGTGAGAGGACCCCTCCGGTAGAAGTGTCCTCTCACCAGTGGCTAGTAGAGCTTTGCCATGGCCTTGGCGTCATAGTCGGCGAGCTCTTCGGTGCGGCCTTCCTTGACCTTGGTGGCCCATTCCGGGTCCTGCAGGAGGGCGCGGCCGACGGCGACGAGGTCGAACTCACCCTTTTCAAGGCGCTCGACGACATCGGTGATGGGGCGGGTCTTGGAGCCTTCGCCGCGCATGGCGCCGGTAAACTCCGACGAAAGCCCGACAGAGCCGACCGTGATCGTCGGAAGGCCGGTCAGCTTCTTGGCCCAGCCTGCCGTGTTGAGGCCGTTCTCGCCATCGACATCCGGGAATTCAGCTTCCCAGAAGCGGCGCTGGCTGGCGTGCAGGATGTCGACGCCGGCGTCGACGAAGACCTTGAGGAAGGCTTCGAATTCCTGCGGGGTCTCTGCCAGCTTTGCGGTATAGTCCTGCTGTTTCCACTGGGAGAAGCGCAGGATGATCGGCATGTCCTCGCCGACCGCCTTGCGGATCTCGGAGATGATCTCGCCGGCAAAGCGGGCGCGCTCGGGCAGGCCGCCGCCATATTTGTCCTCGCGCTTGTTCATCACGTCCCAGAAGAACTGGTCGATGAGATAGCCGTGGGCGCCGTGGATTTCGAGCGTGTCGAAGCCGAGGTCCTTCGCAGCCTTGGCGGCATCGGCATAGGCGGCGACCATGTCGGCGACTTCCTCGTCAGAGGGTTCGTCGAAGAGCTGCTTGCCCTTATGGGTGATACCCGACGGGCTGTCGGAGGGGGCGTCCGGGAAGTGGCCGGTGCCGGTCTTGCGCAGGAGGCCCTGATGCCAGATCTGCGGGCCCATCTTGCCGCCTTCGGCATGGACTGCATCGATGACCTTCTGCCAGCCGGCGAGCGCGGCATCGGTATGGAAGAGCGGATAGTTCGGATTGTCGGAGGCGCCCTTGCGGCGCACCAGCGTGCCTTCAGACAGGATCAGGCCGACATCGGCGGCGGCGCGGCGCGCATAATAGGCGGCGACATCATCGGTCGGCACGCCATCGGGGCTGAAGCCGCGCGTCATGGGCGCCATGACGATACGGTTTTCAAGGTTCAGCGATTTGAGCTTGAACGGCTCGAACAGGGCGGCGGCTGATGACATGATGTGAAACTCCCTCGGATTTCGATTGCCCCTGCATCTGGGGCAAGGCGGTATCCGGTTCAACGTTTTTCTGCGCTGCAAAGTATTCAGGCAGGGTTCACTTGCTGGCGCAGAAAAGGGGTGACACTCTGCACAAAAAGGGGGGATTTTTCATGAGAAGACTGGCCATTCTGGCGGCGATTGCCGGCCTGTCAGCCTGTGCGACGCCGGGGATCGACTATGAGGCGCGGCTTGTGCCCGCCAACACCGCCGCCGTGGAAACGCGCCTTGTCGATGTCGGGCGGTTCAACGGGCCGGGCGGCAACTGGTATGCCAGCGAGTTCGAGGCGATGCTGGCGAGCGCGACCCTGGACGGACAGCCCTGGTTCCGCATCGCGCGCTATAGCGATGGCTATGTGCCGGAGGGCCAGCGTGCCGGCATCTATGAAGGCAATACGGATATCGTCAGCTATGAGGCCGAGGAATATTCCACGACGCAGACCGAATGCGTCGAATGGGACGGGCCGTTCGACTGTGAGCATCGCGACGAGGTGGAACATATCTGCCTGCGTGAACGCGTGCAGGTCTCGGTGACGCCGCGTCTGATCGAGTATGGCAGCGGACGCATGATCTTCCAGGATACCTATTTCGGGGATGCGGAAGCGGAAAGCTGTGAGGAGATCTATATCAGGGGCCGTCGCGGACGGCGCGGGCATGGCGGCTGGGACTATGGTCTGGCGGCTGGCGTTCAGCCCCCGGTCGACCTCATCCATAATGCGCTGGCCAACACGCTGGGTGATATCCGCGCCGATATCGCGCCGCGAAATGCGGTGATGCGCGCGGTGTTCGTCGAGGATCCGATGGATGCTGTGGTCGCGGCCGATCCGCGCTTCAAGGAGGCGGTAGAGGCAGCGTCGAGCTCACCGGGGACCTCATGCGCTGTGTGGCAGGATCTACATGCGCAATATCCGGCCGCCCCCGCGGTCACGCATAATCTGGCGGCGTGTTACGAGTCGGGCGGTAATCTGCTGGAGGCGCATGCGCTCTACGCCGAAGCGGCGGAGCAGGTGTACGGGAGCGGGATGCCGGTGGACCGGCAATATACGGACTCGCTGGCGCGCGTGTCGGACTATCGCAACGGTCTGGAGGTTCTGGGCCGTCTGGGTGCGAGCGAGCCGGGCTATTAGAGGTTAGACGCGGGCTGAAATGTCCGGCCGGCCTACGAGACCGCCATGGCGAAACCGATGATGGTCGCGAGCAGAAAACTGACCGAGAAGACCGACGTGGTAAGCAGGGCGCGGGACATGATGCGTTTCCTTTCTGGAAAAAGCAGAATGCTTTTCTAAAAAGTGAACGGCCTGAAGTGTCCTAGTGTTCCCGTTTCGACGCTTCGAGGTTTCGCCTGGCGCGCGCCGCCTCGCTCTTTTCTAGGTCTTTCTGGCTCTTTGTGCGCCCGAATTTCACCCGGTTTTCAGTGGCTTTCTTCTCGGCGTCGGCGCGCTTTTTCTGCTTGCGTGCCTTGTTGAGATTGATCGGTGTGGTCATGGGCGTGTGCCTGTCTCAGGAAAGCCTCTGGTCCAGCCTGTCTCTCACGGCCGGCCATTCTTCGGCAAGGATGGAGAAGACCACGGTCGAGCGCAAAAATCCGTCCGGCAGGATGCGGTTGTGGCGCAGGATGCCTTCCTGTGTGGCACCAAGTTTCAGCACGGCGCGGCGCGAGCGGGCATTGCGCTCATCGACATGGAAATAGACGCGGATCGCCCCGGCGTCGAACGCGCTGGCGAGCAGCAGGCGCTTGCAGGCCGGATTGGTCGTGCCGCCCTGAAATTCCGGCGCATAGATGGTCATGCCGATCTCGACATTGCGCCAGTCCCGGTTGGGATTGAGATAGGCTGTCATGCCGGCAAACCGGCCGTCCGGGGCGAGGACGGCGAAGGGGATCAGCGTGCCGGCCTCGGTGCGCTGGCGGATCGTCTTCGTCCAGGGCGTGATCCAGTCGCCGGGGGGATTGTAGAATGGCCAGGTCGCCAGCCGCTCGCCCGACTTTTCCGCCATGTCGCGCAGCATGGGCGCGTGGGCGTCCATGTCGAACGGGACAAGGCGGACAAAGCGGTCCTCAAGCGGGGCCGGGCGCAGCTCCAACGCCTAGTCCTTATGGGTGTCGCGCCACTGCTCCATGGCGAGCGAGATGGCGAAGGTCTCACGGTATTTCGGGCTGGAGGCCGGACGCGGGGCGCGGGCCGACGTCAGCGCCATGATCTCGGCCAGCTTGTTGTGGGCCGCGCCTGCCTGGCCTGCGCCGATATAGGCATGGAGTTCGACCAGCGCTGAAGAAAGCGGGTCGTGCGCGCGGATCACGAAATAGGGCTCATCCTCGGCCAGCTTGGAGATGACGTCGAATTCTGACGGATTGGCTTTGGAGCCGACGGGGGGCTTGGACATGGCGATAGACTTCTCTTCGGTGATTCTGATCCGGCCAGTGTAACCCTCATACGTGTTCACGCCAGAGCTGCCCCCCTGCTGATTGAGGCGTATGGCAGCCCGGATCAAAAGCTAAGTTGACAGCATGTTGTCAAAATGACAATAAGCAGTCAAACGGAGACTGTCATGACCAAGATTGAACAAACGAACGGCGCCGTGATCACCGATCTCATGCTGGAGACTTTCCGGCTGAACGGCGCCTTGCTCGAGGCGGGTGACCAGCTTGTCAAAGATCTCGGTCTGACGAGCGCCCGCTGGCAGGTCCTCGGGGCTATCATGCTGGAGGGCTCGCCTCAGACTGTGGCGCAGAT